>NZ_JAFBCR010000001.1:321995-643991 GCF_016907795.1 Kocuria palustris
GCCGTACTCCATCCCGGCCTCCTCATCGGCGAAGAAGCCCAGCATGATGTCCCGCTTGGGCTTCTGGCCGGTGCGCACCATGTGCCGCACGACCGAGAGGATCATGGCGTCCATGTCCTTCATGTCCACGGCGCCGCGGCCCCAGATCATGCCGTCGCGGATCTCGGCGGCGAAGGGGTCCACGCTCCAGTCCTCGGCCACTGCAGGAACCACGTCCAGGTGTCCGTGCACCAGCAGGGCATCGGCCGACGGGTCCGTGCCCTCCATGCGCGCGAAGACGCTCGTGCGTCCCGGGGCGGATTCCACCATGGTGGCCGCCAGCCCGACCTCGTCGAGCAGCCCGGCCACGTACTCCGCGGCACGGCGCTCCCCCTTGGACTCGCCGCGCCCGTAGTTGGAGGTGTCGATCCGGATCAGGTTCCGGCAGATCTCGGCGGCCTCGTCATGGGCCGTGCCCGCTGAGCCGGCGGGGGTGGTCGAGGGGTTCGGGGTGTTCACGGAGAGCTCCTGAGGGGTTCGAGGGACGTGAGGGACCTGAGGTCATCGTCCGCCCGGGCCGGAGCAGGTGTCCAGCCCGGGCGGCGGTGGCCCAGGATCGGCCGCTCGGCTCAGACGGCCGGCGGCAGCGGCGAGGACGTGACCGCGGTGGTGCGCTCTGCGCGCAGCCGCTCGAGCAGCTGCTCGGCGGCCTCGTCGTGCGTGGCGAACGGGTCCCGCAGGGTCACCACGCGCTGGGCCGGCCCGTTGACCTTCATGTTGACCCAGTCGGCCGTGAAGTGGACGCCGGCCTCCATGCCCGCCTGCACGAGCGCACCGCGCAGGGCCGCGCGCGTGGCCGGGGGCTGGTCGACCGCCGCCTCGGCCTCGGATCCGTCGGTGCCCGGCAGCCTGGCTGCCATGCCCCGTTCCTCCAGCATGCGGAACAGGCCGCGGCCCGGGGCGATGTCGTGGTAGGTCAGATCCAGCTGGGCGGCGCGCGGGTGGCTGTAGTCCGCACCGGCTCGCTCGGCCCACGAGTCGATGAGCTTCTTCTTGATGGCCCAGTCGATCTCGGTGTCGATGAGCGAATGGTCCCCGCTCTCGACGGCCTCCAGGGACCGCGCCCACAGTTCCAGCAGCCAGTCCACTCGGTCGTGGTGCGCGCCGTTGGCCTGCACGAAGCGGGAGACCACCTCCCAGTACTCGCGCTGCAGGTCCAGCGCCGAGCGGGTGCCGCCCTCGCGCATGGCCACCTGGAAGGTGCCGGTCAGATCATGCGAGATCTGACGCAGCGCCATGGCCGGCGAGTTCAGCGTGCGGTCCTGCAGCGGCTGACCGGACTCGATCACCCGCAGCATCAGATCCGTCACGCCCAGGCGCAGCGCCGTAGTGGTCGTCGACATGGTCGAGTCCCCCACGATCACGTGCAGGCGGCGGAAGCGCTCGGAGTCCCCGTGCGGCTCGTCGCGGGTGTTGATCAGCGGCCGGGCGCGCGTGGTCGAGGACGACGCGTCCTCCCAGATGTGATCGGCGCGCTGCGAGAACGAGTACGAGGCCTCGCCCTGCCCGCCGCCGAACGTCTGGCCCTCGCCGAAGCCGACGGGCCCGTTCGGGTGGATGCGCCCGGTGCCCGAGTAGAGCTGCCGGGTGACCAGGAACGGGATCAGGCTGGCCACGAGGCGGGCGAAGCGGGTGTCGCGCCCAATCATGTAGTTCTCGTGGGAGCCGAACGAGTTGCCGGAGCTGTCCACGTTGGTCTTGAACAGGTAGACCGATCCCCCGGTGCCGTCGGCGGCCAGCTTGGCCTCCAGCGCCTGGCGCATCCGGTCGACGATCAGCTCGCCGGCGCGGTCCTGCGCCACGATGTCCTGGAGGTTCGCGCACTCGGCGCTGGCATACTCGGGGTGCGCGCCGACATCCAGGTAGAGCCGGGCGCCGTTGGGCAGGAACAGGTTCGAGGACCTGCCCCACTCCACGATCGGGTGGAAGAGCAGTCGGGCCGCATCATCCGGGCTCAGCGTGCGCGCAGGCTCCCCGGAGGGGGCGTCGCCGCGCGGCGTGTGGATGATCCCGAACTCGGTCTCGACGCCGATGATCCGCTGATCCATCGGATCACTGACCGCCCTTCTGGACGAAGCCCTTCACGAACTCCTCGGCATTGGCCTCGAGGATCGAGTCGATGTCCGCCAGGAAGTCATCGGCCTGGCTGCTGCGGGCCTGGGCGGCCTCCGAGGGCGCCCCGCCGCCGCTGGGGGCCGGGCCCGTGGGCTCGACGTCCTCGTCGCGACGCTGCGGCTCGTTGTGCTGGATGCGCTCTGCCATGTTCGTTCTCCTTCGATGTTCGCTGCTGTGCGCGGCCGTCGGGCGGTCGCTGCGTGTGCGGTGCCATGCGCCCCGGCTGAGGCCAAGGACCACGGAGGCTGTGTCAGCCGATGCGGGCGGAGACCTCCACCAGATCGGGTCGATCCCGCTGCACCCGCTCGATGAACTCCTCGATGTCGGCTGCGGCCCACCAGTCCTGCGTCTGCTCCCGGGTCAGCTCGGTCGGCTCGGGCATGGTGATCCGCGCACCGCGGCGCAGTCCGGGGAGCTCCACGGCGATGGTCTCCCAGCCGGCGGCGATGACGTCGTCGGGGAAGCGCGCCACGAGGCGGCCGCGGAAGTCCGCGCGAGTGTCGGCCGGCGGGGTCCACATGGCCTGGCGGATCTCCTGCTCGTCGAAGAGGCGCCGCATCCGCCCGGCCGCCTCGAGCTTGCCGTACAGGCTTTTGTCCGGGCGGACGTCGTGGTACTGCAGGTCGATCATGGCCAGCTTGGCGTCGTCCCAGCGCAGGCCGCCGCGCTCGCGGTAGCCCAGCAGCAGCTTGAGCTTGGCCAGCCAGTCCAGGCGGTCCGCCATGGCCATGGGGTCGGTCTCCAGCGTATCGAGGGTCTCGCGCCACATCTGCAGGATCTCGGCGGTCTCCGGATCGGGGCTCGCTCCGTCGGCGCTCTCCATGGCCTCGGCTGCCTCGAGGTACATCCGCTGGATCTGGATCCCGGTCAGTGGCTCGCCGTCACGACGGCCCACCGCGGCCTGCAGCGACGGATCGTGGCTGATCCGGTGCAGCGCGAGCACGGGCTCGGTGAGCTCGATCCTGGGCTGCAGGCCCTGCTCCACCAGGCGCAGCACGAGCGAGGTGGTGCCGAACTTGAGCACCTGCGCCCAGTGGGACAGGTTGGCGTCGCCGATGATGACGTGCAGACGACGGTAGCGCTTCTGATCCGCGTGCGGCTCGTCGCGGGTGTTGACGATGGGCCGGCGCACCGTGGTCTCCAGGCCCACCATCCGCTCGAAGAAGTCCGCGCGCTGGCTGATCTGGAAGCCCGCCCGCTCGCTGCCGGGGCCCAGCCCCACGCGCCCGGCGCCGCACATGACCTGGCGGGAGGCGAAGAAGGGCAGCAGGGCGGCGGTCAGGGCGTCGTCGTCGATGTCGCGGGGCACGGTGTAGTTCTCGTGCGTTCCGTACGACGACGACTTGCCGTCGGTGTTGTTCTTGTGCAGCAGCACCTGCTCCTGGTCGCCGACCTCGGCGGTGGCCTGCAGCGTGGCCACGATCTCGGCCGCCACACGGTCTCCGGCGAGATCGTAGAGGGCTGCATCGCGCGGGGTGAGGACCTCGGGCGAGGAGTACTCGGGATGCGAGTGGTCCACGTAGAGCCGGGCGCCGTTGGGCAGGACCGTGTTCATCACGACCTGCGGCGTCTGCTCGGACCACAGCCCGGACTCGGTCAGCGCCTCGGCCGCGATCTCCTCCGAGGTCAGCACCGGGGCCACGTCCGTGAGCTGGGTGGGGTGAGCCTCTGCCCGGGACATCTCGAAGCCGCGGGCATCGCGCAGCGGCGTCTCCGAGCTGTAGTCGAAGTCCACGGTCCGGTCCGCGCGCGAGCCGAGCTCGCGGGCCACCAGGGCTGCGTATGCCGTCACTGCCCGCGTGGAGAGCAGGGTCGAGTTGGCCTTGGGGTTGCCCGGTGCCAGGATCCCGAACTCGGTCTCGGCCCCCATGATGCGGCGCACGGTCATGACTGCTCTCCTGCCCGGGCGGTCGGTGCGGAAGCGGCTGCAGCGCGCGAGCCGCGGTGCAGCACGAAGCGCAGGTCCGCGATGGTGTCCTTGCGGCGCCCGGAGATCCGGGCCCACTCCTCCGGATCGGAGGTATCCGGCAGGTCCTGCTGCTCCAGGAACTCCTCGGCCACCGCTCGACGCAGGTGCTCCTGGGACAGGCCGCGCACCTGATCGGTGAGCAGGTCCTTGATCGCCATCTTCTTGGCGCGGTCCACCACGTTGCGGATGACCGCGCCCGAGGTGAAGTCCGAGAACCACAGGGTCTCGCGCGAGCCGTCCCGGTAGGTGATCTCCAGGAAGCGCGTGGAGTCGTCCTGGGCGTACATGGACGACACGCCCACCTCGATGAGCTGCTCCAGGGCCGCCTCGCGGGAGCCTGCGGCGATGACCTCCTCCTGGCGCAGCGGCAGCGTCTCCGTGAGGTAGAGCCCGAAGATCTCCCGGGCGCCTTCGGCGGTGGGGCGGTCGATGCGGATCTTGGCGTCGAGTCGGCCGGGGCGCAGCACGGCCGGGTCGATCATGTCCTCGCGGTTGGTGGCGCCCACGATGATCACGTTGTCGAGCTTCTCGACGCCGTCCATCTCCGTGAGCAGCTGCGGGACGATCGTGGTCTCCACGTCCGAGGAGACCCCCGAGCCGCGCGTGCGGAACAGCGACTCCATCTCGTCGAAGAACACCACGACGGGCACGCCGGAAGCGGCCTGCTCGCGGGCGCGGGAGAAGATCTGGCGGATCTGGCGCTCGGTCTCGCCCACGTACTTGTCCAGCAGCTCCGGGCCCTTGATGTTCAGGAAGTACCCCTTGGCCTCCTTGCGCCCCGACTGCTCGGCGGCGCGCTCGGCCAGGGAGCGGGCCACGGCCTTGGCGATCATGGTCTTGCCGTTGCCGGGAGGCCCGTAGAGCAGGATGCCCTTGGGCGGGGTCAGCTGATGCTGGCGGTAGAGCTCGGGGTGCAGGAAGGGCAGCTCCACCGCGTCCTGGATCGCCTCGATCTGCGGGCCCAGGCCGCCGATGTCCGTGTAGCGGATGTTCGGGACCTCCTCCAGGACCAGCTGCTCCATCTCCTGGCGCTCGACGAGCTCCAAGGCCATCCCGTTGCGGGAGTCGATCGAGACCATCTGGCCCGGGCGCGGCTTGGCCTTGCGCAGGGCGCCGGACATGCGCAGGACGCGGTCGTCGCCGGAGCGTCCGCCCACGACCAGCCGGGTGGCGTCAAGGACCTCCTGGACCGGTGCCAGCTCGCCCGACTGCTCGTAGCCCAGCACGGCGACCACGGTCGAGTTCTCGTTCATGAGCACCTGGCGACCGGGCTCCAGCTGTCCCGCCGTGGCGATCAGCGGCGAGACGGGGCAGCGCACGAGCCGCCCGGAGATGTGGACGTCAGCGGTCAGGGTCGCCGAGCCCACCGTGGTGGACGGCGGGACCACGCGCACCAGAGTGGCGATCGTCAGCGGGACCTCGACCTCGTTGGCCAGGAACTTCTTGAGCTGCTCGATCTGGCCGCGGGCGGACTCCAGGGCGGTGCGCAGCTTCTGGTTCTGATCGCCGGCCGTGGCCAGCTGCCGGTCCAGATTGCGCTTCTCGTCCCGGACCAGAGCGACCTGCCGACGGGCGGTGGCCAGCGCATGGTCCTGCGCCGTGCCGTGGGGGTCTGCTCCGGAGGTCGATTCGGTCATCGTCGAAGGTCATCCTGATCTCGCCGTGAGGGGCGTACGGTGCTGTGGGTGCTGGGGCGGCCGGCTCGCGGCCGCACTGCCGAGCATGTGTCTAAGGTTCACCTTATGCCTGTCCATGCCCTGCGTCACACTGAGACCAGCAATTGACACAGTCGCCAGCACTGATTCGATCAGGCGTATCGATCTCCGGCCTCTGCCGGAGGAGGACACGAGGCAGGGAGGGGAGCTCGCATGTCGGTGAGCCGACCTGAGGAGGGGTTCGCGGCGGGGTCGTCGGGCTATCGCCGAGTGCTCGCAGTGCTCGCGCTGGGCGGTCTGGCGAACTTCGCGCTGATCTACTTCGTGCAGCCGCTGCTTCCCGAGTTCGCGCGCGTGTTCGGCGTCGAGGAGGGCGCCACGGGGGCCGCGCTGTCCGCCACGACCCTGGCGATGATCCTGGGACTGCTCATGGCGGGGCCGCTGGCCGATCATCTGGGGCGCATCTGGGTGATGGCCGGGTCGCTGATCCTCTCCGGGGCGCTCAGCGCCCTGTGCGCGGTGGCCCCGAGCTGGGAGGTCTTCCTGATCCTGCGCGCCGCCGCGGGCATCGCCCTGGCCGGGCTGCCTGCGATCGCGCTGGCGTATCTGCGCGAGAAGGTGGCCGCCTCCGCCCACGCCAAGGCCAACGCCATCTACATCATGGGCACGGGCCTCGGCGGAGCGGCCGGCCGGCTGCTGCCGGGACCGCTGTCCGGGCTCGGCGGCTGGCAGCTGGTGAGCCTGGTGCTCGGGGTGTTCTCGGTGCTCGTCGGAGTGGCCGTGGTGGTCCTGCTGCCGGGTGATCGACCCACGCGGTTCCCCTTCTCGGTGGTCGATATCGCCACGGGGACGTTCAGCCTGCTGCGCAGCGGACGGATCGCCCTGGTGTGCGGCCTCGGCTTCTCCTCCATGGCCGTGTTCGTGGGGGTCTACAACGCGGTGTCGCTGCGGCTGGAGGCCGAGCCTTTCGCCATGAGCCCCGAGCAGGCGGCAGTGCTCTACCTGGCCTACCCGGCCGGTCTGCTGGCACCCGCCTTCTCCCGGCGTCTGGCCGAGCGCACGGGGCGGCCTGTGGCGGTCATGCTCGGCATCGCGGCCATGGCCGCAGGCACCGCGCTCACGACCCCGGATGCCGTGCTGCCCATCCTGCTGGGACTGGGCCTGCTGACCTTCGCGTTCTTCTCCGCCCACTCCGTGGCCAGCGGATGGGCGGTGGACGGCGCGCACCGCGCAGGTCTGGACACCGCGCGCGCCTCGAGCCTGTACCTGATCTTCTACTACGCCGGCAGCTCGGTCTCCGGGACGCTGTCCACCCACATCTGGAGCGCCGGCGGCTGGTTCGGGGTCCTGGGGATGATGGGCGTGTGGATCGTCCTGGGCCTGGCCTGCGCCCTGGTGCTGGCGCGGCAGGAGCGCTCGCGCTGAGCCGTCCTCCGCCCTGCTCGCCGTCGGAGCGTAGGGTGTTCTGCATCACACCCGAGGAACGAGTGCTCAGCGGAGGCGGAGATGACGCAGCACAGCACCGGACGGATCACCCGACGATCGGCCCTCGCAGCCGGGGCGGCACTGGGGGCCGGTGCCCTGGGTGCGAGTCAGGCGATGGCGGCAGCTCCAGGGCCTGAGGCACCAGTCCCGTCGGATCCCGGGCTGGGCTCCGCGCCCGAGCCGCTGAAGCTCAACGAGGCGGTCGGCACCACCGCTGCCGTGTCCTGCGTGGACCCGTACGCCAGCGACATCGGCCTGAGCATCCTGCAGGGCGGCGGCAGCGCGATGGATGCCGCCGTGGCCATGGCAGCCGCGCTCGGGGTCACCGAGCCGTACTCGTGCGGGATCGGCGGCGGCGGCTTCCTGCTCTACCGCGATGCCGCCACCGGCCTGGTGCACACGATCGACGGCCGCGAGACGGCCCCCATGAGCTATACCGAGACCCAGTTCACCGACGCCTCGGGCGCCGAGCTGGACTTCGACGCCGTCGTGAACTCCGGTCTGTCCATCGGGGTGCCAGGCACCCCGGCCATGTGGGCCCTTGCCGCCGAGCGCTTCGGGACGCTTCCGCTGGGTGCGCTGCTGGAGCCGGCCGAGCAGCTGGCCCGGCGCGGCTTCGTGGTGGACCAGCACTTCCACTCCCAGACCGACGAGAACGCCGAGCGCTTCTCCCGGTTCCCGGAGACCGCCCGCGTCTTCCTGCGCGACGGCAGCGCCCCCGAGGTCGGGAGCACGTTCGCCAATCCCGATCTGGCCGAGGTCTACCGGCGGCTGCGCACCGAGGGCATCGACGTCTTCTACCGCGGCGACATCGGGGCCGCGATCCTCGCGGAGGCGAACGCACCCTCGGCCGTGTCCGGTCAGGAGGTTCAGGGCAGCCCCATGACGGCGGCGGATCTGGCCTGCTACTCCCCCGTCCTGCGAGCGCCCACGGTCAGCGCGTACCGCGGGATGACCGTTTTCGGGATGCCGGCGCCGAGCTCGGGAGGCGTGGCCGTGGGCGAGATCCTGAACCTGCTCGAGCACTACGAGCTGCGCACCGGGGTCGGCCTGGCCCAGCTCGGCGAGACCGACTACCTGCACCGCTTCTCGGAGGCCTGCGCCACGGCCTTCGCAGATCGCAACCGCTGGGTGGGCGATGTCGCGGACGTGCCGTACGCCGAGCTGCTCGGCGACGGCTTCGCTGCCGAGCGCGCCGAGATCATGCGGCCGTCGTCGGCCCGGCCCCGTCCGATCCCGTTCGGCTGGCCCGACGGCGACTACACGACGGCCCCGCCGGCCGGCGCAGCGCAGCCGGAGCCGTACGAGGGGCAGTCGACCACGCATCTCAACGTCGTGGATCAGTGGGGCAACGCGGTGTCCTACACGCTGACGATCGAGCAGACGGGCGGCTCCGGCATCACGGTGCCCGGCCACGGGTTCCTGTTGAACAACGAGCTGACGGACTTCAACTTCGTGCCGGTGACTCCGGGGGTTCCGGATCCGAACCTCCCGGGGCCCGGCAAGCGGCCCCGCTCGTCCATGGCACCCACGATCATCACCGACGCCACGGGGCTGCGCCTGGTGGTCGGCACCCCCGGCGGGGCCACGATCATCACCTCGGTGGCCCAGATCATCGCGGGTCACTTCGAGCGGGGGCTACCGCTCGTAGACGCGATCGCCGCCCCGCGACTGAGCTCGCGCAATGACGAGGACGGCGAGGACACCGACCTGGGTCTGGCCGGATCCCCCGCCGGGCGCGGACTCACCGGACTGGGGCACCACCTGGCCCCGCGCGAGGAGAAGGACTGGATCGGCAACGCCTCCGGGATCAGCCGGGAGGCGATCTGGCTGGTAGCGGCCGCCGAGACGGTGCGCGGAGGCGGAGGGGCGGCTCGCGCGTGGTGAGCAGATGATCCCCCGGCAGCGATCGCGCACCTCTCATCACGGTGCTCGGAGGGGCCGTCCGTGATCAGCGCGCCGCGCGCCCCGGGCATCCTGCGGTTCTCCACGGCCTCGGCCGCCGGTGAAGATCCGCTGAGCAGCTGGGAGCGGCACCAGGCCGAGTCGCTCCCGAGCTGGGGGCACTCGGGCCTCTCGCGCAGCCGCGGGTGCTCGGCTTCGCGCGCACGCCCGGCGATGCTGCGGGCAAGTCGTCGGCGACCCGCGCCGTGGCCGAGCGGATGGGCGCTGCGATGCATGGCATTCCCACGGATCCGGAAGCGCTCGAGGACGGGCTGATGCAGCATCTGAGTGCGCTGCTGGCGGTCGAGGCCCCGGCTGCGGACCACCTGGCGATCATCACGCGGGCCATCGAGGACCGATGCGCCGACCCCGCGCTGGATGCCGCGCGGATCGCCGAGGCCGCCGGGATCTCGACCCGGCAGCTCTCCCGCGTGCTGGGCGCGGCGGGCACCAGCGTGCCGTGCGGGGGCGCTTCGGGACCACGCCGCTGCGCCTGCGTCGGGACCTGCTCCAGAGCTGAGGAGGACGTCGTCGTTCTTGCGGATTTCCGCCATCTCTGCCAACTAAGATTCCCGTGACGCCGCTCACATCGCAGGCTGGCTCCACATGAGGCACCGGCGGCTGAGCCGGTGCACCGCCAGCAGCGAGGAGCTGAGATGGTCATCTTCAACGACGGGGTCGCCGTGACCCAGACGCCCGTGAGCAAGGACATCGAGACCGATGTGCTGATCATCGGCTCCGGGCCGTTCGGGGCCTCCATGGCCCTGTTCCTCTCGGAGCTCGGGGTCCGCAACATCATGGTCACCAAGTACCGCTGGACGGCGAACACGCCGCGAGCGCACATCACCAACCAGCGCACCATGGAGATCTTCCGCGACGTCGGGATCGTCTCCGAGGTCAAGGCGCAGGCCGTGCCGCACGAGATGATCGGCGACACCGTGTTCTGCACCTCGATCGCCGGCGACGAGATCGGGCGCGTCCCCTCCTGGGGCACGCATCCCTCCCGGCACGCCGACTACGAGCTGGCCTCCCCCGAGCTGAACTGCGATATCCCGCAGACCCTGCTCGAGCCGATCATGGTCAGCCATGCCACGCGCCGCGGCACGCAGATGCAGTTCTCCGTGCAGTACGTCTCCCACGTCCAGGACGACGACGGCGTGACGACCAAGGTGCTCAACCGCGTGACGGGCACGGAGCACACCATTCGCGCCAAGTACCTGATCGGCGCCGACGGGGCGCGCTCGCAGGTCGCCGCCGACATCGGCCTGCCGCTCGAGGGGCAGATGGACATCGCCGGGTCCATGAACATCACCTTCACCGCGGATCTCTCGCGACTGGTCGGACACCGTCCCTCGGCGCTGTACTGGGTGCTCTCCCCCGGGGCGAACGTCGGCGGCATCGGCGCCGGCCTGGTGCGCATGGTCCGGCCCTGGAACGAGTGGCTGATCGTGTGGGGCTTCGACATCGCCCAGGGCACGCCGGAGGTCTCCGAGGACGACGCCCGCCAGATCGTGCGCACCCTGGTGGGCATCCCTGACCTCGAGGTCGAGATCACCGGGATCTCGCTGTGGGGCAACAACGAGCAGTTCGCCACCGAGCTGCACAGGGGCAGGGTCTTCTGCGGCGGGGACGCCGTGCACAAGCACCCGCCGAACAACGGCCTGGGCTCGAACACGTCGGTGGGAGATGCCTACAACCTGGCCTGGAAGCTGGCCGCCGTGCTGCGCGAGCAGGCCGGCCCGGACCTGCTCGAGACCTACGACGACGAGCGCGCCCCCGTGGCGCGTCAGATCGTCACGCGCGCCAATCAGTCCGGACGCGAGTCCGCGCAGCTGTTCGAGGCGCTCGGGATCACCGAGCCGGGTCTGTCGGAGGAGCAGATGCGCGCTCGGATCGAGTCCCGGAAGGACGCCACCCCTGAGGGCAGGGCGACCCGCGAGGCCGTGCGCAGGGCCCTGGAGCTGAAGGACTACGAGTTCAACGCCCACGGCGTGGAGCTCGGTCAGGCCTACGAGTCCTCCGCCGTCCTCGGCGACGGGACCCCGGCCCCCGAGCCCACGCGCGATCCCGACTTGTACTACGAGCCCTCGACCCGCCCCGGCGTGCGCCTGCCGCACGCATGGGTGGGCGATGCCATGACCAAGGTCTCGACCCACGACCTCGCTCCCTACCGGCGCTTCACCCTGTTCACGGGCGTGACCGGCCCGGGGTGGGCGGAGGCCGCGCAGGAGGCGGCATCGTCGCTGGGGATCGACCTCGAGACCGTGGTCATCGGACCGGGCCAGGAGGTCACCGACCTGTACTGCGACTGGGAGCGCCTGCGCGGCGTCGACGAGGACGGCGCCGTCCTGGTCCGGCCCGACAAGCACATCGGCTGGCGCAGCCAGAACCTCCCCGAGGATCCTGCCGCGGCCCTGCGTGATGCCCTGGCCTCGATCCTGTCCGTGACGACCGAAGGAGCCGGCGCATGAGCCTGGAGTTCACCCACACCACACTTCCCCAGCGCGTGCTCTTCGGCGCCGGTCGCGGGGCCGAGCACCTGGAGACCGAGGTCCGGCGCCTGGACGCGCAGCGGGTCATGGTCATCACCGGTGAGCGCGAGCTCAAGATGGCCCGCGGGATCGCCGCGCGGATCGACGTGGCCCTGTGGCACGACGAGGTCGTGATGCACGTGCCCGTCGAGGTGGCCGAGCGCGGGCGCGCCGCAGCCGCCGAGCACGGGATCGACCTGCTGGCCAGCGTGGGCGGCGGGTCCACCACCGGGCTGGCCAAGGCCATCGCGCTGACCAGCGGCGTGCCGATCATCGCGGTGCCCACCACGTACGCCGGCTCGGAGGCCACCGACGTCTGGGGGCTGACGGAGAGCGCCCGCAAGACCACCGGCGTCGATCAGCGAGTGCTGCCGCAGGCGGTCATCTACGACGCGCAGCTGACCATGTCCATGCCGACCGAGCTGTCCGTGGCCTCCGGGCTCAATGCCCTGGCGCACTGCATCGACTCCCTGTGGGCACCGCGGGCCGATCCGATCAACGCCGCGCTGGCAGGGGAGGCGATCCGGGCCCTGAGCCAGGGGCTTCCGGCCGTGGCCGCCGACGGCGAGGACGTCGACGGACGCGATCGGACCCTCTACGGCGCCTACCTGGCGGCGGTGTCCTTCGCCTCGGCCGGCTCGGCCATGCACCACAAGATCTGCCACGTCCTGGGCGGGACCTTCGATCTGCCGCACGCCCCCACGCACGCGACGGTGCTGCCGTACGTGCTGGCCGTCAACATGTCCCATGCCCCGGAGGCAGCCGACAGGATCGCGGCGGCCTTCGGCAGCTCCACCGCGCTCGAGGGCCTGCAGCAGCTGCGACGGGTGCTCGATGCCCCGCAGCGGCTCTCGGATCTGGGCTTCACAGCCGAGGGGATCCCCGAGGCCGTCGAGATCGCCCTGGCAGCCATCCCCGCCGACAATCCCCGCCCGGTCACGCAGGAGAACCTGAGCGAGCTGCTCACCGCCGCCCTGAACGGCGACGACCCGCACACGCTGGTCTCCGCGACCGGCGCAACCGAAGGAGACCCGTCATGAGCACCCAGCCCGAGATCAGCCCCGAGCAGACCGCGGTCGAGGAGGACCTGATCGAGCGCGTCCTGGCCTCCTTCGCCCAGACGCAGGATCCGCGCCTGAAGACCGTGATGGAGTCGCTGACCCGGCACCTGCACGCGTTCATCCGCGACGTGCGCCTCACCGAGGACGAGTGGAACGCGACGATCGAGTTCCTCACCGCCGTCGGGCACATCACCGATGACCGACGCCAGGAGTTCGTGCTGCTCTCCGATGTCCTGGGGGCTTCCATGCAGACCATCGCGGTCAACAACGAGGCCTACGAGAACGCCACCGAGGCCACGGTCTTCGGACCGTTCTTCGTGGAGGACGCCCCGGAGATCCCGATCGGCGGCGATATCGCCGGCGGTGCCTCGGGTCAGCCCTGCTGGGTCGAGGGAACGGTCACAGACACGTCGGGCCAGCCCGTCCCCGGGGCCCGGATCGAGGTCTGGGAGGCCGACGACGACGGGTTCTACGACGTCCAGTACACCGACGGCCGCGTGGCCGGGCGCGCTCACCTGCAGGCCGACGACGAGGGCCGCTACTCGTTCTGGGCCCTGACGCCCACCCCGTACCCCATCCCGCACGACGGTCCGGTCGGACAGCTGCTGGAGAGGGTCGGCCGCTCCCCCGTGCGGGCGGCGCATCTGCACTTCATGGTCACCGCACCGCAGCTGCGCACGCTGGTCACGCACATCTTCGTGACCGGGGACCCTCAGCTGGAGATCGGCGACTCGGTCTTCGGCGTGAAGGACTCGCTGATCAAGGACTTCGTGGAGCAGCCGGCGGGCACGCCTGGTCCGGACGGCCGTGACCTGGGCGATCAGACCTGGGCCAGGGCGCGGTTCGACATCGTGCTCGCCCCGGAGAATGCCTGAGAATCCGCCTGAGGCCCCTGTCTGGCGCCTGGCGGCGGGCCTAAGCTGATCCCGATCTGCCCCGCGAACCGAAAGGAGAGGACCACGATGTCCCCTCGCAACCAGGATTCCGACCCGGCCCTGACCGGCGGCGCCGACGACGCCGTCGAGGAGGCCCGCAACATCCAGGAGATGGACGAGGCCCAGGAGCCCGCCGATGAGGGCGTCGGCGCCATGACCGACGACCAGGAACGGGAGCCGGACACGCAGAACTGAGTCCTCTGCCACCACGACGGCCGCCGCCTCGCCTCGAGCGAGACGGCGGCCGTTGGCGTTGGTCGAGGCTCATCAGGCGCATCTGGACTGACCCATGAACTGAATCCTCTCTATATAACGATAGACACCTAAAGTTATAGAAGATGCTCATATGACCAACCCTCCGAAACGGTGACTTGGCGGTCCACAGCCGTCAGGTGGGAATCCGTCGAGTGGAAGCGTGATCCGGCCAGGGACGCCATGATGTCGCATCGGGCTCGATTGGCAGCCCGTGGAACCTACCGAGCAGCGATCCCCGCCCAGATCGCCCGGCTCCCGCTGACGCTCCCTCCGGAGGTTTCGGCTGCGGCAGAGGATGCCGTGCTGGCGATCTCCCGCTTCGATGCTGCCGCCACGGCCGCGATGTCTGCGCCCGGGCGCGGCTCAGGGGCGAGCGCCAGGGTGGAAGAGGAGCCGCAGGAGCTGGGTCCCCTCTCAACGATCCTGCTGCGCACCGAGTCCGCGTCGTCGTCGCAGATCGAGGACATCACCGCGGGAGCCAAGGCGCTGGCCCTGGCCAGCATGGGCGAGCGCGCTGGGCCGAACGCCGCCAAGGTCGCAGCCAATGTGGAGGCGATGCTCGCGGCCGGGCGCTTGGCCTCGGACCTCGCACCGGAATCGGTTCTGGCTGCTCATGCGGCGCTGATGCACGACCAGCCCCATGCCAGCCCAGGTCGTTGGAGGGAATCCGCCGTGTGGATCGGCGGTCATGCTCCCACTGCCCACACCGCGACTTTCGTCCCGCCGCAGCCCAGCCGCATCCACGACGCCATCGCGGACCTGATGGCCTTATGCGCCCGGACCGACCTTCCCGTGCTCACCCTTCCATCGCCGTCCACTGATCCGCCTACACTTCCATGCATGACTGAGCGGACTATGCGATGGAGATTCGACGGGGACCCCATGGTCTTCCCGTCCCTGGAGAGCTTCGAGGACCGCACGGAGACTCCCCCTGGCAACATCCAGATCGACGAGGGACTGCCGATCCACCTGCACTGGACGCCCAAGGATTCGAACGTCACTGTGGTGACCTTCACAGGCTCGGTCTCCAAGGATCATGAGCATGTTCCGTCGTTCACCGGCTACACGATGTCCCGCGGGATCGATGCAAACATCCTCATGATCTCCGACCCGACGCTGATCCTCGACCGGTCCCTGATGCTCGCCTGGTACCAGGGCAGCCTCGCGCAGCCGGAACTGCCCCAGCTGATCACCCGCATCATCCGCTCGGTCGCCGGTGACGACAGGATCGTGCTGTTCGGCTCCTCAGGGGGAGGGTACGCGGCACTGGATCAGGCCAGGCGACTGCCGGGCTCCACCGCGATCGCCAGCAATCCCCAGACAGATCTGCGCCGCTATTGGCCGTCGCCCGTCAACGAATACCTGCGAACGGCCTGGTACGCGGATCTCGAGCATCTGGACCAGCTTCCGTCCGGTCCTGACGGTCCGAGCATCTCGATGGTCGATGCCTATCGCGATCCGGTCGAATGCGACGTCATCTACGTGCAGGGCGCCCAGGATGCGCACCACATCACGCATCATCAGCGTCCCTTCCTAGCCGCGATCGACTCGTCCACTCGGCTGATCCAGCGCAGCGCAGACTTCGGCCCGGGGCATGCTCCTGGCAGCCGAGAAGCCTTCCGGCGGCTGATCACCGCGGCGGTCAAGACTCCCGACAAGGTAGTCCTGAACTCTCGCGTGGCGGAGATGACACTCGATACCGCAGCGCTGAAGCCAGCAGCCAAACCTGCAGCCGCGGCGAAGAAGACGGTCACTGCTGCCGCGTCAGCACGCGGTGTGCGCTGGGCGTTCGGCGATGCACCGACGATCTTCAGCTCGCTGAGCGAATTCCTCACGCGCGAGCAGACGCCGCAGGGCAACATCCAGATCGAGCACGGGCTGCCGCTGCAGTTCTACTGGGAGGACAACGGGGCGGACTGCACCTTCGTCACCTTCCAGGGAAACGTGAATGCCAGATTCACTACCGTCCCCGTCTACACCGGATTCACCACTACCGACGGGCTCAAGGCCAACCGCCTGCTGCTGTCCGACCCGACCATCAAGATCAGCAAGGACCTGAGTCTCGCCTGGTATGCAGGGTCGAGTCTGCAGCGCAATCTGCAGATGAAGCTCACCAACATCATCACCTCGCTGGCGGCAGGCACTCGCGTGGTTCTCTTCGGTGCCTCCGGCGGAGGCTTTGCAGCCCTCGAGCAGTCGACTCGGGTGCCGGGCTCCACTGTCCTGGCCATGAATCCGCAGACGGACGTGAGCCGCTATCTCGAATCCGCGTATCGAAAGTACCTGGCCCGCGCCTGGAGCATGAAGAAGCTTGCACCCAGCCCGGCGCAGATGCCCTTCAACCACAGCGTGGTCGATGCCTTCGCACGACCGGTCCCAGCGAACGTCGTCTACGTGCAGAACCGCAGCGATACGTTTCATATCGAGAACCACCAGGAGCCGTTCCTGAAGGCCCTTCATCCGCAGAACCGAGTGCTCACGATCTCCACAGATCTTCCGGGACGGCACGTCATCCCTGACAAGCCCTCCATGCGCCGGCTGTACGAGGCGGTGGTGGATGGGTCCACGTGGGAGGAGCTGACGGAGACGGTTCCGCAGGTTCCGTTGGTGCTCACAAACTGAAGTCCAAACCATAGTCTGAATCGCCCCGGGTCTGGTGGAGGCTGTGATCCCACGGGAGGATGAGCACCATGACAGCACCGAAGAAGTAGTACCCCGACGAGCTCCGGGAAAGGGCCACGAGGATGGCTGTGGCCGCGCTGCTGGATCCAGCCGGCGAGGCCGGGTGCGTTCGGCCGTGTGGGCGAGCAGCTCGGGATCCATCCGGAGACGTTGCGGATATGGGTCCGGCAGGCTGAGATCGACGAGGGCCACCGGCCCGGGACCACGACCAGCGATGCGCAGCTCCTCGCTGAGCTGGAGAAGGAAGTGCGCGAGCCGCGTCGAGCGAACTCGATGGCGGATTCAAGCGGTCAGCGCAACATCTCCTGTGAGATGGGACAGTCACTGACCACAGGAGGATCCGGATGCAGGGCAAGCACGGTCATCTCAGCCGGGAGCAGAAGCAGCTGGCGCTCAGGTTGCACGCGAGGGGCTGGCGGCTGGTCGATATCGCCAAGGAGATCGGCTGCAGCGCGCCGATGGTCGGGGTCATGGCCCGGAGCGGCAGGCACCTCGATGCCAAACCGCTCGGCTGGAAACCACGCCAGGGCTGCCTGACGATCGATGAGCGCGAGCAGATCCTTCTGGGGATCAATCGTGGCGACACATTCACCGCGATCGCCGGGCAGCTGGGGCGAACGGTGTCCACCATCAGCCGTGAGGTCAAGCGCGGCGGAGGCCGCTGCGAATACTCGGCTTGGCGCGCACATGAACGTGCCCGCCAGCAGACTCGTCGGCCGAAGCCGTTCAAGCTCAGGCCCGGCCGACTGCTCGAGGAGGTCGCCAGTCGGCTGGAGCAGTTGTGGTCGCCCGACGAGATCGCGGTGCGCCTACGGTTGGATCATGCCGATGATCCGCAGATGCGTGTGAGCCACGAGACGATCTACCAGTCGCTGTTCGTGCAGGGCAGAGGCGAGTTGCGCCGTGAACTGGCCCGGTGCCTGCGGTCCGGAAGGACGGCTCGCAAGCCTCGCGGGGCCATCGAGGGTCGTGGCCGCATCCCCGGCATGGTGATGCTCAGCCAGCGCCCTGCCGAAGCCGACGACCGTGCAGTGCCCGGGCATTGGGAGGGTGACCTCATCCTTGGTCAGGGCAGCCGCAGCGCTGTCGGGACGCTCGTCGAGCGCTCGACACGGATGACATTGCTGCTGCACCTGCCCGATGGCAAGAGCGCCGAGCAGGTCGAGGCAGCAATGCGCGAGGCGGTCAGCAAGCTGCCGTCCTCCTTGGCCCGAACGATCACCTGGGACCAGGGCGCGGAGATGGCCAAGCATGCTGCGTTCACTACCGCCACGGGCATTCCGATCTACTTCTGCGATCCTCACTCGCCCTGGCAGCGCGGCAGCAACGAGAACACCAACGGCCTGCTGCGCCAGTACCTCCCCAAAGGCACCGACCTCAGCGGCCTCAGCCGCAGGGAACTCGACATGATCCAGGACAGTCTCAACGGACGCCCTCGGAAGACATTGGGCTATCTGACACCATCAGAGAAGCTCGCAGAGTTCCTTGCGCTCACCGCTTGAATCCGCCGATCCTGAAGTCGGCCTCGGCTTTTTTCGCAGCGGAGCTCGAGCGCCCACCGCGTTGATCGTTCAGGTCATCGACCAGCACAAACAGGAGTTCGGTGCTCACACCGATCTGCCGCACGCTCACCGCAGCGGGCACCAAGATCGCGCCGAGCACCTACGACGCCTTCAAGACCCGCCCGCCCTCGAAGCGCACGATTCGGGACAAGGAGCTGCTGGTCCAGATTCGCCGTGTCCATGCGAAGAACTTCGGGGTCTACGGCGCGAAGAAGCTCCACGCTCAGCTGCGCCGAGAAGACGTCATGGTCGCGCGCTGCACCGGGCAACGACTGATGCCGGCGGAAGGACTTCGCGGGAGCACTCGAGAGAAGGCCCCGCGGACCACGCTTGCCGGCGACGGCCCGGACACTCGCCTTGACCAGGTCGAACGGGACTTCACCGCGACCGCCCCGAACCAGCTGCCGGTCGCGGACATCACCTGCTGCCGCACCTTCGCGGGCTGGGTCTATGCCGCGTTCGTCATCGATGTATTCTCCCGCCGTGTGGACGGCTGGCAGCTGTCGACGTCGCTGCCGCAGCGACCTCGCCCTGGACGCGCTGGAGACGGGCATCGGGACCCGCGAGCACGCAGGCCACGACGTCTGCGGGCTCAGGCACCACAGCGACAAGGGCATCCAGTACGTCGCCGTGCGCTGCACGCAGCGCCTCGCCGAGGCTGGGGCCGTGGCCTCGGTCGGTTCGACCGGCGATTCGTACGACAATGCCCTGGCCGAGGCCTTCAACTGTCTCTACAAGGCTGAATTGGTCCGCAACCGCGGGCCCTGGACGGGCATTGACGAGCTTGAGATCGCGACCGCTGAGTACATCGACTGGTTCAACCATCACCGGCTCCACGGCGAGATCGGCATGATCCCGCCCGTCGAGCTCGAGGAGAACGACCATCACCACCAGACCATGCCGGCGACCGCCGACGCGGCACTTGCCAGCCTCTAACAAACCCGGGGCGATTCACTGCGCCGAGTCCGCGGCCTGTTCCGCTCTCTGATCGGTCACGAGAACCTCTTCACATTCTTGGACCCCGCCCTGACCAGCGCGACCGGCCACCTCCTGCATCGCACGACCTCGCCATTGGAGGGCGGGCCGAACAAGGCGATCAAAGAGCTGCTGCGCACCCATCGCGGAATGCCCGAAGCCCATGCCCGCACCGCAGTGGACTAGCTGCTGGAATCGGCCACCGAGCACCCACGAGATCCATGGGAGATCGCTCGAGCACAGCTAGCTGAACCACCACAGCCGGCTGCCCCGACACCGGAGGAACCGGTGTGCCCGGCGCTCTATGACCTGGGCTTCAGCTGGGAGGACGGCAACGGGATCCAGCACGGCCGGGGCGGACGATCACGGCCCTGAGCCCCTGGACACGCCCGGGCCATACACACATTCCTGCCTATAACCCCACCTTCGCCTATAGCCCGCAGAGCACAATGAGAAGCGCCCCGAACCTCAATGGTTCGGGGCGCTTCTCATGTCCTGGGACAACTGTGCGCGGAGGGGTGTTGAGTCTCAATACCTCGTCACCACATGTCTCAATACCCCAGCAACACCACCGGACCCACGATGAGACATGACCCGTCGCCGCCAGATCATCACCGCCGTGACCACCGGAACCCTCACCCAAGCCCAAGCAGCACGGGCCTACGGCGTCTCACCCTCGATGGTTTCCAAGCTATTGAGACAGTGGGCCCGCGAAGGCACAGCCGCCTACTACACCAAGCCCTCCACACCCCACGGACACCCCGCAGCCACCCCACCAGCCACGATCCGCGCGATCACCGCCCTGCGCACCGAGCTCACCACCCAAGGCCTCGACGCCGGCCCGGCCACCATCGCCGCGACCCTGGCCACCACCCGACCCGAGCTGCCCATCCCCTCCCGAGCCACGATCGCCCGGATCCTGCAGCGCGAAGGACTCATCACCGCCGAACCCCGCAAGCGTCCCAAGTCCTCGCTGCACCGCTTCGAAGCCGACCTGCCCAACTCCTGCTGGCAATCCGACTTCACCCACACCGCCCTGACCCCACCAGCGCCCCCAGCTCCGGCAACACCACCTCGACCCTCAGCGCAGGCCTGGCGCGAGCACGACGTGGAGATCATCACCTGGCTGGATGACTACTCCCGCATGGCCTTGCACATCTCGGCTCACCAGCGCATCACCGGCGCGATCGTGGTCGAGACCTTCACCGCCACCACCAAGATCTACGGGCCCCCGGCCTCGACCCTGACCGACAACGGGCTGGTCTACACTGCCCGCTACCGCGGCGGAGTCAACGCCTTCGAGAAGCTGCTGCGCTCCCGCAGCATCGAACAGCGCAACGGCCGCGGAGGCCACCCGCAGACCCAGGGCAAAGTCGAGCGCTTCCAGCAGACCCTGAAGAAGTGGCTGGCAGCCCAGCCCCCACCAGCAGACCTGCCGGGCCTGCAGGCCCTGCTCGATCAGTTCCGCGAGATCTACAACACTCAGCGGATCCACTCAGCGAAGAAGACCACCCCGTACGCCGCCTACATCGCCGCACCGAAGGACACCCCAGGGCCCCTGGCACCGGCCACGACCCGGTTCCGCACCGACAAGATCGACGCCACGGGCAAAGTCACGCTGCGCTACGACGGCCAGCTCTTCCACATCGGCATCGGCCGAGCCCACGCCCGAACCCACGTCGTTCTGATCGTTGAGGACCGCGAGATCACCATCGTGGCCAAGGCCACCGGAGAGATCCTCCGCGAGCTCACCCTGGACCCCACGCGGAAGTACCAGCCACAACGAAAAACACCCCGAACCTGAGGGTTCGGGGTGTTTCCGATGTACTGAGACATCACACTGTGCGCGGAGGGGGACTTGAACCCCCACCCTCTAATACGAGGACTAGCACCTCAAGCTAGCGCGTCTGCCTATTCCGCCACCCGCGCGGGTGACTCCAACGTCCTGCCAGGAAACGGCCGGGTCGCTGAGCAACGCGGACAACCTTAGCACAGCCAGCAGCCCGACGTGGTCCGCCGGCGGACGACGCGGTGATGGCGCAGCTGGACTACGGAGACGACTCGGATGCGATGGCGACGCCATGAACGCCCTCGAGGGGACGCATCCGCCGGATTCCAGGCCGGCGGTCTCAAGGGGCTATCGCAACACCTGTGATGAGTTCGGTCAGCTTCTCATGCGGTGTCGCCCACCCCAGGGTCTGACGAGGCCGCCCATTGAGCAGGTCCTGTGTCTCGGCGAGGTCCTCATCCGTGATCTCGTTGAAGTTCGTGCGCTTGGGATAGAAGTCCCGGATCAGCCCGTTCGTGTTCTCGTTCGTGCCCCGCTGCCAGGGCGAATGCGGATCACAGAAGAACACCTTGCAGTCGGTGGCCATCGTGAAGCGGGCGTGCTGGGCCATCTCTGTGCCCTGATCCCAGGTGATCGTGCGCAGCAACATGGCCGGCAGGGCCTGGATCATTCGCTGCAGAACCTCGATCACCGTCGTGCTGTCTCGCACCCCGGGCAGCCGCCCCAGCAGCACGTAGCGGGTCGAGCGCTCCACCAGGGTCACGATCCCGGACTGGGCCGGGCCCACCACCAGATCGCCTTCCCAGTGCCCGGGCACCGCCCGGTCCTCGACTTCGGGCGGGCGATCCGTGATCCGGGCTCCGTCGAGCCAGGGACGGTTCGTGCGCCGGGGCAGCTTCGAGACCGGCTTGCGGGTCGTGCGCCCGGAACGCAGGGCCTTCACGACCGCCAGCTCGTGCCGCAGCCCGGTCTTTCCCTGGACGTAGAGCGCCTGATAGATCGTCTCGTGCGACACCTGCATCTCCTCCTGACCGGGAAAGTCCTGCTTCAACCGGGCCGAGATCTGAACCGGTGACCAGCGATGACTCAGCCCGGCCACGACCTCAGCACGCAGCCTCGGATTGGACTCCAGTCTGCCCGGGCGCGGTCGTCGTCGTGCGCTGCGCGCCTGATAGTGCGCGAGGCGGGCGTCGTACTCGTCCTTGCCCCAGAACCTGGTGCGGTGAGCTCGGATCTCTCGAGAGATCGTGGAAGGACTCACCCCGAGCTCCCGGGCGATCCGACGGATCGACAACGGCTCGGGCAGAGTCCTGGCCGCGTGGATGTAAGACCGATCCGAGAAGGTCAGACGCCGGTAGGCCCGGGACGGATCCACGACCGGGTCAGTCTCTGGGAATTCAACGGCAAGGCCTCCGGGAGGCCCTGGATGCAGTTCCATGCCCGCAATCCTGGCCCACCGCTTGATCGTGGTCAGGCTGTTCCCCGTCGCGTTGGCGATCTCTGGGCCGGTGCGCCCGTCGAGGAACAGGTGCAGGACTTCCTGACGGGCTTTCCAGGGGACCTTCTTGGCCAAGGCAGCCACCTCCAGCTGTGTGTGGAGGTGTTGCGCTAGCCATCTGAAGTCGCCGCCCCGAAAGGCGGCAAGTGGGTCCCCTCGACGCCGAGACCCCTGGATGCCACCCCCGACGGGACGCTTGTGCCGTCCTTCAGGCGCTGAAGGACGGCATACGAGTCCTCTCGGTGCCGGACAGGCATCCAACGTACGACGCGGCAGCAGAGGACGCCCTCGGCATCAGATCACGCCGCAGCACCGGAGCCCGCGAATGAAAGCGGGCCGCAGACTCCCCCGCGGGGAGTCGACGGCCCGCAGCGCGAAGACGATCAAGCGCGCTCGATCGCGGCCCGGTAGACCTCCAGGGTGCGCTCGGCGATGGCCTCCCAGGCGAAGTGCTCCTCGGCGCGCTTGCGCCCGGCGCGGCCCATCTCCCGGGCGCGCTCGGGATCCGAGAGGACGTCGGTCAGCGCGGCGGCGAAGTCCGAGACGAACTTCTCGGGATCCAGGGGCGTGCCGGAGCCGTCGTCGACCTGCTCGATCTCGACCAGGCGGCCGGTCTCGCCGTCCACGACCACCTCGGGGATGCCGCCGGTGGCGGTGGCCACCACGGCGGAGCCGCAGGCCATGGCCTCGAGGTTCACGATGCCCAGCGGCTCGTAGATCGACGGGCAGGCGAAGGCGGTGGCGTGGGAGAGGATCTGGATGACCTCCCGGCGCGGGAGCATCTTCTCGATCAGGACCACGCCGTCGCGGGTGGACTTGAGCTCGTCGATCAGCTGGTTGACCTCGGCACCGAGCTCGGGGGTGTCGGCGGCGCCGGCGCACAGCACGAGCTGGACGGACGGATCGAGCTGCTTCATGGCCCGCAGCAGGAAGGGCACGCCCTTCTGCCGGGTCACGCGCCCCACGAACGCCACGGACGGCCGGGACGGGTCGATCCCGTAGGTCTCCAGGACATCGGTGGACTCGTCGCGGTCCCACTGCTCGACGTCGATCCCGTTGTGCACGGTGTGCACCTTCTCGGGGTCGACCTCCGGGTAGGAGCGCAGGATGTCGCGACGCATGCCGTCCGACACGGCGATGATCGCGGAGGCGCCCATGTATGCGGTCTTCTCCACGAACGACGACAGCGCGTACCCGCCGGCCAGCTGCTCGGCCTTCCACGGGCGCAGCGGCTCGAGCGAGTGGGCTGAGACCACGTGCGGGATGCCGTGCATGAGCCCGGCCAGGTGCCCGGCGAAGTTGGCGTACCAGGTGTGGGAGTGGACCAGGTCGGCGCCGGCGATGTCGTCGACCATGGTCAGATCGGTGCCCAGCGTCTCGAGGGCGGGGTTGGCGCCCTTGAGGTCGGCGGGAACGGGGTAGGCCTTCACGGTCGCGCCGTGGAAGTCCGGGTCGCGGGGCTCGCCGAAGCAGCGGACGTTCAGGTCCACCAGCGGGGCCAGGACCCGGGACAGCTCGGCCACGTGGACGCCTGCGCCTCCGTAGATGGCGGGCGGGAATTCTTTGGAGATGATGTCGATGCGCACGTGATCGACACTACAGTCCGCCGCTCGGGCTGCCCATACACGCGCAGCAGATTCGCCCACGTCGTGCCCGCACGGAGGGGTCCGAGCGGGCACGAGCGCCGTCGCGTGACCGCAGAGCGACGAACGCGCAAATGCAAGAGCAAATTGCGGCAAGGCGGCTTCCCATCGGTCCCGATTCAGGGTTGAGTAAGCCCGGGTGCGCGGACGTGATCTGCGCCTCCTCTGGGGGCGGGGCCCCCGGGACGACGACGTCTTCACTCGAGAGGTTCCATCATGGTGCGACCGAATGTCCTTGCCATCGTTCTGGCTGGAGGCGAGGGCAAGCGCCTGATGCCGCTGACGGAGGATCGGGCCAAGCCCGCGGTGCCGTTCGGCGGCTCGTACCGCCTGATCGATTTCGCCCTGTCCAACCTCGTGAACTCCGGCTACCTGCAGGTGGTCGTGCTGACCCAGTACAAGTCGCACTCCATGGACCGCCACCTCTCGGAGACCTGGCGCCTGTCCACCCTGCTGGGCAACTACATCGCCTCGGTCCCGGCCCAGCAGCGCTCCGGCAAGGACTGGTTCCTGGGATCGGCCAACGCGATCTTCCAGTCCATGAACCTGATCGACGACGCCCGCCCCGACTACGTGGTGGTCGTGGGCGCGGATCACGTCTACCGCATGGACTTCTCCCAGATGCTGGACTTCCACATCGAGAAGGGCGTCAAGGCCACGGTGGCAGGCGTCCGCCAGCCGATGTCGCTCGTGCAGTCCTTCGGAGTGATCGAGACGGATCCGCAGGACTCCTCCCGCATCACCCAGTTCGTGGAGAAGCCCGAGACCACGCAGCCCTTGGCCGATGATCCGGGTCAGTTCCTGGCCTCGATGGGCAACTACATCTTCAGCACCGACGCCCTGGTGGAGGCCCTGCGCGAGGACGACCAGCGCGAGGACTCCAAGCACGACATGGGCGGCGACATCATGCCGTACTTCGCCGATCGCGGAGAGGCGGCGGTCTACGACTTCACGTACAACGACGTCCCCGGCTCGACCGATCGCGACCGCCAGTACTGGCGCGATGTCGGCACCCTGGACTCCTACTACGACGCCCACATGGACCTGCTGCGGCCCATGCCGATCTTCAACCTCTACAACGAGCAGTGGCGCATCTACACCCACCAGGTCGTCGCACCGCCGGCCAAGCTGGTGCGCGGGCCGTACCACGAGGGCGGCGTGGCCACGGACTCGATCCTCTCCCCCGGCGTGATCGTGGCCGGCGGACGGGTGCAGGAGTCGATCCTCTCGCCGCGCGTGCAGGTGAGCAATCACGCCCGCGTGGCCGAGTCGGTGCTGATGCACAACGTCAAGGTCGAGGACGACGCCGTCGTGGAGCGCTGCATCGTGGACAAGAACGTCGTGATCCCTCAGGGCGTGCGCGTGGGCGTGAACCCGCAGGAGGACCGCGAGCGCGGCCTCACCGTCACGGACTCCGGGATCACGGTGATCCCCAAGAACTTCACGTTCTGAGACCGCTGAACACCACGGCGCCGGCCCCCTCGCGGCAGAGGGGGCCGGCGCCGTCGTCGTGCCGGGTCGCAGAGGACCGGTCGGGGAGCAGGCCCGCCGCGGCTCAGCTGAGCCGGGTGATCTCGACCGTGACGTCGAGGGACTCGGTGGACGAGCCGCCGGTGAGCATGCCCTTCAGCGGGGGGACGTCGCGGTAGTCGCGGCCGTGGCCGACCTTGACGTGGCTGTCGTCGAGCGCCTTGTGGTTGGTGGGGTCGTAGGCGCGCCAGTCGCCGTCCCACCACTCGAGCCAGGCGTGGGACTCCCCCGCCACGGTCTGCCCGATCCCGGCGTCCTCGTCCGGGTGGATGTAGCCGGAGACGTAGCGTGCCGGGATCCCGAGCTCCCGCAGCAGCGCGATGGCCACGTGGGAGAGGTCCTGGCACACGCCCTTGGCGTCGCTCCACACGGCGTCGGCGTCGGTGTGCACGCCCGTGACGCCGGATTCGTAGGCGACCCGTTCAGCGATCCGGCGCAGGATCTCCCGGGCTGCGGCATCGGGAGTCTCGGCGGTCTCGCGCACCTGCTCGGCCACGGCCTTGAGCTCCTCGCCGGCCGCGGTCAGGGACGTGGGCGCGATGTACTCCGCCTGGGTGTCGAGCAGGTGCGGGTCCCGCAGCTGCTTCCAGCCCACCCTCTCGACGTCAGTCTCCGCAGCCGCGGAGCGGTCCACGTCCACAGTGGCCGAGGAGCGCACCTCGAGCACGGTGTGGCGGTGGGGGACGTCGAAATCGGCCACGCGGGTGCCGAAGTAGTCGACGTAGTTGTGGATCGAAGCCGACGACGGCTTCACGGCCAGCTCGGCCGTGATGACGTGCTGCTCGTCGTCGCTGACCGGGGTCATGCGCGCCTCGTTGTGCGAGCGCGAGACCGTGCCCTCGTAGGTGTAGCGGGTGATGTGATCGATCTTGAGCCTGCTCACAGGACACCTCCGAACCAGGACGCCTCCTGGGCGTGGATGAAGTACTTCTCGCTCACGGCCTTCGAGGCGCGGCTGATGGCGGACTGAACGTCGTTGAGCTGCCGAGGCAGGTGCTTCACGATGTCATCGGAGCTGTCGTACTCGAGCTCCATGAGGGCCTTGCCGATGATGCGCCGGGCCTCGCTGGACACGCCCAGGCGCCCTCCGCCGGGATCGAGGTCCGAGAGCACCTTCTCCGCCCGGCGCAGCGAGTAGATGATCGTGCGGGGGAAGAGGCGGTCGAGGACCAGGAAGCAGGTCGCGGACTCGTCGTTGAAGGAGCCGCCGCGCGAGCGCAGGAAGGCCTCGTAGGCCCCGGCGCACTCGAGGATCTCGGCCCAGGTGGCCTCCCCGGAGCCGCCCCGGGAGGAGGCGCGGGTCCACAGCAGCCGGGCGGTCATGTCCGCGCGCTCGAGCGTGACGCCCAGGGTCAGGAACTGCCAGGACTGGTCGTGGGCCATGGTCATGTCCGCCAGCCCGCGGGTCATGGAGATCCGCTCGGAGGCCCACTGGCACATGCGGAAGGTGCCCACGGTGTCCTTGCGGTGATCCGCCAGCCCGTAGTTTGTGGCGTTGAGCGTCTGCCACATGGACGAGGAGACGATCTCGCGGGCACGGCGCGCGTTCTCGCGCGCCGCTCCCACGGAGCCTGCGATCGAGGTGGTCGTCTGCGTGTTCCAGGCGAGCTCGAAGATCATGTCCTGCACGCCGGCATCGGCCTGGGGCTCCACGCCCATGATGGCCATGATCCGCCGTGCCTCCGGGCCCTGCTCGTGCTCCGGCAGCTGGGTGATGCGCTCGAGGTGGACCTCGAGGATCCGGGCCACGCCGTCGGCGCGCTCCATGTAGCGCCCGATCCAGAACAGCGATTCTGCGATGCGGCTGAGCATCAGCGCTTCCTCTCTCCCGTGGTGCGGCGGACAGCTGCAGCGTCGTCGACGACGGCCGCCTGCTGCTGCTGCTGCTCCTGCTGGCGGCGCAGGGCGGATTCGTCGAAGTCCCCGCCGTGGGCCGGTGCGGTGGCCTCCATGTCGGCCACGGTCTCGGTGGTCTCAGGATCATCCGTGGGCTCCGAGCGGTGCTGACCGACCACCCAGGTGTCCTTGGAGCCGCCGCCCTGCGAGGAGTTCACGATCAGCGAGCCCTTCTGCATGGCCACGCGCGTGAGCCCGCCGGGCAGGACGTGCATGTCGTCGCCGGAGTTCACGCAGAACGGGCGCAGGTCCACGTGCCGGGGCGAGAAGCCCTCGCCGTCGAAGGTGGGCACGGTGGACAGCTGCAGCACGGGCTGGGCGATCCAGCCGCGCGGGTCCTCGAGGATCTTGGCGCGCACGTCCTCGATCTCCTGCTCGCTGGCCAGCGGGCCGATCACGATCCCCTTGCCGCCGGAGCCGTCCACGGGCTTGACCACGAGCTCCTCGAGGTGCTCCAGCACGTAGGCGCGGGCCTCGTCCTCCTCGAGCCGGTAGGTGTCCACGTTGGGCAGGATCGGCTCCTCGTCCAGGTAGTACCGGATGAGGTCGGGGACGTAGGAGTAGACGAGCTTGTCGTCGGCCACGCCGTTGCCGATCGCGTTGGCGATGGTGACATTGCCCTGGCGCGCTGCGTTCACCAGGCCCGGGCAGCCCAGCACGGAGTCGGGGCGCAGCTGCAGCGGGTCGGTGAAGTCGTCGTCGATGCGCTTGTAGATCACATCCACGCGCTGCTCGCCCTCCGTGGTGCGCATGAAGACGCGGTCGCCGCGCACCACCAGATCGCGGCCCTCCACGAGCTCCACGCCCATGAGCCCGGCCAGCAGGGTGTGCTCGAAGTACGCCGAGTTGAACACCCCCGGCGTCAGCACGACCACGACGGCGTCGTCGCCGGGCTCCGGGGCCGTGCTCCGCAGCGCGTGCAGCAGCTGTCGCGGATACGAGTCCACGCCGAGGATCGGGGTGGAGACGAAGGCCTCCGGAAGGCCCTTCATCATGGCGCGGCGGTTCTCGATCACGTAGGAGACGCCCGAGGGCACGCGCACGTTGTCCTCCAGGACGCGGAAGACGCCCTGGTCGTCGCGCACCAGGTCGATGCCGGCCACATGGATGCGCACCCCGCCCACGGGCTGGAAGCCCCACACGCAGCGGTGAAAGTGCGAGGACGACGTGATCAGCGACCGCGGCACGATGCCGTCCGAGATCACCCGCTGCTCGCCGTAGACGTCGTCCAGGAAATGCTCGAGGGCCTTCACGCGCTGCTTCACGCCGCGCTCCACGACCTCCCATTCCTCCTGCGGGATGATCCGCGGAACGATGTCCAGCGGGAAGGGCCGCTCCTCCCCGGCGAAGTCGAACGTCACGCCGCGATCCAGGAAGGACCGGGCCATGAGCTCGTCGCGTCCGGTCACGGAGGACAGGTCGAGGCCGTCGAGGACCTCGTGCACCCGGTCGTACGGAGCGCGCACGGCCCCGGGGTCGGAGAACATCTCGTCATAGGCCGTCTGGCCAGACAGATCGTCCGGATAGCCGCTGAACAGTCTCGTCATGTCGTGGCGGTCGCTTCCTCGTCTGCGCTGGATCTGCGGCCGCGCCGCGGAGCCGGGCCCCTTGCCCGTCATGAGTGTCACACATCCGAGCACCGCCGCCCGGTTGCCCCACGGGATGACGGGCACCGGTGAGCTGTCCCTAGGATGGGTCCGTGCCGACTCCCAGCCTGACCCGTGAAGAAGCAGCCGATCGCACCGAGCGCGTGCACCCGCACCGATGCGAGGTCGACCTCGACCTCACCGGCGCCCCGGATGCCGCGCGCCGCACCTTCCCCGTGGAGGTGGCCTGGACGTTCTCCTTCGACCGGGCCGACGGCCCCGATGAGACGTTCCTGGACTTCACCGGCGAGGTCCTGGAGCTGGAGATCAACGGCCGCAGCCTCAGCGCCGAGGAGATCGCCGCCGCCTTCGCCGAGGACCGTCTGCGCCTGGAGGGCCTGCAGCCCCAGAACCGGGTGCGCGTGCGCGGCGAGGCCCTCTACTCCCGCTCCGGGGAGGGCATGCACCGATACACCGACCCGCAGGACGGCGAGGTCTATCTCTACACGCAGTACGAGCCGGCCGATGCCCACCGCGTGATGCCGTGCTTCGATCAGCCGGATCTGCGCGCCGAGTGGGTCTTCCGCCTCACCGCCCCGCAGCAGTGGGCAGCGCGCTCCAACGGCACGCCGGTCAGCACTCCGGCGCAGGACGGCTCAGCTGCGACCCGCCACGAGTTCTCCCCCACGTTGCCGATCCCGGCCTACCTGACGTCGGTGCTGGCCGGGCCGTATATCAGCGCCCAGTCCTCGTGGGAGTCCTCGGCTCCTCAGCGCCCGCAGCACCTGCCCCTGCACCTGTGGTGCCGCGCCTCGATGGCCGAGCACCTGGACGCCGAGGAGATCTTCACGATCACCCGGCAGGGCCTCGACTTCTTCACCGACCTGTTCGACATGGCGTACCCGTTCGACACCTACGAGCAGGCCTTCGTCCCCGAGTACAACCTGGGCGCCATGGAGAACCCCGGGCTGGTCACCTTCACCGAGGACTACCTCTTCCCGGACGGCGCCAGCCGCCAGCAGCTGGCGGGCCGCGCGAACACGATCCTGCACGAGATGGCGCACATGTGGTTCGGGGACCTGGTGGCCATCCACTGGTGGGAGGACCTGTGGCTGAAGGAGTCCTTCGCCGAGTTCATGGGAGCCCACGCCTCGGTCAGCGCCACGCAGTTCACCGAGGCCTGGGCGGGCTTCGCCGTGCGGCGCAAGGCCTGGGCCTACCGCCAGGACGCCCTGTCGACCACGCACCCGATCGTGGCCGACGTCCCGGACGTGGCAGCGGCCAAGCAGAACTTCGACGGCATCACCTACGCCAAGGGGGCGGCCGCCCTCAAGCAGCTCGTGGCCTTCGTGGGCCTCGAGGACTTCACGCAGGCCTGCCGGGTCTACTTCCGCCGTCACGCGTTCGGCTCCGCGCGCCTCGAGGACTTCCTGGCCGTTCTCCAGGAGTCCTCCGAGCGGGACACGGCCTCCTGGGCCCGCGACTGGCTGGCCACCACCGGAGCCACCGTCCTGCGGCTGCAGACCCACCGCGATCCCAACGGGGCCCTGGTCTCGGCCTCCCTGACCCCGGAGGGCACCGTCCACGACCCCGCCTCCGAGCGCGATCATCAGCTCGCCGTCTCCGTGTGGGGATCCGCGCAGGAGCCCCAGCGCACCGTCGAGCTCACCCTGTCCGGGCGCACGGCCCACGAGCTGCCGCATCTGGCAGGTGCCGACGGCGTGCTGGTGGTCAACGACCGCGACCTGGACTTCGCCGAGATCGTGGTCGATCAGCCCACGCGGGAGGATCAGCTGGCCCGGCTGTCGTCGATCCCGGACCCCATGGCCCGAGCCGTGGTGTGGTCCGCGCTGTGGACCGATGTCCGCCAGGCCCGCCTGGACCCGGAGGACTTCGTCGCGGCGGTGATCGAGCACCTGTTCGTCGAGTCCGACGAGGCCGTGTTCACCACGGTGCTCAGCCAGGCGGAGGAGGCCCTGGAGTCGTACCTGCCGGCACGACGCCGCCCCCAGATCCGCGGCCGGCTGATGGAGCGGGTGATCGGGCAGCTGCAGGCCGCCGAGCCCGGCTCGGACCGCCAGCGCAGCCTGGCCTCCTCCCTGGCCCGCCTCAGCCACCGCGACGGCGCCGCCCACGGCCTGACCCAGGACCTCCTCAGCGGGGAGGTCGTGATCCCCGGTCTGCACCTGGGCCCTGCCCTGCGCTGGTCCCTGCTGACCGGCCTGGTGGCCACCAACCACGCCGTGGACTCCTCGATCCTGCGCGAGTCCGAGCGCGATGCCTCCCGCATCTCCCAGATCGGCCGGGCCCGCACGAACGCGGCACGGCCCACCGCACGCGCCAAGGACCTGGCGTGGGCGGAGATCCTGGGCCACGAGCTGACCAACGACCTGCTCTCCGCCACGATCGAGGGCTTCCAGCTCGGCAGCCCGGACCTGCTGGCCCCGTACCGGACGCGCTACTTCGAGGTCATCGAGCCCGAGTGGTCCCAGCGCTCCATCGGCATGGCCACCCGCCTGGTCCGCGGCCTCTTCCCGGCCGCGGCTGACCTGTCCCCGGGGGCCGATCCCGAGCAGGATCCGATCCTGCGGCGCAGCGGGCAGTGGCTGGACGAGCACGCCCAGGCCGATCCGGCCCTGCGCCGGATCGTGATCGAGTGCCGCGACGAGCTCGCCCGGAGGCTGCGGGCCCAGGCAGCAGCCAGGCCCTGAGGCCGAAGCCCATGATGTCCCAGCCCACAGCCCCGCAATCCCCGGCTCAGCTGCCGCCTCGTGACAGACTGGCGGGACCGGGAGACCGACTGTCCCCGGCAGCAGCGGATGGCAGCGCCCGGAGCGCGCCCCAGAGGCAGAGGAAGACGATGGCCGACTACCCCCTGAACGATCGGGGATCTCTGCAGGTCGTGACCGAGAACTTCTACGACGCGGAGATCATCCGCGTCTTCGGCGACCTCCCCCTCGGCACCCCCCGCAGCTACGACGGCCCCGCCGTCCTGGTCCCCGAGCCGGACCACCCCGTGGACCCCACCACCATCACGGTGCGCATCAACGGCCAGCGGGTGGGGCACCTGGCGCCGCAGGACGCCGAGCGCTACTGGCCCTCGATCACCCGCGTGGTCGCCTCCGGCTACGACGCCGTGGCCACGGCGCACCTGAAGGCCTCCCTGGTGGCCGCCGACGACTTCACGGAGGTCGATGCCGACCTGCGCCTGGACCTGGCCGCCCCGGACCTGCTCTTCCCCCTGAACTCGGCCCCGCAGCGGGCCACCGTCCTGCCGCAGGGCTCCTCCATCAAGGTGCTCGACGAGTCGCAGCACGCCGAGTACCTGCATTCCGTCCTGCCGCGCACCGGCGAGGGCCGGGTCATGCTGACCCTGGAGGTCAACCAGGTCCGCACCCCTGCCGGCGAGCACGTGGACATCGTGGAGGTCCTGCACCAGCGCCAGGTCGTGGGACGGCTGTCCACGCAGCTGTCCGAGGTCTTCATCCCGGTGATCCGCCACGCCTTCGACCACGACCTGCTCACTGCCGCCTGGGGCACGATCCGCGGCACCTCATACGAGGTCTCGCTGACCGTGCAGGCGGCGCGCCCGGACATGATCCCGGACGAGTGGTTCGAGCGCCTCCCGCGCGAGTTCCTCCCGCTGGAGCCCGAGGCAGACAGCTACCGCGTCCCGAACGCCTACGTTCCCTCCGAGCTCGAGGCTGCGCGGCCGTCGCGCTGGCGCCGTCGCTCCGGTGGGGCCACAGGCACCGCGGAGACGACTCACGGCGCGTTCCCCGGGCTGGCCGGTCGCGGCGAGCAGGAGGACACGCAGTCCCCCAAGCGCGCCCCCAGGGCCTCGGGCCGCGGCTCGTCGCGAGCCCAGCCCTCAGGACCGCAGGCCGAGCGCCCCGGCGGCGGGCGCCAGGTCCAGGGCGGTCGTCCCGACGGCACCTTCGTGGGCCTGCTGGCGATCACCGCGGCCCTCGTGGTGCTCGGGCTGATCTTCGTGGGTCGTGAGCCGCTGGTGACCGCCCTGTGCCTGATCGTCGCCCTGGCGGCCGGTCTGATGGCCTTCTACCTGCGCTCGGTCATGCCCGGGTCCACGCGGCGCTCCGAGCAGGACAGCGCCGGGCTCGACGACGACGCGCGGCAGCAGGTCGGCACCGGGCCGGACACGCGCGATGACATCCCCACCGTCGCCGAGCCTGCGCAGCGCGACAAGACGCCGAACGAATCCTGACCAGCCCCGGAATGCTCTCGCGGCGCGAACGGCTCTTCCAGATCCTGGAGGTCCTCTCCCAGCACGGCTTCGGCTTCGTGCTGGCGGGCCTCAAGCCCGAATGGCGCGCCCCGCTGGAGCGCGTGCGCCTGGTGGACCCGGACAAGCTGCGCCCGCAGCCCGTCCACCTGCGCCTGGCCCTCGAGGAGCTCGGGCCCACGTTCGTGAAGCTCGGCCAGCTGGCCTCCACGCGCCCGGACCTGCTGCCTCAGGAGTACGCCCGCGAGCTGGCCCGCCTCCAGGACTCGTCCCCGCCGATCCCGCCGGATCGCATCCGCGAGCTGCTCGAGCAGGAGCCGGACACCGCGGCAGAGGAGATACTGCGCCACATCGACCCCGTCCCGCTGGCCACCGGCTCAATCGGGCAGGCCCACACCGCGGTCTACGACGGCATGGACGTCGTCGTGAAGATCCGCCGCCCGGGGATCGTGGACACCGTCAACCGCGACCTGGAGGTGCTGCGCGAGCTCGCCGTGCTGATCACGCGCTACTGGCCGGGCGTGGGCGATCAGGACCTGACCGCGCTGGTGGATCAGTTCGCCGCCTCCATGCGCGATGAGCTCGACTACCTGGCCGAGGCCCGCAGCACGGAGCGGATGCGCGAGCTGTTCGCGGGGCATCCGTCGCTGATCGTGCCCGCTGTGGTGTGGCAGGCGACCTCCTCAAGGGTGCTGACCACCGAGCGCATGTCCGGCATGAAGATCACGGATCACACGGCCCTGGACGCCGCCGGGGTCGATCGCCACCAGCTGGCCGTGACGGCCACGGAGATCCTGTGCCAGATGATCTTCGTCCACGGCTTCTTCCACGCCGATCCGCACCCGGGGAACCTGTTCATCCACTCCGACGGCTCGATCGCCATGATCGACTTCGGCATGGTCGGCAGCCTCTCGGAGGAGTTCCGCGATGCCCTGGTGACCATGCTCGTGGGCGTCTCCCAGGGCAATGCCCGTCGCGCCACCACCGGGCTGCTCAAGCTCACCGACCGCGCCCCGGAGAACCTGGACCGCGCCGCCCTGGACCGCGATGTCGAATCCATGATCCGCAGCTACGCCGACCGGCCCCTGGCCGAGGTGCGGATGGCGGCGCTGCTGTCCGACCTGGTGGCCTGCCTGCGCCGCCATAGGCTGCGCCTGCCGCGCGATTCGGCGCTGTTCCTGCGCATGGTGATCACCGCCGAGTCGATCGGCAAGGGCCTGGATCCCGACTTCGACCTGATCTCCGTGATCCGCCCGTTCGCCCGCCAGTTCGTGCTGCGCCGCGTCTCGCCCGAGGCGCTGCTGCACCGGGTGCGCGGGCTGGTGGAAGAGGCGGTCCAGCTGGGCCAGGACTCCCCCGACGTCATCCGACGGATCATGTCCGTGCTGGAGAACGGCGGATTCGACGTCCATCTGCGCGCGGACGAGCTCGAGCCTCTGCTCAACCGCGGCGAGCGCATCGGCCACCAGGTCATCGCCGGCGCGGTGATCGCCGCGACGATCAACGGCATGTCCCACGTGGTGGCCTCCGAGCCGCAGCGCTACGGCCGCTTCCACGTCCCGCTGATGATCGGCGGGACCGGAACGGTCGGGGTGCTCTCGGCGTATCTGGCGGCCTCCACGGCCACCCCCAGAGTGCGCCGGGTCGTCTCCTCGCTGCGTGAGCGCAGACGACGTACACGGTGAGCTCGGCTGACCCGATCCATCGCGTGCCCGCCTCTGCCCACCTCTGCTGGTGTGTGTTCACGTGGTCCGATCTCGTCCGCGCCGTCCACACAGACGGGCGCGAAACTTGAAACCTCATTCAGCTCGACGGGCTTCTGGGCGACTTCGCTCCTGACCAACCAGTAACGTCGATACCGTCGTACATCGGACGGACTGCCCCCCCGGCCGATGCCGGCCCCTCATCGTCGCGCAACCCGCTGGATGAGGCGTGTCCTCCCACCCGTGCGGATCCTTCCGCAGGCACAAGATGAGGTCTCCCATGCCGGACTTCGACTCCGCTCCCTTGCTCGTCTCGGAGCCCATGAGCCTCGAAGCCGTGCGCCACGGCCGCCCGCTGAAGCTGTCCGCGCAGCAGCGCGAGAGGATCCGCCGAGGGTTCGCCGCCCTGGTGCGAGAAGGCCTCCAGTTCGACGGTGTGGACGTGGCCCGCGAAGAGCCGGTGCGCGTGATCCTGTCGATCCGCGAGCCCGGCGCCTACGACCTGCTGGCCTCCATCCGCGACGCCCGTCCGCTGCACCGTCGGCTGCTCTCGCCGCGCAGCGTCGACGAGATCTCCGTGCTGGAGGACAAGCTGGGCGAGGCCGTGGAGACGGTGCTCTCGGGCGTGCAGATGCTGCCGATCATCCTGGGGGCCAAGTCCGTGGTGGTGGGCACCGCAGCGGATGAGCTGAACCTCGTGCCCATGGTCATGGACGATCGGTACGTGATGCGGGTGCCGACCAGTATCTTCGCGATCCTCCGCTCGTCGCAGCAGGCCCAGGCCGCTGCAGAGGACCTGAAGCACCTCTTCGAGCAGGACGACTCCACGATCACCTTCGTGCAGGGCAGGGGGCCCTACACGCGCGAGGGCGCCACGGTCATGGAGGTGCCGGCGAACATGTGGGAGCGGGTGCGGGAGATGCACCCGGCCACGATCTTCGACTCCGTGCCGCGGGTCGAGGATCCGCTGCTGCCTCTGGTCACGCGCACTCCGCGCGAGGACTTCCCCCGGCCCGCCCAGAGCGATGTGGGTCCTGAGGACCGCGGCCGACGCACCGATGTGCGGATGCCGCCGCCCGGCCCTCTGCTCTGAAGCTGCGGCCGCCTCAGGCGGCGCCGGGCTTCGCGTCGGGGTCCAAGCCGGCGCCGGGCTCCGGGTCGGGATCGGGATCGGTGCTCAGCCGGTCGATCGGGCGCTGCACCTGCGCCCCGCGCACGAACTCCAGGACGCGATCGGTCGCGATGACCATGTGCTGGATCCGGCTGCGCTTGGCCTCCGCCCCGTAGGCCAGGGAGACGGCACCCACTCCCTCCCGCGTCAGCCCGGAGAGAAACTCCCGCATCTGGGCGTCGAAGCTGCCGTGCATCAGCCCGTAGTCGACCTCCGGCGAGACGCGCAGGTGCTGGCCGTCGTCGGCCTCGGTCAGGTCCACGTGACCGCAGCGCACCTCCCGCACGGTCTGCGGCGCGGCCAGCACGAAGCCGAAGGCCCGCACGATCTCCACGAGCCCGAGGACACTCAGGCGCAGGGCCTGCTCCGCGGTGCGGACGGGCTCCGGATTGCCGGCGCCCAGCGGCGTCGGCTGATCACCGGCGCGTCCTCGCACATCGGCGACGACCTGCGCCACGAACACGACGGCACCGGGGCCGGGCTCGTAGAAGCTCATGCTCAGGCCCTCCTCCGGGAACCGCTCCGGAGGACGATGGCGGGCGTAGAGCGTGCGAGCCATGGCCTTCAGCGCCATGTAGGACCGGCGCACGACGTCCCGGTCGATCTCGATCGGTCGCCCGGCGGGGTCGTCGACCCGCATCACCACGTCGATCGATGCCCTGTTCAGAGGTGTCATCTCCCGAACCTCTCCTCGGATGTCCAAAACACCGTCCCGAGCGTCCTCTGCACCGTCGCGGAGGCATGCGCTCCAGCGATGGGGGCGCTCGGCCTGCGCGGATTCATGCTGCAATCCAGATCACTGTCCGGTGTGAAAATCTCAGTCACGTCCTGCGGTGCTCGTTCTCGGTCGTCTTCGGCGCGGCCCTCAAGCACGCCGATCCGCCTCCTGCAGCGGGATCCGGGCCATGAGCTCCCAAATGTCCAGCTGGCGCCCGAAACTCAGCTCGCCGCCGAAGATGTCCACGCGCTCGCTCAGGCCGACCAGTCCGAGGCCGCCCTCCAGGAAGATCTCCCGGGGCAGTCGGGCGCTGCGGCTGCGGGCATCGCGGACCAGGTTGCGCACCCGGATCACCGCGATCGAGCGGCCCTGCGGCGTGGTCTCCAGGCTGGCGCTGAGGCTCACCGGCGCGCTCGGGATCCCGTGGCGGATGGCGTTGGCGGTGCCCTCGCGCAGCACGCGCTGGCACAGGGACCGCACGCTCGTGGCGATCTCCTCCCAGCCGTCTCCGCGGGCGATCTCGACCCGGTCGAATCCGGCGTCCTCGAGCAGCTGACGACACCGGTCGAGCGCGGTCTCCATGGAGTCCGTGGGCGCGGTGGGACGCTGCGCACCGGTCTGATCGGTGCGCAGCGCCTGGTGCTGGGGAGCGATCCCGTCCTCGAGCGCGGTGGCCTCCCCCGCCTCCTCCTGCAGGGCCGAGACCATGCGGCGCAGATCCTCGATGGTGCCCGAGGCTCCGTCGGCGATGTCCTGCAGCACCCGGCGCTGCACCTGCGGCCCCCCGGAGAGCAGCCCGGCATTGGCCCGCAGCGCGGTGGCCGTGACGTCGTGGGCCACGAGGTCGTGCAGCTCGCGAGCCAGGTCCCGGCGCTCGGCCGAGCGCACTCCGGCCACCTCGGTCTCCAGCTGGGCGACCCGCAGCTGGGTGAGCCGGGCCCGGCACCGGAAGAAGCGGATGGTCCAGCCCACGGCAGAGCCGGCGAAGATCATGAAGGCGAGCAGGAACGCCTGCATGCGGATGGTGACGGTGTCTCCGAGCCCCACCAGGGACAGGGCCGCCGTGAGCTGGGCGAGCATCAGCAGCATGCCCACGCCCCAGCGGTTCCACATGCACAGGATGACGCAGCAGATGATCGCCGGGGCGACCACAGCGATCGGCTGCTGGCTGAGCAGCACCATGGCATAGGCCACGGTCAGAGCCACAACGCACAGACCGCGGGTGATCCACACGCAGATCAGCGGCAGGAAGATGACGATCAGCGTGAAGGACAGAGCCTCCCCGCTCAGCCAGGCCTGCCCCAGGAGGTTGCTGATGACCTGCAGCCCCAGGAAGATCAGGACAATCAGCAGCATGGCCGCCCGGAACGGCACGGGAGGGGCGAGGACCGCGGAGTCGGCCAGCTCCGGCCATCGGCTGTCCACGGCTGCGGTGAAGCGTCGCCAGAGCCGGGGAGGCTCGAGCAGATCGGCCCTCATGGCCCGCTCACCGCAGCAGCCTGGATCACCCTCACTGCCCTCCCAAGGGGCCCACGACCAGGCCCGACGCTTCCGATTGATGCTGCAGCGATATTACCCATCGGCCGGCGGGATCTCGTTGAGTGCATGTACTTGTCCCCATTTGAGTCCCTGCGACGGCTGTCTGTCGCTGGACCTCCGTCGTTACGATGATCGGCGACCTGGCCGATGTCGGCCGCCCCGGCCCACAGCTCGGCCGTCGGACAGACTTGGAGCAGCGATGACCAGGGATCAGTCTCCGGAGCCCGGCTCCGACGAGCTGCTGAGCGTGCTGATCGCCGATGACGAGGCGGTCGTCCGCGAGACCATCTCCATCTATGTGAACAGCGCCCCCGACATGCAGGTCGTGGGGACCGCCGCGGATGGGCGCGCGGCCGTGCAGATGGCCGAGACCCTGCGTCCGGACATCATCCTGATGGACATACAGATGCCGCGCGTGGACGGCGTCGAGGCCGTCGCTGAGGTGCTTCGGCTCATGCCGCGCACTCACGTGGTGATGATCACGACGTTCACCTCCCGGGAGGCCGTCGTTCCCGCCCTGCGCGCCGGCGCCCTGGGCTACGTCCTGAAGTCCGATCCGCCCGAGCGGCTGCTCTCCGCGGTGCGCGAGGCCGTGGCCGGACGCACCCAGCTCTCCCCTCAGGCCCTCGAGGCGGTGGTGGGGCATCTGCGCGAATCGGACAACCGGGCCAGCCTGCCCGCCTCCGTCACGCTGACGGCCCGCGAGTCCGAGGTGCTCAACCACCTGGCCGAAGGCCACAGCAACCGGGAGATCGCCGAGCTCATGGTCCTGTCCGAGAAGTCCGTGAAGCTTCACGTGACGAACATGGTGTCCAAGTTCCAGGTCCGCGACCGGCTGCAGCTGGTCATCGCCGCTCACAAGGCCGGGCTCATCCAGCTCTGAACCGCGAGCCTTCGGGCACGACGCGCCCCACCCAGGGCCGTCGCCACCCCGAATCGGGGACAGCTGTGTGAGAATCTGCTGAGGATTGCCTGTCCGCCCGCCGATGAGTGAAAGAGTCACCGATGCCGCTGACCGTGATGCCGATCTACGGAACCCGCCCGGAGGCCATCAAGATGGCACCGATCGTGAAGGCCCTGCAGGACTCCGACGAGTTCCAGTGCGTGGTGACCGTGACCGGCCAGCACCGCGAGATGCTCGATCAGGTCAACGAGATCTTCGACATCACCCCGGATCACGACCTCAACATCATCCGCCCCCGCCAAACCCTCAACGGCGTGCTCACCCGCACCGTCGAAGGCCTGGATACGATCTTCGAGCACAACGCCCCCGACGCCGTCGTCGTCCAGGGCGACACCACCACCTCCACCGCCGGTGCGATCGCCGCGTTCTACCGCGGCATCCCCGTGATCCACGCCGAGGCCGGACTGCGCTCCTTCGACCTGTTCTCCCCCTTCCCGGAGGAGGCCAACCGCAAGATGACCTCCCAGATCGCCTCCCTGCACCTGGCCCCGACCGACATCTCCCGGCGCAACCTGATGGCCGAGTCCATCAACGGCGACGACATCGTGGTCACCGGCAACACCGTGATCGACGCCCTGCACCACACCGTGGCCCGCGAACTGCCCTTCACCGACCCCGCCCTGGAGGACCTGGCCGCCTCCGGACGCCGCGTCCTGCTGGTCACCACCCACCGCCGCGAGAACCAGGGCGATGCCATGCGCGGCGTGGGCCGCGCCCTGGCACGCATCGCAGCCGATGAGCCCGATCTGACCATCGTGCTGCCGGCCCACCGCAACCCCGTGGTCCGCGAAGCCGTGCTACCGGCCCTGGAAGGCCTGGACAACGTCCTGGTCACCGAACCCCTGGCCTACGGCGAGTTCACCCGCATGCTCGCCGTGGCAGACGTCGTCCTCACCGACTCCGGCGGAGTCCAGGAAGAGGCCCCGTCGCTGGGCAAGCCCGTGCTCGTGATGCGCGAGAACACCGAACGCCCCGAAGCCGTCACCGCCGGCACCGTCAAGCTCATCGGCACCGACGAGGAGCGCATCGTCGAAGAGGTCTCCACCCTGCTGCACAACGAGGCCATCTACACCTCCATGGCCAACGCCGTGAACCCCTACGGCGACGGCCGCGCCGCCGAACGCACCGTAGCCGCCATCGCCCACATGTTCGGTCTCGGTGAGCGCCTGCCCGACTTCGCACCCGAGACCCAGCCACAGGGCTGAGCTCTGAGGTCTGCAGCATGGAACACAACCCGGAGGCGGTCGAACGGGAGTATCCGAGCCTCGAGGACTTCACCGTTGCGCTGCGCTCGGAGAGCTTCCCTCTCGACACGCAGGTGAGACTCATCATCCAGCGCGGTGAGCGGGCTCCGCTGCCGCTTCTGCTGGTGCGCCGCCCGGAAGCCGAGCGCGTCACCATCCTGTTCAACGGTGCGGTCGACCTCGAGCGGACGGGCGGCCAGCCGATCTTCCAGCGCTCCAGCTGGTGGCGCTCGATCCCCACGCATCAGATCTACGTCTGCGATCCGGGAACCGCGGGTGAGGATGCCCTGTCACTGAACTGGGGGCAGGAGTCCCTCGCCCACGATGCTCTCCCGGACATCGGCTCCGCCGTCCGGACCCTGTGCTGCGCCCTGGGAGTGCTCGACTCCCGCCGACGGACCTACTTCGGCTCGTCGGCGGGAGGGTTCCTGGCCCTCATGACGGCGGCCCAGGACGACGATCCGCACGTAGTCGTCAACAACGCGCAATTCGACTGGACTCGCTGGATGAGAGGCGGCGTCGTCGCCCTGTCCGCCCGGCGATTCAACGCAGCGGCACCGGCGGCGCTGCGGCGAGCCATACCCTGGCGGACGAGCGCGCTGCGGCGGCTCTCGCAGCGCAGCACACCGCTGAGCGTCGACTACTGGGTCAACATCGCTTCCCCGCATGATCTGAAGGTGGACCTGACCCAGGCCATGAGCTTCGTCCACGACGAGCGAGCACTCGCCGAACGGTTTGCCATCCATCGCTACAGCGACCCCGTTTCGCTCCACAACCCGCTCGGTCGCGAACAGACGCTGGAACTGCTCTCCAGCCACCCAGCAGCACCGCAGACGGTCACGATGGAGGCCTTCGCCGAGACACCAGCGCCCGGTCTGCAACCGGGAGATCCCCAGATCAGGTACACCCCAGCCGCATCAGAGGCCGGCTATGCGTACCCGCTGACCGGTGGAGCCGACTGCCGCCCCATAGCTCGCATCCGCCCGGGTCTCAGTCAACGGGACGCCCTCATCATCGCGGAACTGATCGGTGTAAATGGCGATCGCCGTCCTGCTCCCGGCTGGCACTGGTCGCAGAGGAAGCGGCGCAGCTTCCAGTACCTCTCCGGTGGACATCCCGTACACGAGGATTGGGTCGAACTGCCCGAGATCCCCACCGACGATTCGGACATCGGCATCGTTCTGAGCATCAGCCCATGGCCCGCTCGGGGAGAGGACCCCCGTCGACTGGTCGAGGCCCTCGGCTTGAAGTCGGAGACGCAGACACGAACCGACAGTCTGAATGAGACAAGCTTCCGAGAGCTGCAGTGATCCGTGCTGGCGCCTCCACCTGACAGGTGCTGGGGCGAGTCGGGGCGACACATGAGGTCATAGGTAGACGTGCGAGCATAATCCTCGCACTCCATGGCTCCTACCTCGGACCTGGGAGACTGCGGATGACTCGTGCTGGAATGCCTCCCACCACCGTGTTTGCGGGCACGTCCTTCGTGACGACTGCGCCGGCCCCGACGGTGACCCCTCCGAGGACAGTCACCCCCGCGCCTACCCACGTTCCGTCGCCGATTGAGATGCCGGGGAACGAGACCCTCCCTGCACGTCGATCCGATCCGCCTACCGCGTGGGTGTCTGTGATGAATCGGGCGAAGGCTCCGATGTTGCAGTTCTTGCCGAACGTGACATTCGCGCGGATATAGACGTCACGGTTGAATGAGCAGCCTTCGCCGATGGTCGCGGGACCGACGATCTCAGCTCCCCTGCGCAGAAGCACCCGCTCGCCGAACCGCACGGTCCGTCCGCCGCTGGCGATGATCTTGCAGGAGGGATGGATCCGCACACCCGGTGCGCCGATGGCACCCTCAGCCCCGTTCCAACGTGTGGGGTGAGCACGTTCCAGCTGCTTCTCCAGCTCACTGAGGCGCTGGGTGAGCGCCGCTATGGCGCTGGCCGTCTCTTCATCCACCGGTCCATTCAAGCGCGGACACGGCGACTGCTCAGGACTTCCTCACCCCGCCCGACCCTGAAGTCCGGGGCTGCTGCACACACGGATCACCCAGGACGTGGTGAACGCGGTGAGAGGGGCGACAGACGCCCCTCTGGTTCACCGCCGACTCACTGCCTAGGGTGAACGTCCGCCTCGAGGCTCTAGAGCGATACTGAACCATCGCGCAGAGATCGGACGTAGGCCGAGTCCTGCAACGGTGCTGCAGGGACCAATTCGAGGCTCTCCTGCAGCAGCAGGTGAGCCGAGAAGACAGCGCCTTCGCCGGATCCGGGTCCCTCAGGAAAGAGGAATCCATCGAGCGCTCCGACCGGGACTAGCTTGCAGGTGTCCATTCCCAGCAGATGCTGGTGAGCAGACAGCGACCGGCTTCCATGGCCCAGGCGCTTCATGCGTCGGTCGTGGGGCGCATCGGAGCTTCGAGCACCTGTGGTCGCATCCTCGTCGACGAGTCCCCCGATGACCAGGGTGTCGGGACCGGCCGACAGCCACATGGACAGGATGCAGTTCTCATCCAAGCTGTCGTAGTCGTCAGCGAACGCGACATATGCTCCGCTGACCTGCTTCAGACCGAGATTATGCGCGGCACCCACATCCGCCTGAGGCGAGTGGAGGTACCTGACAGTCATCTCACGGTGATCGTCCGCGAACTCCCCCACGAGTGCCCGTGTGCCATCATCCGATCCGTTCTCGACCACGATCACTTCCAGCAGATGCTCGGGGAACGTCTGTGCTCCCAGCGATTCGAGCAGTCGAGGGATCCTGTTGCCTCCGCTGTGCGTCGCCACGATGACGGAGACCTTCTCCTCCTCGAGAGGAGGCATCTCGGTGGTTCGCCATTGCGCCAGCAGCTGCTTGGCCAGGCGACGGGAGTCCTCAGTCGAGACGGCAGAGCCTCCCTGCATGGGCCGCGGCTCGGCCTGGGCAGACACCGGCACGCCGGCACTGCGCAGCAGACGCAGCAGTCGGGGCCGAAGGCTCCCGATGTCCTCCCAATGATCGGCGGTGCTCACTGAGATCGGGTGGCGCTGCAGCAGCTGCAGCAGCGCCGTTCGGTGCACTGCGCTCACGTGGTCGGCACGACGCGCCATCGTGGCGTAGAACGGCTCGTCCCAACGACTGGCTTCCAGCACGAAGCAGCCGGGGATGCCCAGGGCCCTGGCCTCATCGAACATGCTCGCCGCAGGCAGGAGTTCGTCAGGAGTGCTCCGCCGCAGCCGTCCTGCCCACGAGCCGCCCTGATCGGCCGACGAGAAGACGATCAGAGCGTCCAGATCTGCTGTCAGATGCTTTGTGGGCTCCTCCGGCTCGACTGGGCGCACTTCCTTGACCAGACTCTGGAGCTCGCGAAGAGTCGCGGAGTCGGCGACCACTGCCAGCCGAAGATCGCCGAGCTGTTTCAGCAGCTCCGCAGGGGCAGCCACCCGAGCCTGTGATGTGGCCTCCAGCATCGAGCGACGGAAGGCAGCTGGATCCTGGTCCGAACGGACTGCTGCATCGCCCAAGCGTAGATCGAATCGGCGGTCCAGCACGGACATGCCATCCACCGCTCGAATCCGGGAATCGGCCCGGAGAAAGACCACACGGGCCAGCTGCGCAGAGAGGTCCGGCGAGCCTGGGTCCTGAATGGCACGTTCGACAAGAGAGATGTCCGCATCGTCCGTGACGATCCAGTGCACTCGACCGCCCAGCCTGTCGGCGGCATGCGCCGCAGTGAGCGCAGCCCACCATGGTCCAGCGACAACCAGGTCCGAGATGCCTCGAGCCGCTGCCTCGCGGGCTATATCCGATGCGGCGACGTGCACCCACCGGTCGAATCGCAGTCCGCGCGCAGCCGGAACAGCCGCCATGCCACGGTCCTGCTGGACGTCAGGAAGCCGGGCCGGTGGAGTGTCAGGCTGCTGCAGGCCTGGTGGAGTGTCCAAGTCCACGGCGAAGCGGTCCAAGCCGTACTCGGACCATCGCACGGTCATCTGCCCGCCGCCTCGCACCAGCAGAACGTCGACCGGATCAGTGATCTGCTCGGATTCCGAACCGGCCTGGCTGTTCGACGGCGGCAGGAAGAGAGAGAAGCGTCGGGTGTCAGCTGCGACCAGGCCGCGGCACAGCAGCTCGAGGTCCTTCAGCTTCCCCTGCTCTTGAGCGGTCACCCGCACATGGGCATCAAGGTCAGACAGGGCCGCTTCCGTATCACCGCGGTCGAGATCCGCGACGACGCGCTCGTAGAGCATGGTGCCTTGCATGGTGCTGGCTACCACCTCCTCGGCCCCATCATCAGAGATGTCCCGGCTCGCCTGATCCAGCAGGGAGAACCACTGGTCGTTGCACACGACATCTGCGGAGTACCGGTCCGAGTGGCTGCGCGCAGCCTGCGAGAGCGCCGCGAACGACTCACGAGACTCGTTCGCCTCCAGGATCACCTTCGCGATCTCCTCGGAGGAATCATGGACGAAACGGCCCCCGATGATCTCCTCGGCGCCCTCGCGCCGCCATGCCACGGGAACTGCCCCACTTCTGGCACCTTCGATGGCTGCCATGTGGAAGGTCTCTCGGGTGGATGTCGACAGGACCCAGCCGACCTTCCGCAGCCAATTGCCCATATCGGGCCCGAACGGCTCGAAGGCGATGTGCTCGCGCAAGCGCGGAGACCGGCCGATCCTGCGGAAGAACTCCCGGTATGCGTCCTGGTGGGCGGCCTTCTTCCACTCCCACACGTAGTTCCAAGGCGGGTTGCCCTTGAGATGCAGGATGTACCGATCATCGTGCTCGAGGAGGATCTCCAAGACGTCCAGGGCACGATCCGGGCGCTTCAGGATCGGAACATATCCGATGAGCGCCAGATGGAAATGGGCGCCGTCCAGCTTGGGCCGGTCCAGGTCATCTGCATTGACGCTGTTCGGGATGACGATGACCTTCTCCGCAGGCCAATCCTTCATCTCGAGGCAGCGCTGCCGATAGAACTCGGAAGCCACCACGATGCGATGCACATTGTGGATCTCGAGCTCATCGATCCAGGTGGAGAGCAGCTCGAAGCCGTGCAGATGGACGATGAGCTTCTGCTCGGGGCGGACATTCTGCGAATACCAGATCGCGTTGTGAGCCGCGAACTCCGCGATGATCACATCCGCCCATTCGAGGTACTTCCGGCTCGCCCAAGGCTGCGGCCGCGAATGATGCACGAACCTGTCCACTCTGACGTCGAAATCGTCCTGGACCGCCAAGCGATCCACCAGATCGCCAGAGAACTTGAAATCGCTTCCAGCCAGGACCACCCGGGGCTTCCGCTGTTCGTCCTGGGCCGGCCGCCTGCGTAGGGTGCGGGTCTCCGAGAGAAGGGACGCGAAGGACGCGGCACCAGCGTCCTGGGTCTGGGGGCTCAGCTCTTCGCCGGACCCCGGAAGAAGCGCGCCTTCCACGTCCGTGGTGACCGTCATGCGCCTCGCCACAGCGATCTGACGCCCGATCTCGGCCAGGGCAGGCGCTGGATCCTCCGGCATGATCAGAACCCGATCTGCCGTGCTCTCAGCTGAGAGCTCCAGCAGGGGCAGGCTCTGGATCTCCGCACCCGGGAAATCGAGCAGAGCGCTTGCCTCACGGCGCCCCGTCTCTGCCTCAGCCGTGCCGCAAACCAGCAGACGAACCGGACGGCGCTGCTCTCGAGCCCGCGCCGTGATATCGCGGGCAGACGGCATCGGCGATTCGCCCCAGAGGCTGAGGTCGACGACCACAGACCGGTCTGCGGGAGCCTCCGTGGGCGCCGGGGCCTGGTCGAGCAGCAGCTCGAGCATCGGCGCGACACGGGTCTTGGAGGTCGCTGCGCGGCTCCGGCTCTCCACGACCGATCGCTGCTGCTCGCTGGTGGTGACGATCCGGTAGCTGCCCGTGGCGATGTGCTCCAGCTCGGCGACCCTGCGTTCCGGCAGCACAGCAGCCATGACCGGGTCGTCATCGATCAGCGACCACAGCTTCTGCGTGAGCGTCCCCCCCGACGCTGCATCGCAGCACAGCGAGAAGCCCTGCGCCACGACGATGTCGATGTCCTCCTGGGCACCGAGGGCTGTGAGCTGTCGGCTCACTGCATCGTGGCGATACGAGGTCTCGCCAAGTGCTGCGTCTTCGCTGCCGGTCTTCGGCGCTGATACGACAGCTGCCCCCAAGGCCTCCAGCGTGCTGTGCATGGGGAGGCGCTGCACGGCGCCTGAGACGAAGGTGACCTCAGCGCCTTCACGCAGCAGATCTCTCACGACAGCACCGAGCCATGCCTGAGCCAGCGCACCGTCAGCCTCCTCCACCTCGGCTGCGACGAGTACAGACACGGCCTTCCTGCGGGTCTCCGTCACCGTCACTCCATTCCCTCACGCATCGCGGTAATCCGGCTCAGTTCGGCCCATACCCGGCCCTGCACTGCGTGCTCCTCCAGATCGGTGTCGGGGATCTGATTCATCCACTGCGTCGTCGTGGCGTCGATGAGCCTCCAGTTCGGACCCTGGCTGCGCCGTGGCGATGCGAGGGCGAGCACGCTGCGACCCGTCTCGCGGAAGATCCTGCCTGCCTCGAAGATCTCATCGGCCAGCTGGCGTCCGACACCGGAGTCGGCTCCCATCCACGGGCCGGCGTCGAAGGCCTCCTCATCGATGATCAGAACGGTGGCCTGGGTTCGCCGCGCCTGCAGAGCGGCGGCTCCTGGAATCGCCGCTTCCACGTCAAGCGGCTCCCGCAGCAGAGCGAGCGTGGCCGGGGCCGCTACAGCCAGCGCATCGGACACGCCTGACTTGTTCGGATCCTGCAGCAACGAGTGCAGATCCAGGCCGAATCGCGATTCGTTCACGGGAGGAGTCGACGCCCTGCCCAACGACCTCAGCAGTTCGGAGACATGCATCAGATCAAGTTCTGCGCTCATCAGAGCTGGTCCTCCACTTCCGGGAACTTGTCCACGACCATGCTCCACAGGGCATCACGGGCGCTGTAGACATCGCCGACCGGCGTCTTCACCGTCACCGGCTTGGACGAGAGGATCGATCCCTCCTCGAGGAACCCCCAGACCTTGGCCCGGGATCCGCTGTAATCGCTCCATTTGGAGGGGAGATAGGGGTTGACCTCGTGATGATCGCCCGACCGGGCATCGTTGACAATGAGATAGTCCATGAGGTCCGAGGTGGCCAGGAACTCCAGATACGGCAGGGCTGAGTTCAGAGCCACCTGGTCTTCCATCCCCTGCGCTCCCACGCCGTCGATCGCACGAGCCACCAACGCGTCGAACTGGGCCTTGGAGAACTGCCGCGGGCGACGCGAATTCTCTCCAGCAGGGATGTAGTTCGTGAACACATGCAGCCGCACACGATCGCGCAGCACCGGAGGCAGTCCGCGCATGGCCGATGTGACCTCACGGATGCTTCGGCTCGAATAGAATTCACCGAAATAGGCGAGGTTCACGAAGTCCGGATCGACGCGGTACGGCGATCCGAGACGCTCGTAGTACGGTCGCGGCAAGGTGGGGTGATTGCTCACTCGACTATGCCGCTCGACGCGAGCTGCCAGCTCCGGATTCGAGATGGTCGCGAGCATGGTCTGCTTCTGATGCTCGTTCGTGAAGATGATCTCGTCAGCGAACGCATATACCAGCCGCTCCGCGAAGGCGAAGATCGAGAACTCCTCATCGGGAATTCCGCCGTACAGCTCCTCGACCCGTCGACGCAAGGGACCCGAGACCTCGTCCTCGACGACAGGGCCGCCACGAAGAAGGCCCTCCACATCGAGGGAGAGCGGATCGGAGAACTCAGCGATCCACCGGACCTCAGGATTCCTGAGCTTGAACTCGGCCCCGGCGTAGAGCGAAGGGGCCCACATGGCTCGCGAGTACACGAAGTCATAGCCGCCGTTGGACGCCATGAATCCCTCGGCCAGGCGCGACGCCTGGACGGCGAATGCCTTGAACGGAGACCAAGAAGCCCAGGAGGGGTTCAGCGGCAGGAAGGTCTTCCGATTGACGTACGGTTGGGAGATGGCCTCGACCGTGAAGTCCTGCTTCTTCTTGTGGAGGAACGAGCAGGCGATGACGTCGACGCTGCGGCCGAAATCCCGCAGCCGCTTCGAGGCAACAGACGCACCGGTGTCCTGGAACGGAGAGAAGTTGTACAGCAGGGCCAGCCCCTCCGAAGAAGGGCGCACTGAATCCCACGGGAAGACCGAAGACGCACCTTGGATCAGGTCGGTGATCTCCCGGCGCTGCTGAGGATCTGCCTGCTGCAGCACATCTCGCAACCATGCCACGGCGTCCAGCGCCGATTGGTCCAGCGTGCTGGACACCTCCGGCCGGTGCATCGCCACCTCATGCAGGTGAGCGTGCACTTCGACGCACCGCCGAACCATGTCCTCTGCGGCTCCGCCCAGATCAGCACTGGGCTCGCTGCGGTCGCTCTGGCCCTCGACGTCATCTGCGCCCAGGCCCACGAGCGCCTCTGCGCCCACCGCAGTCGCAGCACTGGAGAGAGCGTCATCAACGGCGAGTGAAGCCGTGTGCAAGACCTCGCTGGTCAGCAGACCTCGGGGATGAGAGTCCCTCAACGACCCGCGTCCTCAGCACGTGCAGCTGCGTCCATCTGCAGACGGAGCATCCGCACCTCCCGACGGAACTCGTTCGCGTACGCCGCGAACTCCTCGGTGTTCAGCTCGGTCATCTGACGCGCGAGCTGATCGAATCCGATTCGGTCAGCCGCCTCCGCGGCCGCATTGAGCTTCTTGGTGGCGTTGTCGAGGCCAGCGCGGGCCTGCTTGGTCCCCTTGCGCTGAGACGTGTTCTGCCTGCGCATGCGCAGGTGCTCAGTCAGCGGGGTGAGCGCCAGCGAGCTGCCGATTAGAGCGAGGCTCGTCCGCTGATGGCCCAGGACCGCCATACCCGCAGCAGCTGCACCGAAGAACACCCCCGAACCGAGGGCACCGAGATAGATCTGCTTCTCTCGAGCTGCGTCCATGATCCTTGTGTCTCCTTCTGATCGAGTCGGGGAACCGGGGTGATCGGCTCAGCGCCAGAGGCCCTTGGTATCCACCACAGCCTTGCCCTTCAGCGCCGCAGCAGGAACAGCCTTGAACTCATCGTGATCCACCAGCACCAGCACCACATCAGCACGCTCGATCGCCTCCGCAGTCTCGGCCAGCTCCACATTCGCCAACCCAGACAGCACCTCCGGCAACTCCGACACATTCGGCTCCACCGCCAACACCGAGACCTCCGGCATCGACTCAGCCAGATCCTTGGCGATGTTCAACGCCGGCGACTCCCGCAGATCATCGATATTCGCCTTGAACGCCAACCCCAGCGCCGCCACCACAGGCCTCTGGCGACCAGCCAGCGCCTCACGCACCTTGCCGATCACCCACCGCGGCTTCCCATCATTGACCTCACGCGCCGTGCGGATCAGATTCGAGTTCTCCCGATCCGAAGACACGATGAACCACGGATCCACCGCAATGCAGTGCCCACCCACACCCGGACCCGGCTGCAGGATGTTCACCCGCGGATGATGATTGGCAAGCTCGATCAGCTCCCACACATCGATCCCCAGCTTGTCCGAGATCAACGACAGCTCATTCGCGAAAGCGATGTTCACATCACGGAACGAGTTCTCCGTCAGCTTCGCCATCTCCGCCGTGACATCATCCGTGACCAGCAGCTCACCCTCACAGAACGTGGCATACACAGCCTTGCCCCGAGCGGCCGCCTCCGCAGTCATGCCCCCGATGATCCGGTCATTCGTGACCAGCTCCTCCATCGCACGCCCGGGCAGGATCCGCTCCGGGCAGTACGCCATATGGATCAGCTTCTTACCGCCCTGGGCCGCCTCCTCCGGATCCACCGTCAGATCCGGCCGAGCCTCCGTCAGCACCCGACCAAGCAGACGCGTGGTCTGCGGCGGCGAGGTCGACTCCAGGATCACCAGCTCATCACCCTCAAGCAGCGGAGCAATGCTGCGACCAGCAGCCTCGATATACGAGGTATCCCCCACATAGTCATCCTTGAACGGCGTCGGCACCGCGATCACGAACGCATCACCATGCTGCATCTCCGTCGAAGCCGTCAGCTGACCGGAGTCCACCGCACGCTTGAGCTCCTCCTCCAGGCCCGGCTCCACGATCGTGACCTCACCACGAGCCACCCGCTCCACCACAGACTCATTCACATCCACGCCCTTGACCCGCACACCGCTGTTCGCCAGCGTCACCGCGGTCGGCAGGCCGATATAGCCCAACCCCACGAACACGACAGTCTGCTCGGTCTCACTCATGTGCACTCATCCTTGATCTCCGCCTCAGCGGTCGCTCCACGATGACCTCACCCGTCAGCAAGATGTGGACTGCTCTGGGCGCGCGGCCGGCGCACATCCTATGTGCAGACGAGGGCGGGGCTTCGGAATTTCGCGCCCACCCTACAGTTCCAACGACTCCACGAGCCGCACCGGACTCGGACTCGCGGCAGGGGCACTGCGTGTACCGCGACGCGGCACTCCCCCGAGCGTTCCCGCACGCCATCCACACTCTGGAGCCGACCCCGATGCCCACTGCCACGCCCACCCCTCGACCCGCGGGCGGCCGGCGAGCAGTCACCTGAAGCGGGTCCCTCGGGACGCTGGAGCATGATCGCCCACAGCGCCAGCCTTCAGCCGCAGGACAATCGCTCCGAGAAGCAAGGAGCCGTCCCCTCAAGGCACTCAAGGCTGCGGTGGGGCTCCTGCGCGTGATCGCCGCGCACAAGCACGGGCTCTTCCAGCTCGGGCCTGAGCACTTCCGCGTCGACACCCTGCGTCACGACCCAATAATGGGGACAGCTGTGTGAGAATCTGCTGAGGATTGCCTGTCCGCCCGCCGATGAGTGAAAGAGTCACCGATGCCGCTGACCGTGATGCCGATCTACGGAACCCGCCCGGAGGCCATCAAGATGGCCCCGATCGTGAAGGCCCTGCAGGACTCCGACGAGTTCCAGTGCGTGGTGACCGTGACCGGCCAGCACCGCGAGATGCTCGATCAGGTCAACGAGATCTTCGACATCACCCCGGATCACGACCTCAACATCATCCGCCCCCGCCAAACCCTCAACGGCGTGCTCACCCGCACCGTCGAAGGCCTGGATACGATCTTCGAGCACAACGCCCCCGACGCCGTCGTCGTCCAGGGCGACACCACCACCTCCACCGCCGGTGCGATCGCCGCGTTCTACCGCGGCATCCCCGTGATCCACGCCGAGGCCGGACTGCGCTCCTTCGACCTGTTCTCCCCCTTCCCGGAGGAGGCCAACCGCAAGATGACCTCCCAGATCGCCTCCCTGCACCTGGCCCCGACCGACATCTCCCGGCGCAACCTGATGGCCGAGTCCATCAACGGCGACGACATCGTGGTCACCGGCAACACCGTGATCGACGCCCTGCACCACACCGTGGCCCGCGAACTGCCCTTCACCGACCCCGCCCTGGAGGACCTGGCCGCCTCCGGACGCCGCGTCCTGCTGGTCACCACCCACCGCCGCGAGAACCAGGGCGATGCCATGCGCGGCGTGGGCCGCGCCCTGGCACGCATCGCAGCCGATGAGCCCGATCTGACCATCGTGCTGCCGGCCCACCGCAACCCCGTGGTCCGCGAAGCCGTGCTACCGGCCCTGGAAGGCCTGGACAACGTCCTGGTCACCGAACCCCTGGCCTACGGCGAGTTCACCCGCATGCTCGCCGTGGCAGACGTCGTCCTCACCGACTCCGGCGGAGTCCAGGAAGAGGCCCCGTCGCTGGGCAAGCCCGTGCTCGTGATGCGCGAGAACACCGAACGCCCCGAAGCCGTCACCGCCGGCACCGTCAAGCTCATCGGCACCGACGAGGAGCGCATCGTCGAAGAGGTCTCCACCCTGCTGCACAACCCGGCCATCTACACCTCCATGGCCAACGCCGTGAACCCCTACGGCGACGGCCGCGCCGCCGAACGCACCGTAGCCGCCATCGCCCACATGTTCGGTCTCGGTGAGCGCCTGCCCGACTTCAACCCGGAGGCGAAGCCGGTCGGCTGACCCTCGGAACCGGACCTGGCCAGCCTCTCAGCTGCCATTCATGTTCGAGCGTCTCCCGCTCAGACGTGGCCACATAGAGCCCCGCCCCTTCTGCCCACCAAATTCGAGGAGTCCCGTAGGATGACCATCCTTTCCCCGTATCCCCGAGGGTTTCTCATGAGCAAAGCGACTGCAGAAGTCCAAGGGCCCTCTGATTGGAAATCGATCGTCCTCGGCGGCAGCGGCTGGGTATTCACCCATGAACCGAGCTTGCTCCCGCGTCTAGAGCAGTCTTCCGATGGCCAGGACTGGGTGCTCATCCACGGGCTCTATCTGCCGACGCGGTCAACTGACCGTCTCGATGACGTGGCGGCCACTGCTCTGGCCGCCTCCATGCAAGGAGACCAGGAGTTCTGGGAGCTTCTCGACAGCGTCGGCGGACGCTACACAGTGGTGCGGTGCCGGTCCGGACGTGTCGAGGTGTACCACGACGCGATCGGAGCGCGGTCTGTCTACTATTCGGAGTCTGAAGATCTCATTTCGAGCCACGCGTTTCTCATACAAGAGACGGCCGCTCACCCTGCGCGCAGTCCCGAAGAGGGTAGTCAGGGATTCATCACAGGGTGGGACAGGACACCTTTCATAGGGATCAGCGCATTGCTGCCGAACCATTCACTGCACCCTGCGAGCTGGTCGGTTGTCCGTTACTTTCCGCGAACCGATAATCGCTACGTCACATGGACGCATCAAGAACGCCTGGCCGAATTCATCCGGATCTGGAACCGACAGCTGGAGCACATCAAAGTGGAGTCAGGATCCGTCATCCTTTCGATCACAGGTGGAGCCGACAGTCGAACAACCCTCGCCCTGTCGCGTGATCACCTCGAAGACTTCAGAACATTCACCTACACACGACGCCCGTCCCGCTCCCGATCCTCGGCGTCACTGGCTCTGGACAAGACCATCGTCGACAAGCTGAAAAGCACTGTTGAAATTCCGAATCACCGCTACTTCATGATCGAGGACGAAGATTCGACCGTCCCTGATTCCATAAGATCGCTCCTGGCAAAGAACTCCATCGGCAATCACGGCAGCTGGCTCATCCCGCATTACCTGAAAGCATTTCCAGAAGAAGGCTGCACCCACCTTCGCGGATTCGGCTACGAGATCGGGCGTGCGTACTGGATTCCCAAGTCAGAATCTAATTCGCTCGCTGGGCTCTGGGCCCTGCACAGAAGTCGCCTGAATCGGCGCAGCACACCGGAGAGCCCAGAGAGTCAGCGCAGGAATTTCGATGAAGGTATCCACAAGTGGGATTATCGCCAAGAAATGCACGGATACAACATCTACGACATCTATTACTGGGAAGCCCGAGTTGGGCGCTGGGGCGCTGAAGTCCTCAATGAAACGGATGTCGCGTTCCAGACGGTCGTACCCATCAACACCCGAGAACTGCTCGAGATCACTCTGTCCTATCCGCTGGAAAAGCGTCGCCAGGGGTTCCTTTTCTCCGAGCTGATCAATGAGAGCACCCCGATCCTGAACTTCCTGGGCAAGAACGATGAGCGAAACCTCTATGAGATCGAACGCGACGCCCATCTGCAGGCCGAAGCCGAGGCTCGCAATCCGACATTCGGGAGGCCACTGATGCTGCCCGAGGCTCTCGTGACGGAAACTTTCGGAAGGCCCGGGCCCACTCGCCCCTCTCCGGACGGTGAGCTCCTGGTCCAGCAGGAGGACTTCCGCCCCGGCACGAGAACGCATCTCGAGTTCCCGCCCCAGGGAGTACCGGGAGGCCTGCGCTTCACCGTCAACACACGCTACAAGGCACCTACAGGCCGAGGTCGCTGGAACTACCAGATCCGCGTCGACGGCACCGTGCTGGCCAGCTGGGATGGTGCGATCTGGAACGATCCGGTCCATATCCACGTATCGAATCTTCCTGCTGGAGCAAATGTCTCCGTGACCGCTCAACCGATCAGGGACATGAGCGCCTACAAGTCGTGGTCGGGGGCCACGCGCGCCTGGATCACAGAACTGGAGTTCCGCGAGGATGAGCCGGAGGGCGACGTCTCGGTCGGATTAGATGCACCGCACGCGCACATCTACGATTTGGGACGGCCGGACAAGCTCCAGCTCAGCGATCTTCCTTCGCTGAATCCGGACGACCTCATCGCGGAACTTCCGATCCGCGTGGACGTGGAGTTCACCGCAGGCACGCTGCCGCTTCTGGTGGTGCGTCGAGAGAATGCTGACCGCGTCGTGATCATGTCCAATGGCGCGGTCGACACGAGCCGCACGAAGGGAACTCCTGTGTTCCAGCGATCCTCGTGGTGGATGGACATCCCCGCTCATCAGATCTATATCTGCGACCCGGGCACGGTCGGACCCGCGGCGCTGAGCCTGGCCTGGGGGCAGATCTCTTCGCGGCTCTGGGCCGTTCCGGCGATGTCCGAGGCCGTTCAGCACATCGCCCGGGTACTCGGCACGGGCGCCCCGGCGGACCGGACCTACTTCGGATCATCAGCCGGGGGGTTCCTGTCGATCGCTATGACCGCCCTCGATCCCGGCTCCTCGGCCATCGTCAACAACGCACAGATCGACTGGACTCGGTGGATGGCCGGCGGCGTCAGCGAACTGAGGAACTCCCGGTTCGACGGCATGCTTCCCGCCCAGCTGCAGGCGGAACTCCCCACCAGGACCAACGTCCTGAATCTACTGACTCAGCAGAAGCAGGCTCCAGTCATCGACTACTGGGTCAACACGGCCTCTCCGCACGACCGAGAGGTCGATCTTCCCGTCGTCCAGGCATTTATCGACTCAGGCTCGCCATCGGCTGCGCACATCCGCATCCACACGTATGAAGATCCACACGCCGGACACAATCCCATGGACCGGGCTGCCACCGTGGATCTAATCCGAAGCGCACGCCATGACGGATAACCGTCTGACCACGGCCGCCAGCACCCATCGAACACCAGTACTCAGGAAGAACATGTCACCGACAGCAAACCTCGATGCCCCGGATGTCTCAATCATCGTTCCGTTCCGCAACCGTGAGACCCGACGGCTGGACCGTGCGATCAAATCTCTGTGGGGCGCAGGCGAGGGGCTGAACGTCGAAGTGATCGTGTCCGATTTCGGAAGTGACGACGCTCTGGGGGTGGCTGGACTGTGTGCTCGCCACGGCGTCCGCCACATCTACACCGAATCCCACCGGTGGAGCCGGGCAGAGTGCTTAAACCGAGGGATCGATGCCGCCCGAGGTCGCCTCATCGTGGCCGATGACGCCGATATGATCTGGGCACCAGGTTCCCTGACGAAGCATGCAGAGAGGATGCTCGCCAGTCCGCATCACATTCTGAATTACCAGGTCTGGGACCTGCCAGTATCCTTGACGGACGAGCTGCTGAGCCACGCTGATTTCACCTGGGAGTACCTGCGTGGGCAGGCGACCTCACATTCCCGATGGGGACACGGACTCCTCCTGATGCCAGCAGAGGCGGTGCGACGGGTTCGCGGCTATGACGAGCGGATGCACACCTATGGGGTGGAGGATCTCGATCTCACCCAGCGCCTCCGTCGGATGGGGTACAGCCAGCACTGGGCCGGCCATGCGGCGGATGAGATCTTCCACATCTGGCATCCGACCTCGAGCAAGCTCGCCAAGACAGATCCTGTCCTGAAGCCGATCGTCGACAAGAACCGCAGCTACTATCGCTCGGATTCCAGCATCATCCGCAATCTCACCACCGGAAAGAGGCCCAGTCCCGAGACGGGAGCGTCGCCGCTGGTGACCGTGGCAATCAGCACCTGCAATCGGGCTCCCTTCCTGCGCGAGGCGATCCGCTCGGTTCAGATGCAGACCTTCCAGGACTTCGAGATCGTGATCGTGGACGACGGGTCGACAGACGAGACTCGCAGTGTGGTCGCGGCCTTCGCCGACCCTCGGATCATATACATCCACCAGGAGTCGGCGGGCATCTCCGCGGCTCGGAATCTCGCCCTCGAGAATTCACGCGGATACTACACAGCGGTCCTCGACGATGATGACCTGATGATCCGGGATCGACTGGAGATCCAGCTTCGCCAGATGACGAAGGGAATTCAAGGCGTCGTCGGGAACTTCGTGAACTTCGAGCACAGCACAGGAGCTTTGCGGACCTGGGCTGATCATGATCCCACTCTCGATGGTGCGTATGAGACCGGAGGATTCGCCGGTCACCCAACTTGGTTGATCGAGACCAATATCTTGCGGTCATTGCGCTACGACGAGACGCTCGCCAGCGCCGTCGACAACAGCATGGCGCTGCGAGCCTTGCGGTCCGGTGTCGTCTTCGCGCACTGCAATCAGGTCGTCACCGTGCGCCGCATGCACAGCGAGCAGGTCACCTCTGTGGGTGGGCAGGGGCAGAAGACCGGGGCCGCGCTGATGCACAGCTGGCTGACGAGCTCCGTCGAACTCTCCGACCGCGAGGGGTACCTTAAAGAGCACCGCGTCCCCAAGACGAACTCGCGCAGTGGCGGCCTTGAGGAGGTACGGATCCTCTCCAGCTTCCCGGACCACTTGGTCACCCGGGACGTTCGAGTGTCGACTTCCGATCCGTCGCTCGCGGCTCAACTCTCGAATGCAGACTGGGCCGCGGACAAACTCATCGTCTCGCGCAATGGTCTCGTGCACTCCGCCACGGCCGACATCGCCGATGCATCGCAATCGATGATCGCCGGTCTCGCCCTCGAGGGATTCGCTGTGGAGGTCACTGCAGCCTCGAGACGTCCGATTTCGAGTTCGGATGAGCCAGCAAGCGTCCTCTCCCTCGAGCAGACGCTGACCGATGAGACCACCGACTCAGAAGCCATTCTCGAATCCGACAGAGAGCGCCTCGACAGCCTCCTGAAGACAGCGCGAGCCGATACCCTCTCATCCTTGTCGCCGTCCCAGGTGCTGGTCGAGGAGCGCTTCTCCGTGCCTTCGGACGAAGCTGGTGGAGATGAGACGGCCATCCACTGGCGCTTCCTCTCGGGCGCAGCGCAAGCCGCTGTCGATCATCACATCGTGGAGGTCTCCGACCTGTGGCCCGTGCTCCTCGCGAGGACGGGACCGTACACGGTCGAATCGGCTAACGGCCCAGTGAGCCCAGAGCTGATCTCCAGGATCGTCAGATCCGGCATCGAGACACGAAAGGAGAATGCGTCTTGATCATCACTGCACGGCACGACGAGGCGGGTCTGCACTTCCTCGCCGGGGAGCCAGAAGAATATGACGCACAACCGCGATACTCAGGGCTCGTGCTCACACACTGGCCCCAGGAGACGTCTGAGAGCCGGATGGCACTGGCGAAGATCCTGGCGTTCTGGTTCGAGGCATCCACGCGCGTGCGGACTGCACCTGATTCGCTTCACCCCGCAACGGCAGAGCTTGTCGAGCGAACCCGCGAGTACTGGGTGCCTAGCATCCACGTCCAGTACGCGGCCCGTAACATACCCACGGGAGGCCTCACGGTGGATCTCCGCCGATCACACGAACCGGAACACGACGGCGGTGATGTCAGTCTGGTCGTTCATCCCACGGGCGATTTCACCGGTCACTATGCGACCCTCCGGGAACACCACATCGGATCGAACAGCTTCTTGTTCGACGATCTGGCTCCAGCGCACGGATCCCTCATGGACTTGGCCACGGCGCTAATCTTCGGCGATGATCTTAAAATGGGCCGGCTGTTGATGACGAGGCCATCTGGCGATTCAATTATAGTCGCAGCGCTGCCAGACATGTTGCGCAGCGTCGGCATCAGATTGGAGTGGAGCTGATGGCCCACACCCATGCAGTCACAGTCACCGAGGATCAGGCAGTTCGATTCACCTTCGAGATCGACGTGCCACGCACGCGATTCACGCTGAGCCTTATGGGTCTGGACCCAGCGATGGCCGCCAAGGCCTATGTTGTAACAATCGAGAACACGGATCTTGAGCATCAGAAGCGGAGCTGGTCCTGGTCTGCAGGCCTCGGACGGCGATACTCATACGTCCCGCAATCCAATACACCACTGCACGCTCTTCCGACCATTCGCTTCAAGGAGCCGGTGAGATCGTTGACCGTCACTGTTGCAGACTTCAGCAAGAACCCGAGCATCCGCATCGTCGAGCAACCCTTCGTGCTCGCACTCCGGTCAGCTGATAGAAATCGCCCTAGTGAAATGCTCACCTACAGGACTGAAACCGGAATCTGACCACTGCCCGCTGGCGAAGCCGAGCTGGACTCCCGTGCGGCCCCCAGGCCCGCACGGGAGTCCCCGGGCCGATCTCCCGCCCGCAGGAGGCCTAGATTATTCTTAGTCTATTCGCCAGGAAACAGCGGATCAAGGCCCGGCAACCCATTTGCCGTCAAATAGTGTGAGAAATTGTCGAAGAGATTGGCAATATTGTCGAAAAAGTCCGTGAGATCCAAGCGACTCCTCACTCTGTCGGCGGTCAGCCCCGATACTTCTGAAAGTGGAAGATTTGGCAGATGCATGAACTCAGCCATTTCCTGCGTACGTGAGTCGTGGGTCACCCACAGCGCAGGCCGCCCGCTGAGGAGCGTCGCCATGTTCACATGGAAGCGAGTCCCATAGGACCACGAGACGTGATGCCTATTGAAGTCGATCCACGATCCCGCGTCTCGGAAAATCTTGAAATTGTTGCGATAGAACTCTTGAACTCGAAGCTCATCGATATCAGACGCCCTCTCATTCAGGATGCCATTGAAATAATAAGGCAACTCCGGGGATGCCCCAGCCTGCAGTTTCTTATGGTAGATGAAACCAGACCGCGAGACAGGCTCTAACAGATATGCTCCTGATCGAATCGCTTCGACTAGGAGGTCCCTCTCGCCAGGACGCTGAAGATTCGTCACGCTCACGCCGTGTCGGCCAGGCTCCTTGACCCCTCCCATCCATAGCTCTCGGAGCGAACGTATCCCCTCGGGTCGGGCATAAAGGGACGGACACCCGGTGACGTACGCATTCTGAACTCCGCAGAGCTCCTCCAACACCTTCTTTGTGAAAGGCCCGCGAACACCAAGCAGCTCGCACTTCGATGAGAGGAACTGCATGAGCTCCGTCGCCTCCGGAGGAAGACTGATGGAGTCGAGGTCCATGGATTCTGACTGAACGCCGAGCCCGAAAACAACGATCGGCTTCTCGTACTTCTTCAAAGAATTCAGTAGCCGCGAGTAGGGGGAGCCGTCGGGAAGATCGCTCCTAAGCACATTTGCCAGCACCAGGGCCACATGCGAGGAATGTTCGTTGATGTATTGTCTAAAGTTTCGCGCTCCCGATAGTCTAAACATCGGGTCACTCTGATGAACAGCATTCGGCAGAATTCTAAGGGGAGCCATCGTATGAATCATGTCCCCAGAATTTCCGTTCACTTCTTCAGGAAATTCGTGAGGAAGATCCCATTTGCCACCCACAACTGCAATCATTCAAACCTCCGAGAATTTTTCAAAAACTTCTCACCACGTGGCTCCGGGAAATTTGTGGAACATCTTCATGACGGCCACTATTCTGCGGATCTCGTCCCAATCCTTCTCATCATACGTCTCGAGCCCCTCCTCGGACCGGCGCACGGCAAGACCGATGCCCCATGCCCCAGATGGGTCGACTTGCAGTGACGGATTCCATTTCCAATAGAAATCGAGATCCAAGTCCGCGATCAGGTCGAAAACCCCCTGAGGTGGTTTCATCCAGCGGGGGGACGAATGCGCTGAGAACTTGAACATCCCAGGCGCCAAGAAGTCCATGGCGAAACTGTTCCCATACTCCCCCACGCGAGCGGGACTCACCTCCCGTGCCAGCGTGGCAATCTCCGAGTGCTCCGGCAGAGCGTGATGAACCATTTGAAGCTTCCGGAAGTACTTCTCCGTATGAGGGTCGGCAAGCGATGCCAGTGAGTCCATGACCAGGTTAGGGAAGCGATCGACGACGAGGCGAGTCGTTCCGAATTCTGTGAGCCCTGCGACCGGGGCGACCCCCCGAAGCCCGGCGGCCCGGAATACCGCATGATCGGCACTCGGATCGGCCCCTCTTCTGAAGTTCCAGGGGGAGGCTTCCAGGATGGACCCGAACGCCATGAAGGATGCCCCGATCGTTTCGGCGAGCAGCAATGTGCCAGCTCCCATGAAAGTCCAGTCCCCCTGAAACCCAGCGATATTTGTTTCGACGATGTGCGGTGTGAACCTCTCGAAGAACCCTCGTTCGCGTATGAATTTTCCTCCGAAGTCCATGGAGACCAGTTCGGTCGACTCGCGATCCAGCAGGGCCAGTGCTGCGAGCGAGTCGAATCCGCCGCTGAAGTTGAGTGCCAGTTTGTCACCGAGCGTCGGACTTGAGCCGACATTCAGTGGCGCATTCCACTCCGCCTGCGTGATCATCTCCAGTCGCTCGCGAGTGTCTCTTGTCACCGGCTCCATGAGTTCGAACTCGTCGAACTTCGAACCGAACGTCGCAGCTATCACACATGCGATCAGATCTCCGTGCGGCCTCTTCGATCCGCTGGGAAGGCCGAACCAGAGAACGTGATCTTCGCCGTCGTATCGGCAGATCATCTCAAGACGCCCGGAGGCATCCATCTCCACGTCCCTGACCCTGAGCTTCCGGATCAGGCCGTCAGACATCGGATTCCTCAGGCTCAATGAGATCAGCTGCCCGAAGCACCCCTGGCTGCCACGGCTCGAAGTCGCTCCGGCTGCTGAAGTACTCCACCATTGCTTCTGGGGCGGAGAGGTCCTGATGTGCGAAGTGCTCGGGCGAGAACTGCCACCACGCCGTGTCCAGCAGGGAGTCAGACAGCCTGCTTGGGAACCGCATCTTGATGATGCGCGCCGGATTTCCTCCCACGATCGTGTATGGCGGTACGTCCTTCGTCACGGTCGAGTTCGCTGCGATGATGGCCCCGTCGCCGACCGAAATCCCCCTGTTCAGGGTGACGCCTTGACCGATCCACACGTCGTTGCCGATGACGGGATAGGGCGCTTCCTTGACTCGCGGATCACCGGTCCTGAATTCACCGTCACCATGATCTTCATGGAAAGCACGGATGTTCGGTGCGATCCGATCGAAAGTGATGTTGGATGTCGTCAACCATTCTACGGGGTGGCGGGGTCCCGTGACTGCCAGCCCCCATGAAATGCTGCAGTACCGACCGATCTTCAGGTACGGATTCAACGAAGAATGAGAGTATGAGAATGATCCGATGCTCGCAAGGCTTGCTCCGGCATACACGCCCGAATAGGCTTCCATCTCCATTCCGTCCGTGAATGTCAAAGTCTCGGGTCGTACACGATTTCCATTCTCGCGCCAGTTGAGGAATATTCGCTTTGACTGGAGAATTTCGGAAATCTCATCGTTCAGCTCGACAGTGGGCATTGATGGGCCTCTCGTGCAGTCGCATTCTAGAATTCAAAATGTTCTATACGGAATTATCTAGCCGATTCAAGAGTCAAGTAACTGGTCGATGGGCAGGTTGATCGTCCCAGTCCGTGCCAGATTTGCTCGCACTGTGCTGACGGCTTCATGGTCGTCCCACGGTCCCAGCAGTGTGGCGATGAGACGGTGACGTCCTCTGGCGTGGAAGGTGGCCACATCGTTCTGTGCGCGCTTCTTCCAGCCTGAGGAGGTCCATCCGATCATCGGATTCTCCTGTCCCCGCCTGACCGAGGTCTCCAATGGGTCAGAGAGCAAGGTGATGGGCATGGACTTACCCTCAGCGCTGAGTTGGAAGCCGGCCCCATCGGCGGTTGCGCGTGCAGTCCGATTGATGTGCCATCGCTGCTCGATGCCCACCGGTTCGTCTGCGGCCACTTCGTCGATCACGATGACGCTTTCGACTGCCTCGAGGTAGATGACGCGGCGCACGATCTTCACGCCGCGATATGTCGAGTCCGACAAGATCATGTCGACATGATCGACGGTCTCCTCCCGGTGCACCAGCTGGACTTCTCGGCTCCGGATCTGGGCCCGCTCGGGGATCACGATGAGGTTGTGAGCGTCGCGTGATGTGACGTACCGCCGAGTGGGCGAGCTGCCGTAGTGGAAGCGGCCTTGGTCCTCGATCCACGAGACCCCGTCACGACAGAAGGTGATGCCGCCGCCGTCGCGATGTCCATGAGGCTTGGTCTGCGAGCCGAAGGTCACGCTGAGGAAGGTCTCCTCCTGGAACGGCCGGTCGATCCCCCACCCGCTGCGCAGGAAAGCGTAGCCCGCATCATAGATTGCGATCCGGCGAGGCGGCGCCTTGCCGGATGCTCCCTTGTTCGACACGTAGTCGGTGTACGGATGCCCGATATCGCGCGGCGATGAGCCGTCCGTATCCCCGATGCGCACGAAACGTCCCAGCGGGATGGTCTCGTGTGCCAATGCCTCGGGTGCCAGATCCATTCGTCCGGCGGCGGCCGGACGAGGCACGCCCTCCAGATCCAGCCGACGCATGACCTGGCTCCACCACAGATAGTTCTGCCGGTGGTAGCCAACCGACCCCTCTTCATTCATCCCTTGTGCGTCCCAGGCTGACTCACACATCTGGTTGAGCCGGTCCACCGCTAATTCCATGGCCCGCTTGTCCTCGAGCGCAGCACCTGCAACGAACAGTCCCACGTTCTGGTGCATGCCGTGATTGGCCTTCTTCAGATGCGCCGGGTTCGAGAGCCAGCGGACGTGGTCCTCCAGGCTGTCCACGATCCACGACTCCTCGCCCACGAGCTCCAAGCCGTGGCACAGCTCAAGGGCGCGGATGCCATCGGTCATATCGATCCAGGCCCATTTCGACTTCGAGCTGCCGGGAGGGTTCGCGCTCACCCAGGACCGTGCGTAGTGCTCCCACATCCAGGCCGACGCCTCGTCGCCGCGCAGCGCGCTTCGGCGCAATGGATCCAGCCACCTCAGCATGTGGTACTGGAACTGCCAGTTGCCGTCCTTGAACGGGTCCTCGGTCCACGTCGGTTCCTCCGGCAAGGACCACGTCTTATGAGGGGGCATGGTCAGTTTCCTGCGCAGCAGCGCATCCACCAGGTCCCTCTCTTCAGCCTCAGGCTTCGAGATGAAGTGCGTTCCGAGCGCCTGTCGGGCACCCGCTTCAATGTTCACCATGGCGGGTCTCCTCTCCGGATCGCGTCCGAGGTCATCAGGCCCCGGAGCCCATCACCGAGCTCGCATCGATCAGTTGCTCCCGCCTCTTGCTCCTTCACCGCGCTGGTGAGGTTTCGGTCACGATGTTCTCCTCCATCTGCGCCCTGTCCGTTCGCGGCACGACAGACAGCCTCTCCCGGCCTCCCTCATCGACTTGCGCGTCGATTTCGATGTCATAGATCGCCGCCAGCTGATCTATCAGCTCACGGCATTCATCACGGACCTCATCGGCCACGTTCTCGTTGAACTTCCGCAGCATCCAGCCGTCGAAGAACGGATCGGCACGCTTCTCGCAGTATGTATCCATGAGTCCAACGTCCCGGAGCCACTTCGAGCGCGCTCCCTCCATGGGGAGGTATTTGCGGTAGAAGCCGGGGCCCACCGTGTTCACCATCGAGTTGGACACGGATCCGTAGTAGACGTGGATCGATTCCGGCACGGACGCCACCCGACGGGCTCCGTGGAGCATCTGCTGGAAGGCGAAGGAGTCCTGCCCCAGCGCGCCCAGCGGCTGATGAAGACCGATCTGCCGAAGCCATCGGACATCCGCCACGAGCGCCTGGATCGACATGGGCTGGAAATTGGTGCGGGACAGCGCGTCTTCGACCGACTCGAGCTCGCCTTCTCGGCTCTTGGGCAGGTGACGCTTGAGGTGCAGGTTGTTGTTGACCTTCCACCGCCGCGTCGACAGCTTCAGCATGTTACCGATCGCGAACTGGGCACCGGTGCGCTTCACCTTGTCCAGCAGGCGGGCGTAGCCGTCGCCGAGTGCTTCGTTGTCCGGGTCCAGGTAGGTGACGTACGGCGCCGACGCCAAGTCCAGTCCCTGGTTCCGCGGACGAGACGCGCTTCCGGAGCCTCCCGTCGGGTTGGCACAGGCCCTGACCTGCCGAGGGAAGCGACGCGCCAGGTCTTCCACGACCTGAATTGTGATCCCATCGGTGGAGCCGTCGTCGATCAGCAGGATCTCCATGCGATCGAAGATCGACGAGCGCTGCAGGGATCGGAAGCACTTGGACACCAAGTACTGGCCGTTGTTGTACACCGGGACGATCACAGTCAGCAGAGGATCTCCCGCCCGGGCCGCTGGTGCAGTCCCCACGATCCGGGGAGCCTCCTCACCGGACGTGGCCGGTGAGGAGAGGGCCACGGTGTCGGCCGGCGCCGTATCGACGCCGAACGGGTCGATGGCGTAGGCCCCGCCCGTGATCACGCTGCCAGCGATGTACCGACGACCTGCGTCCGATTCCAGCCACAGTGCGCTGCGACCGGCATCCGCGACCTGCGGAACGAATTCATGCTCCTCCGCATGGACCACTTCGCCTCGACGTTCGTGCGCGATCCGCGTGATGACCGGCGACTCGGTGTAGGCGAATCCGTTGACCATGTCCTGGGCGTGGAAGGGCCCGTAGTCGTAGCTCGGATCGATGTGCAGAGCGACATCGAACTCGGAGCATCTGGCTGCGAGCTCATCCCTGCTCAGAACGTCTGCCGAGACAGTCTGCCGATCCGCTATCTCGTGCACGCGCTGGGTAATCTCGTCTGCGGTGACGGCGACCCGCGGTTGGGAATTCGTGGTATCGAAACCGGCGGCCGTGAGGATACTGCCCATCTTCTCATGGGCCGCGTGATCGCGAAAGGCACCGCGCAGCCCGGACATCTGCGCCCGGTACCGCTCCTCGCCGCTGACCGCGTCCAGAGTCCGTCCCACATCTCCGACCTCGTCGATCAGCTGGATCTCTGGGAAGAAGTTGTTGACCGCCATGGAGTAATTCGACAGGACGAAGCCGCCCATGGCCATGAGCTCGACGGCCCTGTTCGCGTACATGGTGGGGCTCGTGCGCACCGAGTTCACATTCAGATGGACGTCCATGACCCGCTGGATCCGCATCAGCTCGTCATGGCCAACGCCTGGTCCGATGAAGGGCAGGTACTCCTCGGGGTAGAAGTACTTGGGATCGCCCAGAGACGTGTTGCGGTCCATGATCAGAAGGTCTCGCCCGCTGGAGAGCACCCCGTCGAAGAGCGTCTTCGCTCCGGAGCGGCGCTCCGGGTACTTGTGACGCAGCCAGGATCCCGCGAACAGCACTTCCTGCCGCCGGAACCGACGTGAGCCGATCGGGTGATGCAGACGAGGATTCACGCCGAAAGAGACGGCAGTCACGCTTTTGGCGCGGGGGCAGCTCTCCGTGTAGTTCGGGACCTTGTTCTCATCGGAGGTCACGATGTGATCAGCTTCCCGGGCGAGCTGAAGGAACTTCGCGTAGTTCGGCGGATCCTCCTTGGAGTAGAAGATCACCGGGACGTCGAGCATCCTGCACAGCGGGATGACTTCCGCGCGCAGCAGCTTGTCGGCGTGCAGAGTCCCGTGCCAGTCCTCGAACCTGCCGCGCCACGTGGAGGCCAACAGGAGGACATCCGCCCACTTGATCGTGTCACGCCAGTTGTCCGGCGAGAGGTAGCGGATATCGGCGGTTCCATCGAGCGTATCGAAGAGGAATGTATCGGCCAGCAGCGCGACCTTCACCGCATGAGGCCTGAGCGATAAGGAACCGCTGGCGCCCGGCAGACTGTCAGCCTGCGCCCTGATCTCATCCACCAGGTCATCGCGGCTGGTCGCAGCGCGAACTTCTTCGTATTCGGCAGGTGACGACGGTCGATCCCAGATGACTCGATGAGGATCCCGCTCGAGCTGCTCACGGAAGGCCATGGAGCCGTAGAATGAGATGTCCTCCATCGCAGAGGCCTGCTTGTGCTCCAGCTCCCGGATTCGTCCCCGGACCTTTGCCCTGCGCGTACGGACCTTGACGTTCTCCTTGCGACTCATGAGCCCATCCTCTTTCGCATCTGCCAGTACTGGCGCTTCACCTTCAGCGGAACTGACGACTTGAGCATCCTCTTGACGTCGCCGAGGCCGGGACGTCTGCTGTTCAGCCGGTCGATCTCCCTGCCCCGCGCGTAGGCCAACTCTGAGAAGTCCCGCCGTTGCTGGGTCGTCCGCCGCAGTTCGGACTCCAGCCACAGGATCTTCTTCTGCCGTCGAGCGAGCTCCTCCTTGGCCTCCGCATCACGCCTGTCGATCATGCCCAGAAAGGCGATCTCCTTCTGATAGCTCTTAGCCAGCTCACCGCTGAGTCGCTCGATATCGTGGGCCTGGCGGATCAGTGTCGCTTGCAGGCGCCTTCGGAAGGATTCCTCATCAGCATCGGACGCGGCCATTTGGCTCTCCTCACGTGGAGCTTCGGGGGGGGGGGATGGAGGATATTCTCAGCGTGATCGGGCTACTTAGCGCCAGAGGCCCTTGGTGTCCACCACAGCCTTGCCCTTCAGCGCCGCAGCAGGAACAGCCTTGAACTCATCGTGATCCACCAGCACCAGCACCACATCAGCACGCTCGATCGCCTCCGCAGTCTCGGCCAGCTCCACATTCGCCAACCCAGACAGCACCTCCGGCAACTCCGACACATTCGGCTCCACCGCCAACACCGAGACCTCAGGCATCGACTCAGCCAGATCCTTGGCGATGTTCAACGCCGGCGACTCCCGCAGATCATCGATATTCGCCTTGAACGCCAACCCCAGCGCCGCCACCACAGGCCTCTGGCGACCAGCCAGCGCCTCACGCACCTTGCCGATCACCCACCGCGGCTTCCCGTCATTGACCTCACGCGCCGTGCGGATCAGATTCGAGTTCTCCCGATCCGAGGACACGATGAACCACGGATCCACCGCGATGCAGTGCCCACCCACACCCGGACCCGGCTGCAGGATGTTCACCCGCGGATGATGATTGGCAAGCTCGATCAGCTCCCACACATCGATCCCCAGCTTGTCCGAGATCAACGACAGCTCATTCGCGAAAGCGATGTTCACATCACGGAACGAGTTCTCCGTCAGCTTCGCCATCTCCGCCGTGACGTCATCCGTGACCAGCAGCTCACCCTCACAGAACGTGGCATACACAGCCTTGCCCCGAGCGGCCGCCTCCGCAGTCATGCCACCGATGATCCGATCATTCGTGACCAGCTCCTCCATCGCACGCCCGGGCAGGATCCGCTCCGGGCAGTACGCCATATGGATCAGCTTCTTACCGCCCTGGGCCGCCTCCTCCGGATCCACCGTCAGATCCGGCCGAGCCTCCGTCAGCACCCGACCCAGCAGACGCGTGGTCTGCGGCGGCGAGGTCGACTCCAGGATCACCAGCTCATCACCCTCAAGCAGCGGAGCAATGCTGCGACCAGCCGCCTCGATATACGAGGTATCCCCCACAAAGTCATCCTTGAACGGCGTCGGCACCGCGATCACGAACGCATCACCATGCTGCATCTCCGTCGAAGCCGTCAGCTGACCGGACTCCACCGCACGCTTGAGCTCCTCCTCCAGGCCCGGCTCCACGATCGTGACCTCACCACGAGCCACCCGCTCCACCACAGACTCATTCACATCCACGCCCTTGACCCGCACACCGCTGTTCGCCAGCGTCACCGCGGTCGGCAGGCCGATATAGCCCAACCCCACGAACACGACAGTCTGCTCGGTCTCACTCATGTGCACTCATCCTTGATATGCGCTGGGCCTCAGTACAGCGTCGACCCCAGTAGAGGTCGTTGAGCTGTGGGCTGTTCTGTTGTTGATTCGGCAGACATCTTGGCATAACTGGGGGCTCGGCCCCGAAACAGCGCGCGTCATCTTCCGGACTCCGCCCTGGCGCCATGTGCGCGCGGGCCTTTCGCCCAAGGCTCGCCGTGCTCGAAGCACTCCGAGCACGGTCTAGGAGGAGAGCTCAGAGTCTCTCGACATCCAGCTGCAGAGAGGCCTCCACCCTGGCCGCACGATCAGACGCCGCGGTGTCGGCGGGATGTCCCGGGGTGGAGACTTCAACGACGGCGTCCGGCTCGACCATGCGCAGCTTGCCCTCCGGCGCCTCGGGATCGACCGGCTCCAGCTCGATTCCGTAGACGGAGCCGAGCTCGCGGAGCAGAGTCAGCGCTTCCGCGCGGTGCTCCGGAGCGATGAACTCATTGAACTTCTCCAGCAGCCAGCCCTCGAAGACCGGTCGAGCCCGCCGCTCCTGATAGGTCTCCATCAGATTGTGCTCCCGCAACCATCGCACACGCACGGCCTCTAGAGGAACATACTTCCGGTAGAAGGCCGGTGTGATGGTGTTCACCATCGAATTGGTCACAGAGCCGTAGTACACGTGGATGGGCTTGTGGAGCGTGTCGATCCTGCGAGCCGCGTGCGGCATCTGCTGAAAGGCCAAGGAGTCCTGCCGGAGAGCGCCCACCGGCTGCCGGATCCCGGTCGAGCGGAGCCACGCAGCGTCCGCCACGAGGGCCTGGATGCTCACCGGCTGGAACCGGATATCCGCGATGGCGCCTTCGGGCACGATCTTGCCGCCTCGACCATCCTCGACCAGCACCTTGTCGAGCAATCGAGCATTGCGGACCCGACGAGAATCGGTGGTGCACTTGGTCACGTCGCCGATCGCAAAATCCAGCTCAGAGGCCTTCACCATCTGCAGCAGCTGCGCGTATCCGTCGTTGACGGCCTCGTTGTCCGGGTCCAGGTACGTGATGTAGGGAGCTGACGCCAGCTCCAGGCCCTGATTGCGGGGTCGGGAAGCGCTCCCCGATCCGCCTTCCGGGTTGAAATGCGTGCGGATCTGGGGAAAGCGACGGTCCAGGTCCTGGACCACCTGCAGGGTGATGCCGTCGGTCGAGCCGTCATCGACCAGAAGGATCTCCATCCGATCGAAGATCGAGGAGCGCTGCAGCGATCGGAAGCACTTCTCCTCGAGGTGGCGACCGTTGTTGAAGACCGGGACGATGACCGTGAGCTCGGGTGCCGCGCGCTCCCAGGGGGCCGTCGCGGCAGAGCGAGCGGTCTCCGGCTGGACGTCGACCCCGAAGGGATCCGCTCCGTACGCGGAGCCCTCGATCCGTCCGGTCTCCAACCAGCGATCCGTGACCTCGGACGAAAGCCACAGAGCGGTCCGATAGGGGTCGTCAGCCTGCGCGATCTGCTCATGGTCATCCTTGGAGATAACCTCTCCTGCCGCTTCCCAGCCGTTCTTGGCCACGAAGTCCACGTCCGCGTAGGCGAAGGCACTGACCTGAGCGCGCGCATAGTCGAAGTGGTACCGGTAGTCCTTCCGGACCGGCAGCACCACGGTGTGCTGGAGCTGACCGGCCGCACGAGCCGATCGCAGCTGCTCCGTGGACAGCACGTCCACCTCGATGGACTGCTGGTCAGCGATGCGCTCGATCTCGGGAGTCACCTCGTCGGCCACCATCAGCGCACGACCGTGCGTCGTGACCGTCGGCAGTCCGACGGTCTGCAGCAGCTCGGCCATCCGCTGATGCGATGTGTGGTCGTAGAACGCTCGGTGCACGCCCTGCGAGTGCAGGCGATAGAGCTCGTCTCACTGCAGCTGCCCCAGTATGGCCTGCGTGTCGTACGCCGAATCAGCGATCAGGATGTTCGGGAAGAGGTTGTTCAGCGCCAGGTTGTAGTTGGAGATCACGGCCGCTCCCATGGCCTGCAGCTCCACAGCACGGTTCGCCAACATGGTGGTCGAGCCCACGACCGAGTTCAGATTGATCTGAACATCCACCATGCGCTGGATGCGCATCAGATCAGCATGCGGGACACCAGGCCCCACGTGCTCCAGGTACTCCTGGGGGAAGTAGTGCCTCGGGTCGCCGAGAGTGGAATTCCGGTCGAGGATGAGCAGGTCCCGGCCAGCCTGAGCGACGCCATCGAAGATCTTGCGAGCGGCAGCCTTCCTCTCCGGGTACTTGTGATCCAGCCAGGGCCCGGCGAAGAGCACCTCCTGCCGACGATGCCGACGCGAGCCCACCGGGTTGTGCACCAGGGGATTGACGCCGAACGTCAGGGCTCGGATCTGCTGCGCTCCAGGGCAGTCTCGCTGGTAGTCCGGGATGACCTCTTCGGCCGAGGTGAAGACGTAGTCGGCTTCCTGGGCCAGCGGAAGGAACCGGGCGTAGTTGGGCGGGTCCTCGTTCGAGTAGAAGGCCACAGGCACTCCGGCCCGGCGGAATGCCGGGATCACCTCCGAGCGGACGAGGCCCTCGGCTCCGGTGCTGCCGAGCCATTCGTCGTCGTCCCCGCGCCAGGTCGAGGCGACGATCAGCAGCTCGGATTCCTGGGCGACCTCCCGGAAGTTGTCCTGTCGCAGATAGGTGACATGCGCCGAATCACGCAGCGAGTCGTAGAGGAACTCGTCCAAGAACATGGCGATGCGCACCGGGTGGGGGGCCAAGGACCTGGACCCCAGGTTCTGGGGCAGGTCAGCGGCCAGCTGCTGCAGCTCCTGGACTCGATCCGTGCGGAGCACGTCAGCCATCAGATCAGCCATGGCGTCCGGATCCGTGATCGGCCTCAGGCGGTCCCACTGCTCTTCGAGGACAGCGCGTGCGAAGAACGGAGAGAGATACCACCGACTGTTGTACTGGGCCTCTTTTTGAGTCTGCTGGAGCTCGTCGAGACGTCTGCCGATCGCTTCGCGACGCAGCCTCACCTGCTCCAGATTCATGCGCTGCCGCCCTGCAGGATCTTCTTGCGTGCGATCCAATACGCGCGCTGCGCCCTCTTGCGGGCAGTCCAATAGGCCCTCTGGGCGACGCCGCCGGGAGAATCCCGAAGGGTCTGAAGCTGTTGGATCTGTACCTCGAGCCTCTGCAGCCTGCGGTCTCGCTGCGTCAGGTTGTCGAAGAAGACCAGCTCCTTGCGATAGCTTGCCGCGAGCTCCTTGGAGAGCCTTTCGATCTGCCGAGCCTGCTCGGCCATCAGCTCCTGCAGAGCGCGCGGACATCACGGGCGTCACTCGACGCGTCGTCGGCGTCAGTCTCCGTCATCACGAGATCGCCACTCCTCCCGCCGCAGCACAGCCAAGGGTCACGTGGGCCGCCGGCTCTCCCGAGTTCCAGTTCAGAGGATTCTGAAGGCCGAAGATCCTGTCCTCCAAACAGCCCACCAGATCATCCGTCCTGATAAGTCAGATCGGCGCACGAACATGCCACCGAAACGCCTGGCAACGCTCAGATGACATGCACCAGCACGAGACCGGCCAGCATTGTCGGCAGGCCCGGTCACTCCCACGTCAGATGCTCAGATGAGTGGTGTCCGAGCCGAAGAACACGACGTCGCCCGTGGAGATCACATGCTGGTCCGTCACGTTCCAGGTGTGCCCGTGACCGCCGCGGAACTGCCGGAAGTTGAAGCGGTCGGTGGCATAGACGCGCCCTCCGCCGTCCACGACGTCCTGCAGGAATCCGGTGTCCTCGCCGGTCGTCCGGTCACGGAAGGGGTGAGCCAGGAAGACCTGTCGGGGCGCCATGAGGGTGGGCCCCAGCACGAAGTCCGTCCAGCGGTGCTCCCGCTCGCCGAAGCGCAGCAGCGTGGTGTCGTAGGACTGGACATAGAGGTAGCTGGCCTGCTTGCCCACCGCATCCGCTTGGGTCACCCGCAGCATGGCCAGCTGATCGGACAGGTACTCGGGGCCGTACCAGTCGTCGTCGTCCATCTTGGCGATCACGTCCCCGGAGGAGGCCTCCACGCCGGCGTTGAGGCAGGTGCCCAGCGTCCACTCGCTCGGTGCCTGGACCACCACGACGTCCTGGATCCCCCGCTCCTGGGCCAGCTCCCGGACCCGGAGCGCGTCCGGATCGAAGCCATGGCACACCACCACGAGCTGCGGGTCGACTCCGCGCTGGGCGGCCACGGAATCCATGGCCTGGCCGAGGTTCTGCGGGCGGTTCGTGGACAGCAGCACCGACACGGACGGCGTCGACGGCAGCCAGGAGCCGCCGTCCTCGCGCGGCAGCGTCAGATCCAGCACGGAGGCCACCCGGTGCGTGTACGTGTGCTGGGCCCACACGCGGCGCTGAGCCTTGCGCACGGTGCGATCCCGCAGCTGCTTGGAGCGCACCAGCGCCCGGATGACATCGGCCGCCTGCTCGCGCGTGGCGACCACGGGCAGCTCCTCCTGCGGGAAGTACTCCCCCACGGCCGCCGAGGGGGTCGAGACCACGGCGGTGCCGCGCGAGAGGATCTCGAAGACGCGACGGGCGCACATGGACGGCGAGTCGACTACCGAGTTCACGTTGAGGAAGACCTTGTAGGACTGATAGGCCGTCAGCATCTGGGCGTAGTCCAGGGAGCCCGCCACGCGCCCGTCCAGCGGCGCGGGGAACTGATAGCGCTCGTCGTCGCCCAGGTAGCGGGAGAAGATCTCCAGGCCCATGCGCATCTTGGGCGAGACGTCCATGGCCCCGCCCAGCAGCAGGTCCATCTGCTCGCGGCGCTGCGGGAACTTGTGCGCGAAGTACATGCCGCCGAAGGCGACTTCCCGGGAGTCGAAGCCCCGGTCTCGGCGCACCGGCGAGTGCACGGCCGGCTGCGCGGCGAAGGCCAGGACCCCCACCCGGTCGTGGCCCAGGTCGCGGCGGTAGTGCTCGATCCGGTTGGAGTCGCTGGTCAGGACGACGTCGAAGAGCCCTGCGCACTCCAGGAAGTCGTCGTAGTGGGGCGGGTCCTCCTTGTTCCAGAACACGGTGGGGATCCCTCGGCGCCGGAACTCGGCGACCATCTCGCGGAAGGGCTCCTTGACGCCCGAGGCGCCGGTGAGCTGGTACTGCCACTCGTCCTGGTTGCCGTGCCACGCGGATTCCACGAACAGCAGATCCGGCTGGTGCTGCTCGAGCTGCTCCCGCCATCCGGCCCGCGTCAGCGGCACCTGATTCCACTCGCAGTCGAACGCCCGGGAGGAGAAGTCGTCCAGGATCGTGGCCGCCGTGACATCGCCGAACGAGCGGTTCCACTGCTCCGGCCAAGGGCTCGGGGGGAAGCTGAGCCGGCCGTCGCGCAGGCGGATGGCCCCCGTGCTCCCACCCGGGAGACGACGGCGGCGCAGGCTCTTGCGGGCCTGCTGCACGCCGCCTCGGCGCAAATGCCACGCCAGGAGGCGCAGCTGCCGGACGGAATCCGCCAGCGAGGCGGCGGAGACTGATCTCTGGGGGGACTTGCTCACGGACAAGGCGGGGGTCCTCTCACTCACATGCCTCCGGGGGGGGGCGGGGCACGACCGGGCGGGGCAGGCAGTATCAGGTGGAGCGCACCAGCTGCAGGGGTGCCAGCTGCTCCTTGGCGTCATCACGGAACTTCTGGGCGCTGTTCAGATTCCCGCCCGCCAGCTTCTTCATGTAGCTCTCATAGTCCTCGAGGACCTCCGGGACGGGGCCGTCGGCGATGACCTCTCCGGCGTCGATCCAGACTAGGCGAGTGCACAGGTTGCGGATCTCCGCCATGGAGTGCGAGACGAACAGCACGCAGCCGGCGTTGTCGCGGATCTCAGTCATGCGGGCCTTGCCGCGGGCCTGGAACTGTGCGTCGCCGGTGCCCAGGGCCTCATCCAGGATGAGCACCTCGGGGTTGGTGGCCGTGGCCACCGCGAAGCGCAGGCGCGCGGCCATGCCCGAGGAGTAGGCCTTCATGGGCCAGTGAAGGGCCTTGCCGAGCGCTGCGACATCCACGAGCTCGTCCATGACGTCGTCCACCTGCTGCGGGGTCATCCCCTGGGCCAAGCAGCCAAGGCGGATGTTGCGCTCCCCAGACAGTGCAGGCACCAGGGACACGCTCACGCCGAGCTTCGACGGACGGTCGATGGCCCACACGCGTCCGGAGGTGGGGTTCATCTGCCCGGCCACGATGTTCATCAGAGTGGACTTGCCGGAGCCGTTGCGGCCCACAAAGCCCACGAACTCCCCCTGATCCACGAGCAGGTTCACGTTCGTCAGCGCCTGGTTGTCGACCTGCGGGGGTCGGCCCAGCGCGCGCCTGGCAAGGCGCGTGGGCAGCGGGAGCTTCTGCTCGTCCTCGCCGCCGGTGCTGGTCACCCGGTAGACCATGGTGACGTCGTCGACCACGACGGCGGGATCGCGCACGACCCCGCCCCGTGCCGAGGCACCCGCGGGCACCTCGACGGCCGCCTCATCGCTTCTCATCGGCATAGCTCTCCTCGTTCCACCAGAACACCAGCAGGCCGACCACCAGGGCGAGTACTGCCCACCCGATCAGGATGAGCCACGAATTCAACGACGGCGCGGTCTCGTAGAGGACGGCATCGCGGGTCATGTCCAGCACCTGGTACAGCGGGTTGAGATGGAACAGCGCCAGGATCCGCGGATCGTCCGTGAACCGCGACGGGTCGTAGAACAGACCTGAGGCGTAGAGCCACAGGCGCGTGCCCAGCGAGATCAGGTTCGCCACGTCCGGGATGCGGTGCACGAGCGGAGCGAAGAGCATGCCCGCACCCCAGTTGAACGCCGTCTGCAGCGCGAAAATGGGGATCACCAGCAGCCACAGCGGCGTGATCGCCTCCGACGGCGGGGCCAGCATGATGAACAGGAACATGGCCACGAGCACGTACAGCTGGCTCAGGGCCTCGCGGACCACCACGCCCAGCGGCAGCGCCGCCCGTGGGAACGAGAAGCCGCGGATGAGGTTCTTGCCCCCGGAGATGCTCTTGGCGCCAGCGGTGAAGGACCGCGCCGTGTAGAGGAACATCATCAGGCCGATGATCAGGTAGCCCAGGAAGTTCTCGATCCCGCGACTGGTGCCCAGCAGCAGTCCGAAGATCAGGTAGAAGGTGAACCCCAGCAGCATCGGATTGAGGATCAGCCAGATCTTGCCCAGGAACGTGTGCTCCTGGCTCACCGACAGCCTCACCCGGGCGTCGTAGAGCACGAAGTGCCGGGCTCCCCACAGCTCGCGCAGGTACTTGCCCAGCGGAGGCCGCACGCCGACGGCTTCCAGGCCGGAGGGGTCGTAGTGCACGCGCCGAGGCCGCGGCTCTGCCGGCGAGTCCTCGAAGAGGTCGTCAGTCACCCCTCTCATCCCGCCTCCTTCGTCCGTCTCATCTGGTATCCATGGCCGTGAGCTCGTCGTAGCGCGCCAGCGTGCTGGCGGCCACGGCCTCCCAGGTCCGCTCGTGCAGCACGGCCTCGCGACCGGCCCGACCGAGTCTAGATCCCGTACCCGGTTCGGCCCACAGACGCCGCACCGCGTCGGCCAGGGATTCCGGGTCCTCCGGAGGCACCAGCAGGCCGGTGACGCCGTCGTCCACGAGCTCGGCCAGCGCTGGCAGGTCCGAGGCGATGACCGGCACCGCACAGGCCGAGGCCTCCGCGAGCTTCAGCGGCGTGACCGAGCGGGTGACCTCGCGATCCCGGCGCGGCACCACGAAGACGTCGAGCGCGCGCTGCCACTGCAGGGCCGCTGCACGATCCACGCGACCAGGGAAGACCACCCGGTGCGCCACGCCCAGCTCGCGAGCCAGGGCCTCCAAGCCGGGACGGGCGGCGCCGTCGCCGACGATCACCGCGGTGATCTGCTCGGGCAGCAGCGCCACCGCGCGGACCAGGTCGTCCAGGCCCTCGTAGTCCACGATCGAGGAGACCGTGCCGACCAGGTACTGGCCCTCCGGGATCCCCAGGGCCTCCAGGCCCAGCTGCGCCCGGACCTTCTCCACCGGCTGCGGCTCGGCGGCATGGTCAGCACCCACGGCGTTGGGGCACAGGCGCACGCGGGAGGCCGGCACGCGACCCTCGGTGACCTCCTCGACTCGCTGGGACATGGCCGCGCCCAGGGTCGCGACGTCGTCGGCGGCCACCATGGCCTCGGCCTCGCGCTGCTGGAAGCAGGTGTAGCGCTCGGAGACCCGCGAGACCGGCGGACGGCGCGAGGCCCAGGTGTCCGCGAGCTGGCCGCGGACCTCGTAGACCCAGGGGATGCCCAGGGTCTCGGCGACCTCCCGGACCACCATGGCGTTCACGTAGTGCGTGGTGGTGTGCAGCACCGCCGGGCGCACCTCCAGGCACAGGGCGAGCAGCTGCTCGGCCTGCAGCTGCAGGCGCCCGGAGGCCGTGCGCGGCAGGCTCGCCGGGCTGATGCGGTGGTAGTGCACGCCGTCGATGACCTCGAGGTCGCGCGCCCCGAGCCGGCCCACCTGGGCCGGATAGCCCGGCCGGGTCTGTGCGTGGACCTGCCAGCCCGCAGCCGCCTGGGCGCTGAGCAGGGCGTGGGAGCGCACCGCGTACCCGCTGGCGGTGTGCGGCAGGGAGTTGGTGAGCACGTGCACGACCGTGCGCGGCTGGGGCCGATACGGCTCCGACGGCCCGCGCAGGCTCGGCGACCTCCCGTGCAGCTGAGCGCGCTCGTCGGCCAGGCGCAGCAGCTGCTCGTGCTCCCCGCGCGTGGCGGTGCCGAGCAGCCAATCGCGCTGCAGCGGGACCAGTGCCTGGCCCAGAGCCCCGAGCTGGGTGTCCCGTCTGGCCAGGGTCCCCGCCATCCCGGTGGGAGCGTCCGGTCCCGAGATCGCCGCGGTGAGGCGGAAGGCGTCGTCGGGGCGGTCCGAGGCGATGGCGATCTCGGCCAGCCTGCGCAGGACCGCCGGGGAGACCGGGTCCTGCAGCTGCGCGCTGTCGAAGCCCTGCCCGAGCGCCTCCTGCTCCCCCACCAGGCTCAGCCCCAGCGCGCCGACGGACGGCAGCCTCGAGCCCAGGCTGACCAGCGCTCGTCCCGCCCGGGCGCTCACGGCGCTCGGCAGGCGTCGGGAGACCTGCAGGGCGAAGACCGCGGGGTCCCCACCGAGGTGCTCCCACGCCGTGCGCGCCAGCAGGCTCACATGGCGCAGGCGCGGATCCAGGCGCTGCGTGCGCTCTCGTCTGCTCATCGGCGCCCTTTCCCGTTGTCGACGACCTCCCGCAGGATGCTGTCGTAGCGCTCGGCTAGGTCTGCAAAGTCGGCGTTGTCCGCCACCCAGGTCCTGCCCGAGCCGTCCGTCATCAGCCGGGACCGGTCCTCGATCAGACCGCGCCACAGCCCCGCGATCTCCTGTGCGCTGGAGCCCACCACATCGCCCGCGCCGGCGTCCTGGAGGATCCGAGCGGCCTCGCCGCGGACCACTGCGGTGAGGTGACGGCCCACCGCCATGACCTCGTAGGTCTTGGAGGGCACCGTGGCCTCGAACGACTTCCAGTCATCGCGCAGGGAGACCACCAGCGAATCGGCCTGTCGGTACAGCTCGAAGACCTCGTCGCGATACGCCGGGCCCAGGAAGCGCACGGGAGCTCCCAGTGCGGCCGCGATGCGCCGCAGCTCGGGCTTCTGCGAGCCCTGCCCCACCAGGGTCAGCCGCATGTCCGAGCCGACCTGGGCAGCGGCCTCGATCAGTCGCTCCAGGCGCTGGCTCTCACCATGATTGCCCAGGTACAGCACCTCCAGCCGGTCGCGGACCAGCGGCGGCGGATCCAGCACCGGTGTCTGCTCCAGGCGCACGCCGTTGCGCACCGTGCGGACCTGTCGCACACCGCGCTCCCGCAGCGTCTCGGCGAAGCCCTCGGTCACGGTGACGACAAGATCCGCCCTGTCCTGGACCGACTCCACGGCCCGGTTGATGATCCGCTGGGCACGGCCCTGCAGGACCCCGGCCTCCGTAGCGAGGTTCGGCCAGGCATCGCGCATCTCCACGACGAGAGGCTTCCCCCTCAGCCGCGCGGCCAACCAGCCGCTGGCCAGCAGCGGCAGCGACGGCGCCGTCACGATCACCACGCAGTGCCCGCGCACCGTCAGGGTGCGCAGCGCGCTGCCGCCGGCGGTGACCAGCTGATCCACGAGCTTGGGCAAGCGGGCGTCGCGGGCCGTGAGATACGGGACCCGCACGATCGTCTCGCCCACCGGCCCCGGCCGACCGCGCCCCACCCTGCCGCGGGAGGAGCGATCAGCGTCCGGGCCGAACCCGTAGTGGGCCACCGGTGCCACGACCGTCATCTGCCAGCCCCGCTGCACCAGGTGCGGGATCAGGGACTGCCAGCGGCGCTGCGGCGGTGAGTGCTCAGGCCAGTAGGAGTGGGCCAGGAGCAGCGCGTTGGAACGCGCTGGGCTCACAGGCCGCTCCCGTCGTCCGCGGAGAGCTCCTGGTAGTGCTCATCCAGCGTGCCGTCGTCGATGGCGTCGCCGATCTCCTTCATGGCCTCCTCGTCCGGGAGCACGACCGACTGGCCGTCGTCGGAGGTTCCGATGCCGTTCGTCGGGACCGTGAACATGTGGATGTCCGAGCGCGAGACGCCGACCATCTTGGGCACCAGACCGCGGATGTAGCCGGAGTCCAGGCCATCGGAGACCGTGAGGTACGGGGAGATCGTGCTCACGATGTCGGAGATCTTTCCGGGATTGGCCAGGACCTCGGGCTCCAGGAACCGATCGAGCAGCGCCTGGATGAACGCGCGCTGGTTCTCCACGCGTGTGTAGTCGCCGTCCGCGAAGGAGTGGCGCTCACGGGCGAACGTCAGGGCGGCCTCGCCGTCCATCGTGGTGGGACCGGCCTCGTAGACGTCGCCGTTCTCGGTGGTGAACGACTCCGGGACGTCCACAGTCACTCCACCCAGGGCATCGACCAGGCCCTCGAAGCCCTCGAAGTCGACGGCCATGACCTCGTCGATCCGGGTGTCGAAGTGCCCCTCGAGCGTCTCGACCATCAGCGGCATGCCGCCGTTCTGGTAGGCCGCATTGATCTTGGCCTCGCCCACACCGGGGATGTCGACCCAGGTGTCGCGCATGACGGACATGACGTAGATCTCGCCGCCGTCCTCGGGAATGTGCATCAGCATGATCGAATCGGCTCGCTCGCCCTCGCGGCCGAGCTCGCCGCCGCCCTCGGGCCGCTTGTCCGAGCCGAGCAGCAGGATCGTGGTGCCCTCCGTGTCCTCCGGACGATCGGCCTCATCCGGGAAGGCCTCCGAGGAGGGCATGGTGGTCACGTTGTCGTCGTACGAGCGCGAGAGCCCGCCGATGTACAGGGCGATCACCGCGATGACGCCGATCACGAGCACCAGGAAGGCGATCAGGAACGCGATCAGGATCTTGCGACCGCGCTTGCGACGACGAGGCCGCCGCTCGGCCTCCGGTTCACGGCCGTCGCCGTCGAACAGGTCGTCCTGGATGTCTTTGCTCATGCTGGGGGGCCTCCGGGCTGGCAGCGGATCGGCTCCGGTCGCGGCCGCTCGGACGGCGGGAGCGCCTGGATGCTGCGTGGATCGTTCAGGGGTGGGGCTGCGGTCGAGCCATCATACGGCGGGGAAGCTCACTGATCCGGCAGATCTGCCGGGTGCCGCGAACCTGACCGGGGCCTCATCCGGTGGTGCGATCGGAGCCTGTCCGGGATACCTCCGAGCATCCTGGATGACGATCCGCGAGAAGGGCTGTCGGAGGACGCGCGAAGGGCCGCACCCCGACGGGTGCGGCCCTTGCGGCGACGCGGCGGCAGCGCCGCGAAGAAGGCCGGAGCTCGGCCGCTGCCTCAGCGAGAGGACTTGCCGAAGGACTTGAAGCGCGCGTTGAAGCGCTCGACGCGGCCGGCGGAGTCCATGATGCGCTGCTTGCCCGTGTAGAACGGGTGCGACTCGGACGAGATCTCCACCTCGATGAGGGGGTACTCGTTGCCGTCCTCCCAGGTCTCGGTCTTCTGCGACGTGGCAGTCGAGCGGGTCAGGATGACCTTGCCGGAGGCGAGGTCGCGGAAGAGCACCGGGTGGTAGTCCGGGTGGATGTCGTTCTTCATGGTCTGTGTTCCTTCGCTGGAGGGGCCGCTGGATTGTGCCAGAAGCCATGACGCTTGGGTGCGGGTGCGCTGGGCACCAGCGAGACATCGTACACCCGCCCTGCGTCACGCGCCCGGACCCGTCGCCACTGAATAAAACCTGATGAAGTTCGATGAATTGCTCGAATGTTCACGTACCCTCTTCGGGGGACGACGACGGCTGCGCCTTCGGTCGATCCCCGCACCACTCCTCCTCCCCCCCCCGCTCCCCCCGAAGAGGACCCAGCCGTGCCTTCACCCCTGCCTCCGAGGCCCCTGTCCGCAGACCCCGTGACCGCATCCCCCAAGCGCCGTCGCCCCATGGTCCTCGCTCTGGCCGTCGCCTTCGCGGTGACGCCCGCCCTGTCGATGCTGCCGGCCCAGGCCGCGGAGGACCCCGCCAAGGCGGACTCCCAGGGGATCGACTCCGCGCTGCCCGGGCCGCTCGACCGCTCCGGCCTCGACGAGACCGGCCCGGCCCAGGACAGCGCCGCGGACGAGCAGGTGCCCCAGGAGACTCCTCGCGTGATCGTGCGCTTCGAGGACCCGGCGACCTCGGAGGCTCAGAAGGAGCAGATCGTCGCCGAGGCCGCACAGGAGGCCGACATCCTGCCCACCGAGGACCAGGCCCCGAAGGGCGCGGCGGCCTCTGCCGAGACCGAGCCTCAGCGGGTCAAGCAGACCGCCGACTCCGCCGACGTCCTGGAGTTCCCGGAGGAGCTCGAGGTCCAGGAGCAGTCCGATCTCGTCGACCAGCTCGAAGAGGACCCGCGGGTCGCCTACGCGGAGCCCGATCGCCTCGCCCGCGCCGCGGCGACGAACGACCCGCTGTACGACTCGCAGTTCACGCTCGAGGACCGCAGCGTCCCGGACGCGTGGAGCATGGCGACCGGCCGCGGCGTCACGATCGGCGTGCTGGACACCGGCCTGATCCGCCACCCGGACCTCGACGCCAAGCGCGTGTCCGGCTACGACTTCGTCTCGCCCTACCCGGCCGACTTCCCGGTCGACGGCAACGGGCGCGACGCCGATCCCAGCGACCCCGGTGACAACAAGAGCTCGAGGTGCCAGGCGACGTGGCACGGCAGCCACGTGGCCGGCATCGCCGCCGCGTCCACGAACAACGGCATCGGCATCGCCGGCGTGGCCCGCGACGCGAGCATCCAGCCGGTGCGCGTGCTCGGCAGCTGCACCTACGGCTACGAGTCCGATATCGCGGACGGCATCCGCTACGCCGCAGGACAGACCATCGGCGGGGCCGTGAACCGCAACCCATCCGACGTCATCAACATGTCGCTGGCCCTGTACGGACAGTGCGGGCGCACCATGCAGTCGGCGATCGACTACGCAGTCGGGTCCAACGTGCCGGTCGTCGTGGCGGCCGGGAACTCCGCGGACAACGCGAACATGTACCCGCCCGCCAACTGCAGCAACGTGATCGCCGTGGGCGCGGCTGATGAGAACGGCCAAGTGGCCTCCTACTCGAACACCGGTCCCAACGTCGACGTCCTGGCTCCCGGCGGGCACGGCACCCAGTACTCGATCATCTCGACCATCGACGCCGGCACCACCGGACCCACACGAGCGAGCTACGGCTACAAGAACGGCACCTCGATGGCCACCCCGTTCGTCTCCGGCACCGTGGCCATGATGCTCGAGGCCAACCCGGACTTGACCCCGGCCCAGATCGAGCGGACGCTCAAGTCGACCTCGACCGGTCCGCTGGGCCGCCTGCAGGTCTCCCCCGCCGATGCCGTCCGCGCCGTCGCACCCACCAAGCCCGCGACCAAGCCGCAGGCCGCCGGCCCGTTCCGCGATGTCTCGGCCAGCAATCAGTTCGCCACCGAGATTACCTGGGCCAAGAACAAGAAGTACCTCAACGGCTGGTCGGACGGCACCTACCGCCCCACCGAGAACATCGACCGCAACGCCATGGCCGCCGTGGCCTACCGCATGGCAGGCTCCCCCGCCTACACCCCGCCGCGCGTCTCCCCCTACAAGGACCTGACCCCGCAGTCGGCCTTCTACAAGGAGATCACCTGGGCCCGCTCCGAAGGCCTGCTCAAGGGCTGGTCCGACGGCACCTTCCGCCCCCTGAACGACATCGACCGCAACGCCACCGCCGCGCTGCTCTACCGCATGGCCGGCTCCCCGTCCTACACCGCACCGCGGACCACCTCCTTCAAGGACGTCCCCGCCGGATCCGCCTTCTACAAGGAGATCCACTGGATGAACGCCCAGGGCATCACCACCGGCTGGAACGACGGCACCTTCCGCCCGCTGGATCAGACCCACCGCGACGCCATGGCCGCCTTCCTCTATCGTTTCGAGAACTGATCGGTCGGCTGAAGCATCTGAAGCGGCCCTGACGCCGCACCGCCTGCGGCGTCATGAGACCCCGCGGAGAGGACGGTGACCCCATGGAGGATCTGAGGATCCGCACGGGCCCCGGCCTCCCGCGGGGTCTCGTCATCCCCGCCGCCGAGCTGCACGAGCAGTTTGTGCGCTCCTCGGGACCCGGCGGGCAGTCCGTGAACACGACCGACTCTCGGGTGCAGCTGCGCCTTGACCTCGGCTCGTGCTCGGCGCTCAGCGACGACCAGCGCCGCCGCGCGCTGTCTGCCCTCGAGCCGCGGCTGGCCGGCACCGAGCTGATCATCGAGGCCGCCGAGCACCGCTCGCAGTTCCGCAACCGCAAGGCCGCCCGCGAGCGGATGGCCGAGCTGCTGCGCGGGGCCATGGCTCCACCGGTCCCGCGTCGACCGACCAAGCCCACGCGGGGCTCCCAGCGCCGGCGGCTCCAGGCCAAGAAGCACCGCGGACGGATCAAGGCCGATCGCGGCCGTCCGGGCTGGGACGGCTGAGCGCCCACCGCAGGAGTCGGCTCCCCGGAGTAGAATCCGCTGAATGCCCGCATCCGACGACCGCCGTGGATCCCACGACCCTCACCCCTTCACCGGAGACGTCTACGCGGAGGGCTCGGCGCCCCCGCCGCGGGCCCCGGACGACGACTCCGAGTTCGTGCCCGATCCCCGCCGCGGCCGCATCCTGGCCGTGCTGCTGGCCTCGCTGTTCATGGCGCTGGTGGCCGTCAGCATCATCAACGTGGCGCTGCCGTCCATCCAGCGCGATCTGGGAGCAAGCTCGAGCGACCTGCAGTGGGTGCTCTCCGGATACGCCCTGTCCTTCGGAGTCGTGCTGGTCGCCGCCGGACGAGCCGGGGACCTGTTCGGCCGGGAGCGGCTGTTCGTGGCGGGCATGGCCCTGTTCACCATCGCCTCGCTCGCGGCGGCCCTGTCTCCGACCCCGCTGATGCTCAACCTCTCGCGCGTGTTCATGGGGATCGGCTCCGGCCTGATCAATCCCCAGGTCTCCGGGCTGATCCAGCAGCACTACCGGGGCAGCGAGCGAGCCCGGGCCTTCGGCTACTTCGGCGGGATCGTGGGCGTGGCCGTGGCGATCGGGCCCATCATGGGCGGGCTTCTGATCGGCATGCTGCCCCCGGGACTCGGCTGGCGCTCCACGATCGGCATCAACGTGCCGCTGGGCCTGATCATCCTGGCGCTGTCCACCCGTTGGCTCGACCTCGGACCCAGCCGCACCACGACTCAGCGCCGCTCGCACGACCTGGACCCGATCGGCGCCGTCATGCTGGCGGTGGCCGTGCTGACCGTCATGCTGCCGTTCATGCTGGCCGAGCAGTACACAGCGGCCTGGGCGCTGCTGCCCGTCGGACTGATCCTCACTGCTGCGTGGGTCGTGTGGGAGCGGCGCTATCAGGCCCGCGGCAAGGCCCCCATGGTCGATTTGCGCCTGTTCCGCATCCGCAGCTACTCGCTGGGGACCCTGATGATCGGGATCTACTTCACCGGCGGCACCACCATCTGGGTGATCCAGGCTCAGCTTGTCCAGCAGGGCCTGGGCCAATCCGCCCTGGTCGCCAGCCTCCTGGGTCTGCCCGGAGCCGTGCTCACGGCACTGGCGGCGCAGCTCGGCGGGCGGCTGGTCACCCGGATCGGACGCTGGACCGTGGTGATCGGCCTGGTCGTGGTCCTGGCGGGCATCACCGGCACACTCCTGGTGACCCCGCACATCGTCGCCGGGGATGCTCCCCTGTGGATGCTCGGCGCGGTCATGGCGCCCATCGGCTTCGGCGCCGGCATGGTCACCAGCCCCAACCAGACGCTCACGCTGCGCGAGGTCCCCGTGGCCGAGGGCGGCACCGCCTCGGCCATCATGCAGACCGGCCAGCGCATCGGCACGGCCGTGGGCTCGGCGGGCGTCACCGGCATCTACTTCTTCCTGCTGCCCCAGGGCGCGGACCGCGCCGCAGACGCCGCCTACCTGATCATCGGAGGCATCGTCGTGATCGCGCTGATCGTCGCGGTCGCCGACGCCCTCACCGATCCGGATGGCGGGCGCATCGGAGGCTCGACGCGCCGGGAAGTGCGCTGAAGCCGAGCAGGTCGGTACGACGAGGGGCCGGCAGCCGCAGTCGCGGCTGCCGGCCCCTCGTCGTGCGGGGCGGCTGTGATCAGGACAGCAGGTTGATCACGGCGTCGTAGTCCGGCTCATCAGCGATCTCCGGAACGAGCTGGGTGTAGATGACGTTGGACTCGGCATCGAGCACCACGATGCTGCGCGCCAGCAGACCGGCCAAGGGGCCGTCGACCATGGTCACGCCGTAGTCCTCGCCGAAGCTCGAGCGGAAGGCCGAGGCCACGAAGACGTTCTCGATGCCCTCGGCTCCGCAGAAGCGGGCCTGGGCGAACGGGAGGTCCTTGGACACGCACAGGACATCGGTGCCCTCGAAGCCCACGGCGAGCTCGTTGAAGCGGCGGACCGAGGCCGCGCAGGTCCCGGTGTCGACGCTCGGGAAGATGTTGAGCACGAGCCGACGCCCGCTGAAGTCCGCGGTGCGGACCGGAGCCAGCTCGGAGCTCACGAGCTCGAAGTCCGGAGCGGACTGAGCGACCTGCGGGAGCTCTCCGACAGTGTGGACGAGTTCTGCCTTGAATGCGGTTTCCATGAGGACGACCTTAGCCGCCGAACCGGTCTCGGGTCACGGGGTCGCTCATGCCGAGGACGAGCCGATGGGGGATGATGGAAGCACCCTGATCGGGTCGTTCACAAGATCCGACGAGCGGCCACGGAGATTCAACATGAACGTGAAAGTAGAGAGAAAATGACCGGACCTGTACCTGAAGTCGAAGTCAGCCGCGAGCCGGCCAAGCGCATCCAGCCCTTCGTGATCCTCTGGGTCGTCCTCGATGCGTTCCTCGTCTGCCTCTTCGGCGCGATCGGCAAGTCCTCCCACGACGGCAGCGCCTGGCTGTTCTTCGATGCGGCATGGCCGTTCCTGGTGGGGCTCGGCGTCGGCTGGCTGGCCGTGGCCTTCCTGCGCCGCCCTGGCCGCGAGCTGGTCTCCGGGCTGATCATCTGGGCTCTGACGGTCGTGGTCGGCGCCCTGCTGCGCGTGGCCGCAGGCGACGGCGCCCCGGTGTCGTTCCTGCTCGTGACGGCCTCGGTGCTGCTGGTCTTCCTGCTGGGCTGGCGCCTGATCGCGTCCGTCGTGGTGCGCGTGCGCCGCTGAAGCGCTCCACCCACGAGCCGGCATGGGCCCGCGGATACAGTGGAGACCACGAGTCTTCCGGGCCCTTCGCGGACCCGAGCCCCACGTTCGCCAGGAGGCAGCATGTTCACCGCCATCGTCATGATCAGCACCGATCCGCAGCGGATCCCCGAGATCGCCCAGGAGGTCTCGGATCTGCGCGGCGTCTCCGAGGTCTACTCGGTCACCGGCGAGTGGGACCTCATCGCCCTGGTGCGCGTGCGTCGCCACGAGGAGCTCTCGGACGTCATCGCCGATCGGCTCTCCAAGGTCCGGGGCATCCAGGAGACGGTCACCCAGATCGCCTTCCGCACCTACAGCAGCCACGACCTCGAGGAGGCCTTCTCCCTCGGCATGGACTGATGCCGCACCAGCGCTGACGCGCTGCGCGAGCACGCGGCCCCGGGACGATCGAGTGATCGCCCCGGGGCCGCGTGCTCGTCCGGCGCTGCTGTGCCGGCTCTTGGGCAGCTCTGGGCTCAGCTCCGCGAGTGCGCGATCCAGCGATCCAGCACCCGCTGGGCGGCACCGGTGTCCAGGGACTGCGCGGCGCGCTCGATCGCCGCGGCCATGCGCTCCTGGAAGGAGCCGACCGGAGCCTCATCGAGGGCCATCAGGGCCGAGGCCGCATTCAGCAGGACCGTGTTGCGCACGTGGCCGAACTCCCCGGAGAGGATCCGGCGGGCCACTGCCGCGTTGTACTCGGCGTCCTGGCCCCGCAGGTCCTCGACCGTGCCGCGCGGCATTCCGAAGTCCTGCGGCTCGAGCACGTGCTCGGTGATTTCGCCGTCGCGGACCTCCCAGACCTCCGAGGACTCGGTGATGGTCAGCTCGTCGAGCCCGTCGCCGCCGCGGAAGACCAGAGCGCGGTGGCCGCGATCCCGGAACACTCCCGCCATCACGGGCGCCAGCGCGCGGTCGGCCACGCCGATCGCGGAGGCCTCCACGAGCGCCGGGTTGGAGATCGGGCCCAGGAAGTTGAAGGCCGTGGCCACGCCCAGCGCCTTGCGGGCGCCGGCGGCGAAGCGCATGGAGGGGTGGAAGGTCTGGGCGAAGCAGAAGGTGATCCCGACCTCCCGAGCACAGGACTCCACCATGGACACGGGCATGTCCAGCTGCACGCCGAGAGCCTCGAGGCAGTCCGCCGAGCCGGACTTGGACGACGAGGCGCGGTTGCCGTGCTTGACCACCCGGGCGCCGGCGCCGGCGGCCACGAGCGCGGACATGGTGGAGATGTTCACGGAGCGCAGGCGATCCCCGCCCGTGCCCACGATGTCCACGGCCGGGCCGGGCACATCGAGCGGGCGGGCGTGGGAGACCATCGCGTCGGCCAGCCCCTTGAGCTCGTCGACGCTCTCCCCCTTGGCCCGCAGCGCGACCAGGAACCCGGCCAGGGCGATGTCCTGGACGTCGCCGCGCATGACCGCGTCCATGGCCGACCATGCCTGCTCCGCACTGAGATCGCGGCCCTGGATCAGGGAGGTGGTGAGCTCGGGCCAGTCCAGCGGCGCCGAGGGGTGCGTGGGGATCTCGCTGTTCGAAGTCACGGTGCGACTCTATCCCCGGGCCCCAGCCGGCACAGCCCGCCCCGAGGCAGGGTCCTGCCCAGCTCATGCATTCCCGGAAGGGAACGGAATCCCATGGTTCTCACCGGGGTGTCTCAGTTGGTTCGCAGGACCGTTTGGCGACATAATGTCGATCGTGACGACTGCAACCCATGCCCCAGCGCGACCCGCCCCGGTCATCAACCGCCCGAACCTCACCGCAGTGGGGACCATCGTGTGGCTGGCCTCCGAAGTCATGTTCTTCGCCGGCCTGTTCGCGATGTACTTCACGCTGCGCGCCACGGTTCCCGAGGTCTGGGATGAGGGCGCCTCGCTGCTCAACATCCCCCTGGCCACCGTGAACACCATCGTGCTGGTGCTGTCCTCCGTGACCTGCCAGTTCGGCGTCTTCGCGGCCGAGCGCCTCCAGCCCCGACGCACCGGCGGCCTGTTCTCCGTCGCCAAGTGGGGCATGGTCGAGTGGTTCATCCTCACGTTCCTCATGGGCGCGTTCTTCGTCTCCGTGCAGGTCTTCGAGTACGCCACCCTCTGGTCGCACGGCCTCGGCATCGCGTCCTCGGCCTACGGCTCGGCGTTCTACCTCACGACCGGCTTCCACGCCATCCACGTGACCGGCGGCCTCGTGGCCTTCCTGGTGATCATCGGGCGCGCCTTCCTGGCCAAGCGCTTCGGTCACTACGAGGCCACGTCGGCGATCGTCGTCTCCTACTACTGGCACTTCGTGGACGTCGTCTGGATCGCCCTGTTCGCGATCGTCTACTTCCTGCAGTGACTCCGGTCCACCGCGCCCACCGGCGTCACCGCCAGCTCAGCACCACACCGAATCGAGGACTCCTGACGTGAAGGCTCTCTCACAGAAGCGTCGCCATCCGCTCGCCATCCTGGCGCTGCTCCTGAGCGCCCTGCTGCTCACCGGTGGTCTCTACGCAGTCGCCACCACCTCGAACCAGGCCCAGGCCGCGGACGAGTACACGGCCGAGGACGTCGAGCAGGGCGAGTCCCTCTTCCTCGCCAACTGCTCCACCTGCCACGGCCTGGACGCCCAGGGCACGGACGCCGGCCCGTCGCTGATCGGTGTGGGCGCTGCCGCCGTGGACTTCCAGGTCGGCACCGGCCGCATGCCCATGCAGATGCAGGGCCCGCAGGCCCAGAAGAAGCCGCAGCAGTTCAACGAGGAGCAGACCAGCCAGCTGGCCGCCTACGTCGCTTCGCTCGGCGCCGGTCCTGCCGTCCCCGAGGACGAGTACCTGGACGTCTCCGAGGGCGACGCCGCCAATGGCTCCAAGGTCTTCCTGGCCAACTGCGCCATGTGCCACAACGCCGCCGGCGCCGGCGGCGCACTGACCCGCGGCAAGTTCGCCCCGTCGCTCATGGGCGTCGAGGAGAACCACATCTACGAGGCCATGCAGACCGGCCCGCAGAACATGCCCGTGTTCAACGACGCGAACATCACCCCCGAGGAGAAGCGCGACGTCATCACGTACCTGAAGACGGTCGAGACCAACACCGACCCCGGCGGCTTCGGCCTCGGCTCGCTCGGCCCGGTCTCCGAGGGCCTGTTCATCTGGACCATCGGTCTGATGATCATCATCGGCTTCACCGTCTGGCTCACCACCAGGTCCGCCTGATCCATCCGCTCGCCGTGCCCCGGCGGTCCTCCGATCACCGGGCCCTGCACCACGTTTCAAGAAAGTTTGAGGGACCACATGGCCAGCCATCGTGATGAGCTCCCCGAGGGCAAGAAGGGCAACGTGCTCGATCGCAGCGCCGCGCCGCAGCGCTTCGAGAACCCGGGCATGCCCCCGCACTCGCCCCGGACCACGGACGTCGATCCGCAGGCCGCCAAGCGCGCCGAGCGCCAGGTCGTGCTCCTGTTCGTGATCTCGATCCTCGGATCGATCCTGTTCTTCGTGGGCTACTTCGGCATCCGCGTCGAGGGCGACATGTACGACGTCATGAACCCCGAGCCGACCTCCCAGTTGCGCCTGCAGAACCTGCTGCTCGGCGCCGGCATCGCCCTGGGCATGCTCGGCATCGGCGTGGGCATCGTGCACTGGGCCAAGACGCTCATGCCCGATCACGAGATGGTCGAGTCCCGCCACGAGATCCGCACCGAGGCCCAGCGCGCCGAGGCCGCCGAGATCATGGACACGATCGTCGACGAGTCCGGCATCAAGCGCCGCCCGCTGATCCGCAACAGCCTCATCGGCGCCATGGTCCTGGCTCCCCTGCCCTTCGTCGGCCTGCTCAAGGACCTCGGTCCCTGGAACCTGCAGACCATGAAGCACACCCTGTGGGACGAGGGCGTCCGCCTGGTCCGCGACCCCTCGGGCACGCCGATCAAGGCCTCGGACATCACCCTGGGCTCCACCTACCACGTGCTGCCGGAGAACATCCTCGGCCTGGGCCACGACGAGGGCTACCTCAATGAGAAGGCCAAGGCGGTCGTGCTGGTCATGCGCCTGGACCCCTCGGAGGTGAACGTCTCGGAGGAGCGCACCGACTGGAACGTGGACGGCATCTTCGCCTACTCCAAGGTCTGCACCCACGTCGGCTGCCCGGTGGCTCTCTACGAGCAGCACACGCACCACCTGCTGTGCCCCTGCCACCAGTCGACGTTCGATCTCACCAACGAGTGCGAGGTCATCTTCGGCCCGGCGTCCCACCCGCTGCCGCAGCTGCCCATCACGGTCGACTCGGAGGGCTACCTGGTGGCGCGCAGCGATTTCCACGAGCCCGTGGGCCCGGCCTACTCGCAGCGCATCATGCACCGCAACCAGCTTGAGGACGAGACGGAGAACGCCTGATGTCCGCACAGACCACAGACACGCGCCGTCCGCAGCAGGACGACTACCGGCCGGACACCGCCGTCGGCTTCATCGCGAACTACGCCGACACCCGCGTGGGCCTCTCCCCGCTGGTCAAGGAGTTCGGACGCAAGATCTTCCCGGACCACTGGTCCTTCATGTTCGGCGAGGTCGCGCTCTACTCGTTCATCATCCTGCTGGTCTCGGGAACCTTCCTGGCCCTGTGGTTCGACCCCACGATGGTCTCCCAGGAGTACACCGGCTCCTACGTCCCCATGCAGGGCGTGGAGATGTCCGGGGCCTACGCCTCGTCCCTGCACATCTCGTTCGACATCACCGGCGGACTGTTCCTGCGCCAGCTGCACCACTGGTCGGCGCTGCTGTTCGTGGTGGCGATCTGCGTGCACATGATGCGCGTGTTCTTCACCGGCGCGTTCCGCCGCCCGCGCGAGCTCAACTGGGTCGTCGGCGCGCTGCTGTTCGTCATGGCCATGGCGGCCGGCTTCACCGGCTACTCCCTGCCAGATGACGTGCTCTCCGGCAACGGCCTGCGCATCGCCGACGGCATGGCCAAGTCCATCCCTGTGGTGGGCACCTATATCTCCATGATGCTCTTCGGCGGAGAGTTCCCCGGCCACGTGGTGATCCCCCGCCTGTACATCCTCCACGTCTTCCTGATCCCGGGCGTGATCCTGGGCCTGATCGTGGTCCACCTGTTCATGGTCGTGACCCACAAGCACACCCAGTACCCGGGCCCCGGTCGCACCGAGGACAACGTGGTCGGCTTCCCGGTCGGCCCCGTCTACGCGGCCAAGGCCGGCGGCTTCTTCTTCATCGTGCTCGGCTTCCTCTCGGCCCTTGCCGGGATGGTCCAGATCAACGCGCTGTGGAACTACGGCCCGTACGATCCCTCCCCGGTGCAGGCAGGCACGCAGCCGGACTGGTACATCCTCTTCGGCGACGGCGCCCTGCGCCTGTTCCCGGGCACCTGGCCCTGGAACTGGGAGTGGAACCTGTTCGGCCTGGTGACGATCCCGCTGGCCGTGTTCATCCCGCTGATGATCATGGGCGCGCTGATCGGTGCGATCTTCGCCTACCCGTTCCTGGAGCGCTGGATCTCCGGTGATTCCCGCGAGCACCACGTGCTGGACCGCCCGCGCAACGCCCCCACCCGCACGGGCCTGGGCGCAGCTGCGGTCGTGTTCTACTCCGTGATGATGGTGGCGGCCACCGGCGACCTCATCGCCACGCACTTCCACCTCTCGCTCAACGACGTCATCTACGCCCTGCGCACGCTGTGGATCGTCGGCCCGATCATCACGTTCCTGATCGTCAAGCGGATCTGCCTGTCGCTGCAGCGCAAGGATCGCGAGATCGCCCTGCACGGCCGCGAGACCGGCCGCGTGCAGCAGCTGCCGCACGGGGAGTTCGTCGAGGTCCACGAGCCGCTGAGCCCCTACGCCCAGTACCGCCTGGTCAGCTTCGAGGCTCCCACCCCGCAGGCACCGCGCCGCAACGCCAAGGGCCGGATCTCCGGCCCCGAGAAGCTGCGCTCGCGCCTGACGCGCTTCTTCTACGAGGATCGCGTGGCGCCGGTGACCCCGGCCGAGCTCGAGGCCGCGCATCACGAGCACCAGGAGGACCTGGGCTCCCTCGATGCCGGGCACAACACCTCGGATCGCGAGATCGGCAGCTGATCGGCTGTCCCTGCTGCAGAGGCCCCCGACTCCCCCGCGGAGTCGGGGGCCTCTGTCGTCGAGGCGGGATCCACGACCGTGTTGCCACCGGACGGTGTCGGTGATCACGACAGCCGCCGGGGTGTTCGGTACCCTGAGACCCCGACCGGTAACCAACCGGGTTCCCCCGCCCGACCCCGTCCCGTCGAGTCGTCAGAGGCCGCTCCTGCCCGAGCCGCACTGCCGCACCGGCACCCCGCAGGCCCTAGGGCAGGCGGGGCCGACGGTCCGCACACCGCACTGAAGATCTGGAGACACCGATGACTGGGAAGATCGTCCTCGTGGGACGCACTGCAGACCTCGTCGCACGCTCTGGCAAGAGCCTGCTCAACACCCGCCCGGCATCCTCTGAAGACATCCCCGCGCTGGCCGAGCTCTATGCGGCCGCCTATCAGGCGTCCTCGACTCCGGATGACTCCAATGTCACCTCGCCGGAGGAGGCCCGGGAGATCCTCACCAAGCTCTTCGACGGCGAGTTCGGCCGCCTCCTGCCCGAGGCATCGCCCGTAGTCGCCGACGAGGACGACGACATCGTGGCCGCCGCCCTGGTGGTCGAGCAGCGCACGGGAGGAGGCGTCCCGGAGGATCCCTACCTCTTCGAGCTGTTCACCCACGCCTCGCACCGCCGGCAGGGGCTGGCCGAGCAGCTCGTGCGCAGCAGTGCCACCGCACTGGCGGAGGCCGGCCACGAGCGGCTGAGCCTGCGGATCCCGGAGGACAACTCCCCCGCTCTCGCGCTCTACCTGACCCTGGACTTCAGCCGCTGGCAGGAGGCCGCGGAGGAGGACGAGATCTGATCCTCGATCGGCTCCCGTCTCGCAGACCAGGGGCCCGGCCACGGCGATCGCCGTGACCGGGCCCCTGGTCTTGGCCGCACTCTGCCGCCTCTCGGCCGGTGTCCTCACCCTGTTTCGGTCGTTGACGCGGAGGCCTCCGCCGTCGAGGGTGACGGCGATTCAGGTTCAGAGGCCCAGCCCGCGCAGCGTGAGGGCGGCATCGACTGCGGCGACGGCCGCGTCGTAGCCCTTGTCCTCGCTCGAGCCCTCGAGACCCGCTCGGTCCAGCCCCTGCTGCTCGTCGTCGGTGGTCAGCACGCCGAAGCCGATCGGCACCCCCGTGGCCGTCGAGACGTCGGTCAGGCCCATGGTCGCGGCCTGGCAGACGTAGTCGAAGTGCGGTGTGCCGCCGCGGATCACGATGCCCAGCGCGATCACAGCATCGAAGGCACCGGCCAGTCGCCGGGCAGCGACCGGCAGCTCGAAGGAGCCGGCCACCCGCACGATCGCGGGGTCCTGGACGCCGGCCTCGGCCAGGGCCCTCTGGGCGCCGCCGAGCAGCCCGTCCATGATCTGCTCGTGCCAGCGCGAGGCCACCACGGCGACCTTCAGCTGCGATCCCTCCAGATCGGATGCCGCCAGGGTGGGTGCTCCGTGTCCGCTCATGATCTCGTTGTCTCCTTCGACGGCTCCGGTGCCGGGGCCGTCATGGTCCTGTGTGGTGGATTCGGTGCCGTCAGTCGTTCAGTCGTCGACGTGCAGGAGCCGGTGCTCCATGCGGTCGCGCTTGGTGGCCAGGTAGTCGTGGTTCTCGGGGCGGGCGGCGACCTCGTGGTGGACCATGTCGGTCACCTCGATGCCCAGGCCTGCCAGCTGCTCGGCCTTGAGGGGGTTGTTGCTCAGCAGGCGGATCCGCTGCAGGCCCAGCTCGTGCAGGATCGTGGCGGCAGCACCCCAGTCGCGGGCCTCGGCCGGCAGGCCCAGCAGCTCATTGGCCTCGACGGTGTCGGCTCCCCCGTCCTGCAGCTGGTACGCGCGCAGCTTGTTCACCAGGCCGATCCCCCGGCCCTCATGACGGCGCAGGTAGACGAGCGTGCCGCCCTCGGCGGCGATCCGCTCCAGGCCCAGGTGCAGCTGGGGCCCGCAGTCGCAGCGGTAGGAGCCGAAGACGTCGCCGGTCAGGCACTCGGAATGCAGCCGGACCAGCGGGGCCGTCTCCGATATGTCCTCCCTCTGCCCGGAAGCCGTCAGGCTCAGGTGCTCACCGACGGTGGTGCCGTCGGCATCGGGGATCTGCCAGGCGCGCACGAGGAAGCGGCCCTCGGCCATGGGGATCATGACCGGCTCGGAGGTCGCGAGGACCGGCCGAGGTGCGGTCTCGGCATGCCCTGCCGCCCCTGTCATGCCGTCTCCCGAGTGCGCAGGTGCTGGGCCAGGTCCTCGATGCTGATCAGCGGAAGGCCGTGGCGGCTGGCGAACTCGCGCAGATCGGGCAGGCGCTGCATGGAGCCGTCGTCGTGGACGATCTCGGCGATCACCCCGGCCCGCGGAAGGCCTGCCAGAGTGCACAGGTCGACGGCCGCTTCGGTGTGCCCTCGCCGTTCGAGGACCCCGCCTGCGGCGGCCCGCAGCGGCAGGACGTGGCCCGGGCGGGTCAGATCTGCGGCGGTGGAGGACGCAGAGGCCAGCACGCGGGCGGTCAGCGCGCGGTCCTCGGCGCTGATGCCGGTGCTGACGACCTCGCGGGCATCGCAGGTCACGGTGTAGGCGGTGCCCTTCGCGTCCTCGTTGACCGCGGTCATGGGCGGCAGGCCGAGCTCATCGGCGCGCTCACCGGTCAGCGGGACGCACAGCACGCCCGAGGACCACCGCACGGTGAAGCCCACGAGCTCGGGCTTGGCGTGCACGGCGGCGAAGATCAGATCGCCCTCGTTCTCACGGTCCTCGTCGTCGACCACCACGACGGCCCCGCCATCGCGGACCTGGCGCACCGCCTCTTCGACCGTGTCCAGCGGGATCGGGGTCTGATCCGGGGTCTGGGGTTCGAGGGCCGGATCGGACCACGGCGCCGGGGCCGAGCGGAACGACGACAGCCGTGCGGCGTACTTGGCCATGACATCCGTCTCGAGGTTCACTCGATCCCCGCGGCGCTTCTCGCCCAGGCCGGTGGCCGCCAGGGTGGCCGGGATGAGCCCGATCTCGAACCAGTGCTGATCCAGCTCTGCGGCGCGGCCGGTGCTGAGCGGCCCGGGGCTCACGGCGGTGACCGTCAGCGAGACGCCGTCCACGGCGATGGCGCCCTTCTCCGCGAGCAGCTCGGCGATCTCCACCGGAACGCCGATGCGCAGCGTCTCCCACGTGCCGTGGTCGGTGCGCTCCAGGATCGTGCCGACGGCATCCACATGACCCTGAACCACGTGCCCGTCCAGGCGTCCATCGGCCGGGGTGCAGCGCTCCAGGTTCACCGCGCTGCCCTCTCGCAGACCGCCCAGGGTGGTGCGGCGCAGGGTCTCACCCATGACATCGGCCACGAAGCGGCGCCGGGGTGCGGCGTCCGCGGTGCCGAGCGTCCCTGGGGCATCGGTCCCGGCTGCTTCCGACCCGGTGGGCGCGTCGGCGTCGACACCCGCGGCGACGGCCGTCGCCGCAGCGTCCACAGCCGACAGCGGCGTGGCGGTGAGGCACACGCCGTCCACGGCCAGCGAGCCGCCCAGGGGCAGATCCTCGAGCACTGAGCCGGCCTCCAGGTGCAGGCGCACCGAGCCGGTGCCTTGGGCGGTCTGCTCGGCGGTGACCGCTTCCTCGCTGAGGCCCTCCGGGCTGGGCGGTCGCCCGGTGCCCACGGGCTCGATCTGCACGATCCTGCCGCGCTCGGCGACGATTCCGGTGAACATCTGCCTCTTCCTTCTCTGCCCCTGCCGGGGCGCCTCTGATCCGGGGTCGCTGTTGCTCTTCCCGGCTGCTGCGGTGGTGCTGGTGCCGTCGGCTGCGGACGATCGGCGCGGAGTGCCGCTGGTGCCGTCAGCCGCCGCCGCTGTTCGAGGACGGGGGCTCCGCTGCCTCTCCGTGCGGCCCGAGCGGCTGCAGCTGCCACAGCAGGTCGGTGCCCTGCCTCGTGATCGGCCCGCCGCCCGCCGGATCCGGGGCGAAGCCCAGCGCCTGGGTGAGACTCGTGCGCCCGAGCAGCTCCACCGAGGGTCGACCGCCGCCCAGAACGAGCGGAGCCTGGTAGACGAGCAGCTCATCGACGGCATCGGCGTCCAGGAATGCGCTGATCAGCCCGGCCCCGCCCTCCAGGAGCAGGTGTCCGACACCGCGGGCGCGCAGCTCGCGCAGCGCCTCGAGAGGGTCGTGAGTGCGCAGCTGGAGGAAGCGGGCGTCCTCGCCGCGCACGGCCGCAGGGGCCGGGATCTCGCGGTGCCCGATCACCACGCGCAGCGGCTGCGAGTCGGCCGGGGTGCCGTCGTCCCGTCGGGCGCTCAGGCGCGGGTCGTCGGCCAGGGCGGTGCCGGTGCCGACCGCGATCGCGTCCGCGCGGGCTCGCAGGCCATGGCCGTGCCGCCGGGCCTCGGCCCCGGTGATCCACTGGCTGGTGCCGTCGGCGGCGGCGATGCGCCCGTCGAGCGACTGGGCGATCTTGGCCGTCACGAACGGACGATTCTCTCGACCGGCTCGATCCCACCGGCAGTTCAGCGCCCGGGACTGCTCGGCCAGCAGCCCGCTGCGTACCTGGACACCGGCGGCGCGGAGGCGCCTGGCTCCCCCGGCACCGGCCTGGGTGTCCTCGACGGCGAAGATCGCCCGCGGGATCCCGGCCTCCAGGATGGCCTGGCTGCACGGACCCGTGCGTCCGGTGTGGTCGCAGGGCTCGAGCGTCACCACGATCGTGGTGTCGAGCAGGTCGGTTCCCGCCGCGCGGGCCTGGGTCAGGACGTCGGCCTCGGCGTGCGGAGTGCCCGCACCCAGATGCCGCCCCACGTGCAGGATCCGTCCCTGCGCATCCAGCAGCGCCGCGCCCACGAGCGGATTGGCGCCGCGGGGGCCCTCCAGCGCGGCCTCGAGCGCCCGCTGCATGGCGGCGGTCTCGGCCTCGGTGAACGACGGCTCGACGGTCATCGGCGGGCCTCGTCGTCGGCGGAGCTCAGCCGCACGGTGACGTCGGGGAAGGCGGTCTCGATCTCGACCCCGGAGGATTCCGTCCCGACAGGGGCGGATCCCTCGCGACGCTGGACCCGCCACCAGATGAAGAACCCGAGAAGAGTGAAGCAGCCGTAGAACACGTACATGGACGCCGAGGCGTAGTAGCCGGCCGAGACGAGCAGGGGCACGCCCACGATGTCCACGGCCACCCACACGAGCCAGAACTCGGTCCATCCGCGAGCCATGCCCCAGGTCGCCACCACGGAGCCCACGAAGATCCAGGCGTCGGCCCACACGGGCTCATAGGATCCCAGCGCGCGGAACAGCGGCGTGAGCGCAACAGTGCCCAGCACGAGCAGGGACACGAGCAGGATCCGCTCGCGTCCGGAGGCCCAGCCCGGGGAGACGGCCACGCCGTCGCCGGTGCGGGCCCGGCGCCACTGCACCCAGCCGTAGACGGCCACGATGATGAACATGACCTGGCGGCCTGCCTGCCCCAGCAGGTTCACGGGGTTCGGCGATCCGAAGACGGCGCCCAGGAAGACGGTGAGCAGCAGCAGATTGCCGACGATGCCGATGGGCCAGGCCCAGACCTTCCGGCGCATCCCGCCGAAGGCCGAGAGCAGGCCGAAGACGTTGCCGATGACCTCGCGCCACAGCAGGAAGCCGTCGCCGATGCGCAGCTGCGCGTTGAACAGCTGCTCGAAGATCTCCACCGTGGTGCCTCCCGGGCCGATCTGGCGGGCCGGGGTCCCGGTCCGCTGCGGGGGCCGATCCTGCGGGATCGGCGCGGCACGGATGTCCGGGAGGCGGACGGGAGGACGTGAGGCCGATGACGGCTCAGCCCATGGGCGCACGGCACGCCGAAGTCGGCGTGCGCGGGCCGCGAGGGCTCAGACGCGATCGACCGTGCTCCTCCCTTCCAGACTGTTCTGTCGGCACTGGAATCTCACCAGTCAGGCCGGGGCCGTGTCGTCGTCGAGGGCCCGGGCCCCGTTGAGGGCGCCGTGCGTTCTCGGCGACGACGACGGTTACCGGTTAGCGGGCTGTCACCGCCGGCTCGGAATTCCACCGATCTCGGAGCACGTCGTGTCGTGGGCCCGATTATGGCACGCGGCGGCCCGGGTCCGCGGACGCGTCAGCCCTGGGCGGAGCGGGAGGCCTGGCGCAGAGCAGCGATCGCGGCCTGCGGGTCGTCCTTGCCGTACACGGCGGAGCCGGCCACGAAGACATCCGCGCCGGCCTCGGCGGCGCGCTCAATGGTCTCCATCGAGACGCCGCCGTCGACCTGCAGGGCGACCTCGCCGCCGCCGGCGCGGATGGCCTCGGCGGCGCGACGGATCTTGGGCAGGGTCACGTCCAGGAAGCTCTGGCCGCCGAAGCCCGGCTCCACCGTCATCACCAGGAGCATGTCGATCTCGGTGAGCATGTCCAGGTAGGGCTCCACCGGTGTGGCGGGGCGCAGGGCCAGCCCGGCCTTGGAGCCGGCGCCGCGCAGCTCACGGGCCAGGCGGATGGGGGCGCGGGCGGCCTCGGCGTGGAAGGTCACCGACGCGCAGCCGGCCTCGGCGTAGCCAGGGGCCCAGCGATCGGCGTCCTCGATCATCAGGTGGATGTCCAGTGGCACCGGGGACACCTCCTGCAGCCGCTCGACCACCGGCAGGCCCAGGGTCAGGTTCGGCACGAAGCGGTTGTCCATGACGTCGATGTGCGCGGCGTCCGCGGTGGAGATCCGCTGCAGCTCAGCCTCCAGGTTGGCGAAATCCGCGGAGAGCACGGACGGGTGGATGCAGCAGCGGGACATGTCTCCTCCTGGAGCCTCGGGTGTGTCCTCGACCTTAGGAGGTCTTGGTGAACAGGGCCATGAACATGGCATCGGTTCCGTGCACGTGCGGCCACAGCTGCACGGTCCGCGCGCCGTCCGCCACGGACTCCCCCGCCGGATGCGGGTTCGACGGATCGGCTTCGCCCTCGAGGGCACCGGGAAGAGCCGCAGCGCGCGCCGGCTCGGCGGCGTCGATCAGACGCAGATCGGGACGGGCGCGCAGCAGGTCGTCGACGGCCACGACCGTCTCGGCCGCATGCGGAGAGCAGGTCGCGTAGAGCAGCAGCCCGCCGGGGCGCAGGGCCTCGGCTGCGGCCGGCAGCAGCTGAGCCTGCAGCTGGGTCAGATCGGCCAGGTCCGAGGGACGACGGCGCCAGCGCGCTTCCGGACGGCGACGCAGCGCGCCCAGACCGGTGCAGGGGGCGTCGACGAGGACGCGGTCGAAGCCCTCGGCGGCCACGTAGTGATCGGGCTGCTCCAGCACCGAGGCGATGTCGCGGCCGTCGCCCCAGCGGATCTGCCAGGCCTCCTCGGGCAGCACGGCCAGGGCATCGTCGACCAGACGGGCGCGGTGCTCGGAGACCTCGTTGGCCAGCAGGGTGGCCCCGTTCTGCTGGGCCAGTGCGGCCAGCAGAGCGGCCTTGCCGCCGGGGCCGGCGCACAGGTCGAGCCAGTGCTCCCCCTCCTCCACGGGCCGTGCCGCGACGAGGGTGCGGGCCACGAGCTGGGAGCCCGAGTCCTGGACGCGGATCCCGCCGGTGCGCACTCCGGCGCGCCGGTGGAGATCGCCGCCGCCGCTGATCGCGGAGTCCGGGGTCAGCGGACCGGGCTCGGCGCCGTCGTCGAGCTCCTCCTGGATATGTCCCAGTCCCGGAAGCGCCACGAGCTGGACGGAGGGCGGCTCGTTATCCGCCTCGAGCAGAGCCTCGATCTCCTCCGGGCTGCGCCCGTGGGCGCTCAGCGCCTGGCTCATGGCGCGCACGATCCACTCGGGATGCGCGTGGGCGGTGGCCAGGCGCTGCCAGGCAGTCGAGCCCTCGTTCAGCTCGGCGATCCACTGCTCCAGCGGGGCGGCCGCGACCTTCCGCAGCACCGCGTTGACCAGGCCCGACGGACCCGCGCCGATCTCGGCGCGGGTCAGCCCGACCGTCTGATCGATCGCCGCGTGATCCGGCACGCGCATGGCCAGCAGCTGGTGCACGCCCAGGCGCAGGACGTCGACCACCGGGGCGTCGAGCTGCTCGAGGGGCCGGTCCACGCAGCGCTGCAGGATCGCATCCCACGTGCCCTGATGCCGCAGTGCCCCGTAGGCGAGCTCGGTCGCGAAGCCGGCGTCGCGACGGTCCAGGCGCTGCTCCCGGATCTGCTGCGGAAGCACCAGGTTGCCGTAGGCGTCGTTCTCGGAGACCTCGCGCAGGGTCCGGTAGGCCGCCAGGCGCGCCGGGTCGGCCTGACGGGAGCGCTGCGACGGAGCAGAGGCCGAGTACGAGCGCTGATCCATCGAGCGGCGATGGCGCTGGCGTCCGGCCTGGTCGCGGCGGTCCTCGCCGCGCTGCCGACCGCCCGAGCCGCCGCCTGCACGACCTCCGGCACCGCGGCCGGCACCGGGCCCGCCGCCACGGCGCCCGCCCTGGCCGGCTCCGCCGCGCGACGCTCCTCCGCGGCCCGAGCCGCGCTGTCCTGACTCATCCGCCGGGCTCATGCGAACACCGTCCTCGTGGTCTCGTCGTCGGCGCGGCCGAGTCGGCCGCGGGCCCAGTCGCCGGCATCCATGGCCTGCTTGCCCGCCGGCTGCACGCGCAGCAGCTCGAGAGCGTGGGTTCCGGTGCCGGTCAGGACGCGGCCGTCGCGCAGCTGCACCTGTCCCGGGGCCAGATCGGTGTGCTCGGGGGCCTCGCGCACACCGGCCACGATCTTGAAGCGCTGGCCGTCGAGCTCGGTCCACGGTCCCGGCTCGGGGGTGGTGCCGCGCACCAGGCGCGCGATCTCTGCTGCCGGACGCTGCCAGTCGATGCGGCTGTCCGCGGTGGACAGCTTGGGCGCCATGGTTGCCTCCCCCTGCTGCGGGACGGGCTGCTCGCCGCGCTCCAGGCGCTGCAGGGCCTCCAGCAGCAGCGGCGCGGTCTCGTGCGACATTCGCTCGAGCAGCGAGCCGGCCACGTCGTCGTCGTGCAGCTGCGTGCGCGCGGTGCCCAGCAGCGGTCCTGTGTCCATGCCCTCGTCGAGCAGGAAGGCGGAGGCGCCGAGCTCGGCGTCGCCGTGGATGAGCGAGTGCTGCACTGGTGCGGCTCCGCGCCAGCGCGGCAGCAGGGAGAAGTGGAGGTTGACCCAGCCCAGCGGCAGGGCCTCCAGCGCCGGGCGCTTGAGCAGCGCGCCGTAGGCCACGATGGCCCCGGCCTGCGCGCCGGTGGAACGCAGCTGCTCGACGACCTCGTCGTCGACCCGATTGGCCTTCAGCACGGGCAGACCGAGCCGCTCGGCGGCTGCGGCCACCGGCGACGGGGTCAGCACCTTCTTGCGTCCCACGGGGGCGTCGGTACGGGTGAGCACCGCTGCGATCTCGATCCCCTCGGCAGCAGCCAGGTGCTCGAGCGGCGCCACTGCGGGTTCGGGCGTTCCTGCGTAGATGATTCTCACGGTGCCTCCTCAGCCTCCGAAGCTCGAGCCCAGGGTGCCGGCGCGCTCCTGGCGGACCTCGGCGACGGTGCGGGCGTAGTCCTCGGCGCGGATCCGCCGCCATGCCTCGCGGCGGGCCTCGCCCTCCAGGCGGTTGACGTACAGGGTGCCCTGCAGGTGATCGTGCTCGTGCTGGAAGCAGCGCGCCAGCAGGCCCATGGCCTCGGCCTCGTGCTCCTGGCCGTGCTCGTCGAGCCCGCTCACGCGCGCCCACTGCCGGCGCGGGGTGTCGAAGCCCAGCCCCGGCACGGACAGGCAGCCCTCGCCGCCCTCCTGCATCTCATCCCCCAGCTCGATCCTCGGGTTGATGAAGACCCCGGAGTCCTCGCCGATCTCGTAGACGAAGATCTGCAGGCCCACGCCGATCTGCGGGGCGGCCAGCCCCACTCCCTCCACATCGCGCATGGTCTCGAACATGTCGGCCACCAGGGTGCGCAGATCATCGTCGAAGCGCCTGACCGGGTCGGCGGCGGAGCGCAGGATCGGATCCCCGATCGTGCGGATCGGACGGACGGACATCGGAGGCTCCTCCAAATGGGACGAGAGGGTGGGGTGCTTGCTGGGCGGCCGCGGCCCGCGGACGACGTACGCCGGCTCAGGCCGGCGGCGGCGGGACGGGGCGCAGCTGCGACGGGCCCCGATCCAGCTTGGTCTGATGGGCCCACAGCCTGCGCAGCGAGCAGAACTTGTGCCAGTGCGCCTCGAGGACCTCGGGTGCGGCCTGCTGGGCGGAGACCTCGGTCTCCCCCACGGCCACGCCGAGCAGCAGGTCGGCCGCACCGAACTTCCAGGGCTCCCAGGTGCCGGCCTGAGCGTCGAGCAGCTGCTCCTCGGCCTTCAGACCCGCCACGAGCTGGGTCACGACCTTGGCATCCATGGGCTTGACCCGACCGGAGCGGTCGGTGCCCTTGGTCTTGTAGTCGATCAGGCAGACCTTGCCGCCGATGCGCGCGACCAGATCCAGCGTCCCGGCGTAGCCGACCGTGGCGTTCCAGACCGTGATCTCGGCGGCCAGCGGCTCCGGGCGGTAGAGCTGCCACCACTCGTCGAAGCGATCCGCGTAGGCGCGCTCGCCGTGCGAGGCCAGGACCTCCCGCGCCTCCTCGACCCGGGACTCCAGACCCATGGCGCGCAGAGCGGTCTGCTCGGCGTAGTCGTGGACCCGGTCTCCGCGCAGGGCCGCTTCGTCGCGGTGGCGTTCGGCGGCTCCGGCGGCGTCGCGGGCGATCTGGCGCAGCTTGGGCGCGGAGCCGATGGACTGCGGGAGACGATCGTCGGTGATCACAGCCTGTGCGGCCGACCAGCCGTGCCAGCCGCCCAGGTCCAGGGCCGCGCAGCTGAGCACAGTGGTGATCGAGGGGACCTCGGGCTGCCCGGACTCCGAGCGGGCGTACATCCGCCCGTTCTCGGTCTGGCGCGCCAGTCGCGGCTGGGTCATGCGGAGGCTCCCTCCTGGGCGTCCTCATGGGTGGCCTATCCCCCCGCGGATCCGGGAGCACGGCGACCTCGAGGAGGCAGGACGACGGTCTTCATGCAGAAGGCCCCGGCCGGTGGAACCGGACGGGGCCTTCTGGTCGATCTTCCGTGCGCGATACTGGGATCGAACCAGTGACCTCTTCGGTGTGAACGAAGCGCGCTACCGCTGCGCTAATCGCGCCTTTCGACCTGGAAACCATAGCGCACCCTGACGCGGCTCGCCAATTCGGCCTCGCCGGCACCTGGCCGCGCCCCTGCTGGCGCCCTTCTCCCGACGGTCTTCCCACAGCGCTTCTTCGCTTCATCTCTCTTCTCCTTCTTCGCACGCTCGCGCGAGCAGGAGCGATCCGGGGCCCGGGCCTCAGGCATGCAGACACCCAAGCCTCCAGTGACGTGCGAGCTGTCTTGCACCCCCGTCGGACCAGGGCACTGGAGCCGATTTGCATGGCGCCATCCAGGTGGCCTAATGTCTACGCCTGTCGGAACGGCGAGCAGCCCGAAGGACGCGGAGCGAGAGCCCGGCGCATCGGACTGGACGCACTGTCCGCAGCCGAGGCGCCGAGCATGAGCACGGAAGAGGCTGTGATACAGTTTCCGATCGAACGTCAGCCGAAAGGCCGATGATTCGCGGTTGTAGCTCAGCTGGTAGAGCATCACCTTGCCATGGTGAGGGTCGCGGGTTCGACTCCCGTCAACCGCTCGGAGAGCATCATCTTCGGATGGATGCGATCAATGAGAAGGCCAGGTCCGCAAGGACACAGGTCCCGGTGGGGTGGCCGAGTGGTTAGGCAGCGGCCTGCAAAGCCGTCTACGCGGGTTCGAATCCCGTCTCCACCTCGGTTCCCACCAAGCTCGCTCCCACGGGAGCATGAGCGCGATTGGCGCAGCGGTAGCGCGCTTCCCTGACACGGAAGAGGTCACTGGTTCGATCCCAGTATCGCGCACCACCTCAGAAGGCCCCGACTGAAGCTTCAGTCGGGGCCTTCGTCGTCCCCTCAGGCACTCCGCCACACCACGCTCTCCGAACTCGTCGGCGCCCTCCCTCAGCCGCTCCGCGTCTCCACCTCACCCGCCCCCGCGCCGAGTGGATGCTCAGTTGCACTATCGGGGCCCTCAGCGCAAGTGGGGATCCACTCGGCCTCGGGGCGGGGTGTGAGGAAGGCGCGGCAGTGAAGTGCGGCGGGGAGAGGCGGTGGGTAGAGGCCGCAGGGAGGGGCTGCGGAGAGGCTCGCGGCGGCCTGCGACTCGCCGTGCACGCGTGAATGGTGACGAAACGGCCCTCGGCAGTGGAGAGTATGCGATGTCAGATGACATCGATGCGAGAGGAGACCATTATGGTGGATCTCGGAGGAATGGCAGACAAGGCCAAGCAGGCTGCTTCGGATAACCCCGAGGCCGTCGACAAGGCAGCTGACACGGCCAACGACAAGACCGGCGGCCAGCACGAGGACCACATCAACTCCGCCAAGGACAAGCTCACTGGCGGAAACGACGACAACTGATCCACGGATCAGCGGTCGACCGGCCCGCAAGGGTCGGTCCTCATGCGCCTGAGGGGCGGCACCATCACGGTGCCGCCCCTCAGTGCATCTGCAGATGCTCGCATCCCGGCCGGGGTCCTCCGGCCGGCATCGGACGACCGGACGACGACGGTCGAGCCCTCAGCCGCGTCAGACCGAGGGCTGCTCCGGCATCTGTCCCTCGCGGGCCAGGGCCGTCAGTCGCGAGACGGCGCGCGAGTACTTCTTCTGGTAGCCGCCGGCCATCATCTCCGGGGTGAAGATCTGATCGAAGGCCACGCCGGAGCTGATGATCGGCAGGTCGCGGTCGTAGAGGCGGTCGGCCAGCACGACCAGACGCAGAGCCAGGGCCTGCTCGTCGACCGTGCGCACGCCGCGCCACACGATGCCGTCGAGGCCCTGGACCATGGCCCGGTAGCGCGACGGGTGCACGCGGATCAGGTGCTCCAGGATGTCCTCGAAGTCGTCGACCGCGATGGTCGCGTCGTCCGGGAAGCGCTGCGCGGCGGCCGCCTCGAGCTGGTCGTCCGCCAGCGGCGCGGGTGCCTCGGGCAGGCCGCGGTGGCGGAAGTCCTCGCCGTCGATGCGCAGGACGTCGAACTGATCGGAGAGCACCTGGATCTCGCGCTGGAAGTCCTGCGCGGCGAAGCGGCCCTCCCCCAGCGAACCGGGCAGCGTGTTGGAGGTCGCGGCCAGGCGCACCCCAGCATCCGAGAGCTCCCGCATCAGCCGGGACATCAGGACGGTGTCGCCGGGATCGTCGAGCTCGAACTCGTCGATGCACACCAGCGCATAACCGCTCAGCGCCTCGACCGTCTTGCGGAAGGTCAGAGCGCCGACAAGGTTGGTGTACTCCACGAAGGTGCCGAAGGACTTCGGCCCCGGCGAGTCGTGCCACAGCGAGGCCAGCAGGTGCGTCTTGCCCACGCCGAAGCCGCCGTCGAGGTAGATGCCCTGGGCCGCCGTCTGCTTCTGCCCGCCGCCGAACATGCGCGAGAGGAAGCCGCCGCTCTTCTTCTGGGAGGGCGCCTGGATCGAGGCGGCGAAGCGCTTGAGCACCTCGACGGCCTCCGCCTGCGAGGGCTGTGAGGGGTCCGGGCGGTAGGTGTCGAAGGAGACCTCGCCGAAGCGCTCCGAGGGGCGGAAGCCCTCGAGCAGCTGCTCCGCGGAGACGGACGGTGCGCGCTCGGACAGGCGCTCGATCTTGGGACTCACAAAGGACCTCTTCAGGTGCTACCGGTGGGACGCGACCGAGCCTACCGGCAGGCGAGCCGCTGCGGTTCGCCCGTCGCGCACATGGCCCGCGGGCCGGCTCGACCGCGCAGGCCCGTGGGTACAGTGGAACCAGATCCCTCAAGGTCGGCCCCAGTGATCGGGGCCGCCCCCTACGACCCTTCTGGAGGACGCACATGGCTGTCGATCCCGACACCACGGACCCCAAGTTCGCCGAATACGCCCACCCCGAGCGCCTGGTCTCCACCGAGTGGGTGGCCCAGCACCTCGAAGATCCGCAGGTCGTCATCGTGGAGTCGGACGAGGACGTGCTGCTCTACGAGACCGGCCACATCCCGGACGCCGTGAAGGTCGACTGGCACACCGAGCTCAACCAGCAGGCCGTGCGCGACTACCTGGGCGGGCAGCAGTTCGCTGAGCTGATGAGCGCCAAGGGCATCTCGCGCGAGCAGACGATCGTGGTATACGGCGACAAGTCCAACTGGTGGGCCGCCTACGCCCTGTGGGTCTTCACCCTCTTCGGCCACCAGGACGTGCGCCTGATGGACGGCGGCCGCGACAAGTGGATCGCCGAGGGCCGCGAGCTGTCCACCGAGACCCCGTCGCGCGAGCGCACCGACTACCCCGTCGTCGAGCGCGACGACTCCCGCATCCGCGCCTTCCGTCAGGACGTCCTGGACGAGATCGGGCGCACTCCCCTGGTGGATGTCCGCTCGGCCCCGGAATACACGGGCGAGCGCACGCACATGGCCGACTACCCGCAGGAGGGCGTGCTGCGCGGCGGCCACATCCCCACCGCAGCCTCCGTCCCGTGGGCGCGCGCCGCCGCTGAGGACTCGACCTTCAAGACCCGCCCGGAGCTCGAGGCGATCTACCGCGACGAGATCGGGCTGGATCCGCAGGAGCCGGTCATCGCCTACTGCCGCATCGGCGAGCGCTCCTCCCACACGTGGTTCGTGCTCGAGCACCTGCTGGGCTACCCGCAGGTGCGCAACTACGACGGCTCCTGGACCGAGTGGGGCAACTCCGTCGGTCTGCCCGTCGTGATGGGCGAGGAGCGCGGCGAGGCTCCGGAGGCCCGTCGATGAGCGGGGCGGACGCGAACATCCCGGAGTCCGTGCAGGAGCTGATCGAGGACTTCCACGCCGTTCCGGACGCGGATCGCCTCCAGCTGCTGCTCGAGTTCTCCCGCTCCCTGCCGGATCTGCCGGAGCGCTACGGGGAGCATCCCGAGCAGCTCGAGCAGGTCGTGGAGTGCCAGTCGCCGCTGTTCCTGACGGTCGAATGGGATGACCAGGCGGAGACCGGCGACGACGAGACTCCCGTGCGCCTGTTCTTCTCCGCGCCTCAGGAGGCGCCGACGACCCGCGGCTTCGCCTCGATCCTGCACGAGGGGCTCGACGGCCTGCCGGCGGCGCAGATCCGGGATCTGCCCGGCGATCTCACGGAGCGCTTCGGGCTGACGCAGCTGGTCTCGCCGCTGCGCATGCGGGGCATGTCCGCCATGCTGGATCGCATCCGTCGTCAGATCGCGTACCTGCCGCGCGGCTGAGTTCCCGCGAGCTGCATGAGCAGCTGGACCCGCCCGTCGTGGCCCGAGCAGCTGACGCCCCCGTCCCCGCTTCCGGGCCGACGGGGGCGTCGTCGTGTGCGCTGCCAGCGTGGGCCGGCTCAGCCGTGCAGGTCGGGCAGAACCCGCTGCGCCCACGAGAGCACGGAGGACTCCCACCGCTGCGGGTCCACGTTCCACTCCTTGGTGTGACGGGCGCGGTCGAACCCCACCATCTCGACCCGGTCGTTGAGCTCGGCCAGGCGCTTGGAAGCAGTGTCGGGGACGAACTCATCGTCCGCCGAGTGCAGGATCAGCGTGGGCGTCTGCAGCTGATCGGCCCGGGTGATCCAGTCCAGGGACCCCAGATCGAGCGGCGCCGCCAGACCCGTGAGCCACAGCCCGCGCGGCGAGGTGATCAGGGACTGCGCCATGGTGGTGATCGCTGAGGGGATGTGTCGCGAGGCCGTGTGGTGGGTGAACAGCGTGAACCAGTCCACGACCGGCCCGGTGAGGACCATCCCCGCGATATCCGCCCGGTAGATCGACAGGTCCGCGGTCTGCAGGCAGATCGCCCCGCCCATGGACCAGCCGAACAGCACGATCCTGGTGGCTCCGCGCAGCTTGGCGTAGGAGATCGCCAGCTGGACGTCCTTCCACTCCGTGAAGCCCAGGCCGTAGCGCCCGTCCGGGGAGGCAGGGGCCTCGCGGTCGTTGCGGTAGGAGATCAGCAGGGAGGTCAGCCCCATACGCTGCGCGGTGTCCAGGGCTCGGATGGCCTCCATGCGCTGTGCGCCGCGGCCGTGGACCATGATCGCCCAGGGTCCCGGCAGCTGCTGGGCGGCGGGATCCTCGGCTGCCGCGTGCGCGGCTTCGTGCTGCGCGTCGTCGCGGCGATTCTGACGGGCCGTCGTGGAGTGCTCGGCCGCCCTCTGCGGATCCCGCTCCTGCCCCGCCGGGACCACCCAGCAGGGTGCCGCGCCCATCTCCATGGGCAGCTCGACCTCGTGGAAGCGGTATCCGGCCGCGGCGGGGTCCGGGTAGACCGTCCCGGCCCACCAGCCGCGCGAAGCCGCCGAGAGGTCGCCGCTGTAGACCTCTTGGACCTCCCGCACGACCTCGCCGGCGGCCGGTGACCAGGAGAGGATCTCGCCGATGCGGGCGTGGCCCTCTCCCCCGCCGAAGCGCAGGCTGTAGACGCCGTCGACGGTGGTCTCCACCGTGGCCGCCAGGCGCACCTCTCCGGCTCCGGGCAGGGCATCGGGATGGGCCTGGCGGTCCACGGGGGTGTACTCGTGGATGCTCAGGTCCTCGGAGCGGTACCGGGGCGGCACGACGACCTGACGCGCCACGTAGGCGGCGATCGCCGAGGAGACGCCGAAGGACAGCGACGCGGCCCCCACCGTCAGCGCCGTGCCCGCCACGGCTCCGCGGGCCCACACCGACGACGACTCCCGCGGCTGCCCGCGCAGGGCGGCAAGCGGACGTGATCGGGCGGAACGAGACGACGAGCGCACGGATTCGGGCATATTCATATTCTGTCATGCGCACCTCGGCATCCGCCGGGAGCGACGGCCCCGCCATGTGCTCCGTGGCCCTCGGGCGGCGAGAATATCCGAGGCCCGTGCGCTGTTGTCCCCGTGAGGCCCCGGTCGCACTGATGCGCCCGAGCGGGCCGCCACGACATCGAGGCGAGGAGGACACCGTGTCCGAGCAGACCACCGATCCGCGCAGCACCGACCCGCAGACCGAGGAAGGCCAGAGCGCGCCCAGCGTGCAGCGCACCGAGGACGAGTGGCGCGCCGTGCTCAGCCCCCAGGAGTTCCACGTCCTGCGCGAGGCCGGCACCGAGCGGCCCTTCACCGGCGAGTACTGGGACACCGAGACCGAGGGCGTCTACTCCTGCCGGGCCTGCGGCGCGGAGCTGTTCCGCTCGGAGACCAAGTTCGGCTCGCACTGCGGATGGCCGTCGTTCTTCGCGCCGCTGGCCGAGGACCGCGTGCGCTACATCCGCGACTCGTCGCTGGGCATGGAGCGCGTGGAGGTGCGCTGCGCGGCCTGCGACTCCCATCTGGGCCATCTCTTCGCGGGCGAGGGCTACCCCACGCCCACGGATCTGCGCTACTGCATCAACTCGCTGTCCATGCGCCTGGAGCCGGCTCAGGGCACCGGGGAGGCGGGCGCGCAGTCGTGAGGTCCTCCTCCCGTCGAGCGGCCGTGGCGGCCGCGTCGCGCGGGTGGCAAGACCCCCGGCCGCATACAGGGGGCGCCCAGTCATAGGAGGGGCGGACGGCGTGGCAGGCCCGATCGCGAGGTGAGGCGGGCCTAGGCTGGGCCTCGTGACAGCTCAGAGCGATCTGGTCGGAAGGTTCCCACGGGCAGCGGCATCGCTGCGTCGTGCCCAGTGCCGACCGGAGATCGAGCTCGTCGAGATCTCGGCGCCCACGCCCCGTGCCTCCGATTCGGTGGCCTTCTCGGCCACCGTGCTCGAGCCCGTGTCGGCGCATCCCAGCTCCCAGGGCTCCGCTGAGGACGCCCGCGAGCTGGCCACCGGTCGCTTCCTGCTCATCCACGCCCCGGACCGCGGAGCCGAGTGGGGAGATGCCTTCCGCATAGTGACCTATGTGAAGGCGGAGGTCGAACGCGATCTGGGCCACGACGAGATGCTCGCCCAGGTCGCCTGGAGCTGGCTGCTCGAGGCCCTGGACCGCAGCGGTGCGCAGTACACCCGAGAGGGCGGCACGGCCTCCCGGGTGCTCTCCGAGGGCTTCGGCCAGCTGGCCGACACCGAGGAGTACATCGACGTCGAGCTGCGTGCCTCCTGGACGCCTCACGGCGAGGACCTCTCCGTGCACCTGGAGGCCTGGGCGGACATGGTCTGCACGTTCGCCGGCCTGCCTCCCGTGACCGAATCGGTCACCGTACTGCGGCGCTGACCCCCACGGCAGCCGCGAGCACACCGGACACCCCCGAACCATCCGAGCAGCAAGAGGATCTGACAGCCGCAGTGAGCAGCACGAGCCCCTCCCAGCATCCGAGCCCGACCGTCGTCGAGGGCTTCGAGGAATTCGAGATCCCCGACTCCGTCTTCCTGGATCAGCCCATGGACGGCATTCCCCCGCTGGTGGACACGACCCGGCGCCTCGAGCTGGCCGCCGAGCAGCTCAGCGAGGGCACCGGCCCCGTGGCCCTGGACACCGAGCGGGCCAGCGGCTTCCGCTACGGCCAGCGCGCCTTCCTGGTCCAGCTGCGCCGCGAGGGCACGGGCACCGTGCTCATCGACCCGGAGGCCACCGGATCGCTGGCGATCATCGACGAGGCGCTGCGCGGCACCGAATGGGTCCTGCACGCCGCCACGCAGGACCTGCCCTGCCTGCGCGAGCTGGACATGCACCCCGACGCCCTGTTCGACACCGAGCTCGGCGGACGCATCGCGGGGCTGAGCCGTGTGGGGCTGGCCGCAGAGACGGAGGAGCTGCTCGGCTTCACGATGGCCAAGGAGCACTCGGCGGTGGACTGGTCCACCCGCCCCCTGCCGGAGCCGTGGCTGACCTACGCCGCCCTGGACGTCGAGGTCCTGGTCCAGCTGCGCTACGCCATGGAGGAGCTGCTGCGCTCCCAGGGCAAGCTCGAATGGGCGCTCGAGGAGTTCGAGGCCGTGCGCACAGCACCGCCCGCCGCCCCGCGCAAGGATCCGTGGCGGCGCACCTCAGGGATCACCAAGATCCGCGGACGACGCCAGCTCACCGCCCTGCGCAACCTGTGGACCGAGCGCGAGGAGCTCGCCCGCCACAAGGACATCTCTCCAGGGAGGCTGCTGCCCGACTCCGCCCTGGTCGCGGTGGCCCAGGCCATGCCCCGCTCCGTGCCGCAGCTGCTGCGCACGCCGGGCTTCCACGGCCGCGCCGCCTCCAAGGAGGCACCGCGCTGGCTGCGTGCCCTCTCGGAGGCCCGCCAGGCCGAGGAGCTGGTCCCCCAGTCGGTCTCCTCCGACTCGCTGCCGCCCGTGAAGTCCTGGACCGTCAAGCGACCGGCCGCCGCCGAGCGCCTGCGCACGCTGAAGCCCGCGGTGGCCGAGCGCGCCGCCGAGCTGGGGATGCCCACCGAGAACCTCGTGGTCCCCGAGCACCTGCGCCGGTTCAGCTGGGATCCCCCGGCCTCGGCCGAGCTCGATCAGATCGCCGAGCGGCTCGCCGAGATCGGCGCCCGTCGGTGGCAGATCGACAACGTGGCCCCGACCCTCCAGAAGGCGCTGCGCCTGCCCCGCCCCGAGCAGCACGACGACGCCGGCAACGCCGACGCAGCCGCGAGCTGAGCCCGGCCCACGAGGAGTCGCAACGGCAGGCCATCATCGGCCGATGGTCTGCGGCAGCGACTCCTCGCTGAGGATCCGTCCCCGGGCGCTGGCCCGAGACGGACGAAGGAGCCGCCGAGATCGCATCTCGGCGGCTCCTTCTCATGTGCGCGGCGGCTTCCTCGGCGAGGACGCCTCACCGGCTCAGACGTGCTTGGTCTCCGGGGAGTTCGTGGAGGCGCTCAGGCTGCCGGTGGCGTCGCCCTGGGAGGAGCCCTTGGCCTTGTCGGCGGCGCTGGAGGCCGTCTGCTTGGCCTTGTCGGCGGCGTTGGAAGCGGTCTCCTTGGCCTTCTCGGCCACGACCGGCGCCTGCTCCTGCACGGTGGCCTTGGCCTTCTCGGCGCCCTCGGAGACCTTGCGGCGGACCTCCGGGTCGTTGGTCACGCCCAGGACCTGGGACTTGATCTGATCGAACGGCTCGCGACCGGCAGCCGAGCCGGCGACGAAGCCGATGGCCAGGCCCGCCACGAAGATGGCCTTCTTGAACATGTCTCTTGCCTCTCGTCGTGTCACGGGCCTCATCGCCCGCGTTCCACCGCTCAGCCTACTGAGGAGGCACGGGCCGGACAACGAAGCCCTCGGCGCGGCGGCCCCGCGATCTGCCGCCATTGCGCGCCGAGCGTCAGTCTCAAGCCCCGGTGCGGTCCTCGAAGCGCAGAGCGGACGCGTCCTCGCCGACCGGGCGGGCATAGGGCACCCGCGTCCCGAGCACCGAGTCCACGGTGTCGCGGGTGATCTGCTGGGCGGTCAGGCCCACCCGCTCGAGCACCTGCGACCGGGAGCCGTGAGTGAGGAACTCGGTGGGCAGCCCGACCTCGTTCAGCGCAGTGTCCACGCCGGCCCGGCGGACGGACTGGCGGATGAGGCTGCCGATGCCGCCGGAGCGCACGCCGTCCTCGACCACCACCACGAAGCGGTGCAGAGCGGCCAGCTCCGACAGCGAGGACGGCACGGGCAGGACCCAGCGCGGATCCACGACGGTGGCCGAGATCCCGTGATCGCCCAGACGCCGAGCCACTTCCAGGCACAGCGGTGCCATGGCGCCCACGGCGACCAGCAGGACGTCGGTGTCCTGATCGCTTCCCGCAGGGCGCTCCGCACGCTTCTCGTCAGCAGAGCCCTGGCCGGCTGCCATCTCCTCCTCGGCCTCCGGCTCCACCCCTCCGGTGGTGCGCAGGAGGATCTCCACGCCGTCGTCGAGCCGCTCCAGAGCGGGGATCGGCTCGGAGACGGAGCCCTTGGGGTAGCGCAGCACGGTGGGGGCGTCGCTGACGTCCAGGGCCTCGCGGAACTCCTCGCGCATGCTGGGCTCGTCGCGCGGTGCCGCCAGGTGCAGCCCGGGCACGATCTGCAGCAGCGCCAGGTCCCACATGCCGTGATGGCTGGGCCCGTCCGGACCGGTGACCCCGGCGCGGTCGAGCACCAGGGTGACGCCCGCCTTGTGCAGGGCCACGTCCATCAGCAGCTGATCGAACCCGCGATTGAGGAACGTGGCGTACAGCGCGACCACCGGGTGCAACCCTCCGTAGGCCATGCCGGCGGCCATGGTCAGGGCGTGCTGCTCGGCGATCCCGACGTCGAAGACCCGCTCCGGGTGCACGGCCTGCATGAGGTTCAGACCCACCGGGATGGTCATGGCGCCGGTGATGCCCACGATGTCGTCGCGCTCATCCGCGGCCTCGGCCATGGCCTCGGCGAACACCGAGGTCCAAGACCGGCCCGAGCTGGCGCTGGTCGGCTGGCCGGTCTCCGGGTCGATCGTGCCCACGGCGTGGAACATGTCGTCGACGTCGGCGATCGCCGGGGCGTAGCCGTGGCCCTTCTGGGTGATCGTGTGCACGAGCACCGGTCCGCCGAAGTCGCGGGCTCGTCGCAGAGCGTGCTCCAGGGCGTCCTGGTCGTGGCCGTCGATCGGGCCCACGTACTTCATGCCCAGATCGGCGAACAGGCCGTTGTGGACCACCACGTCCTTGAGCCCGGCCTTCATGCCGTGCAGCCCGCGGTAGGTCGCCTGGCCCACCGGCCCGGAGTTCTGCAGCGACTCCTTGACCTGGGTGAGCACGCGCTCGTAGCGCCGGTCCGTGCGCACGGTGTCCACCGACTGCTGGACCTCGGCCTTGAGCTCCTGCAGCTGACGCGCCAGCCCGCCGACCGTGGGGGCGTAGGAGCGCCCGTTGTCGTTGACGACGATCACCACGCGGCGATCGGGATCCGAGGCGATGTTGTTCGCGGCCTCCCAGGTCATGCCGCCGGTCATGGCGCCGTCGCCGACCACCACCACGGTGGTGCGATCGTTCTGGCCGGTGAGCGCGAAGGCACGGGAGATGCCGTCCGCCCAGGACAGCGACGACGAGGCGTGCGAGGACTCCACGACGTCGTGCTCGGACTCACCGCGGTCCGGGTAGCCGGCCAGACCGCCCTGCTGGCGCAGGGTCGAGAAGTCCTGGCGGCCGGTCAGCAGCTTGTGCACGTACGACTGGTGCCCGGTGTCGTAGACGATCGGGTCCCGGGGCGAGTCGAAGACGCGGTGCAGAGCCAGCGTGAGCTCGACGACGCCCAGGTTCGGGCCCAGATGGCCGCCTGTGGCCGAGACGTTGGTGACCAGGAACCTGCGGATCTCCTCCGCCAGCTCCCCCAGCTGCTCGGGCGCCAGGCCCTTGAGGTCCTCCGGGCCGCGGATGCCCTCCAAGATCGACATGGTTCTCCTTGCAGCGCAGCCTCGTCGACGAGGCCGCGCACAGCGAATCTTCGTATCAGCCGATGCTACCGCCGGCATCCGACGCACCAGGCCGGGACCTGCCGCGAGGACGTTCGCACGCACGAGCGCCCCGCCGGGCCGGAGCCTGACGGGGCGCTCCCGCGCGGAGGGATCCTCAGATCACTTGCTGGCCATCTGGCGCAGCACGTACTGCAGGATGCCGCCGTTGCGGTAGTAGTCCGCCTCACCGGGGGTGTCGATGCGCACGTCGGCGTCGAACTCGACGGTGGAGCCGTCCTCCTTGGCCGCGGTGACCTTCACGGTCTTGGGGGTGCGGCCGTCGTTGAGCTCGGTGACGCCCGAGATCGAGAAGGTCTCGGTGCCGTCCAGGCCCAGCGAGTCGGCCGACTCGCCCTGCGGGAACTGCAGCGGCAGCACGCCCATGCCGATCAGGTTGGAGCGGTGGATGCGCTCGTAGGACTCGGTGATGACCGCGCGGACGCCCAGCAGGCTGGTGCCCTTGGCCGCCCAGTCGCGGGAGGATCCCGAGCCGTACTCCTTGCCGCCCAGCACGACCAGCGGGACGCCGGCCTCCTGGTAGTTCATCGCGGCATCGTAGACGGCGGCCTGCGGGCCGCCCTCCTGGGTGAAGTCGCGGGTGAAGCCGCCCTCCACGCCGTCCAGGAGCTGGTTCTTGATGCGGATGTTGGCGAAGGTGCCGCGGATCATGACCTCGTGGTTGCCGCGGCGCGAGCCGTAGGAGTTGAAGTCCTTGCGCTCGACCCCGTTCTCGATGAGGTACTTGCCCGCGGGCGTGTCCGACTTGAAGGAGCCGGCCGGGGAGATGTGGTCGGTCGTGACCGAATCGCCCAGCTTGAGCAGCACGCGCGCGCCCTCGATGTCGGTGACCGGGGAGGTCTCCATGGTCATGCCCTCGAAGTACGGGGGCTTGCGCACGTAGGTGGACTCCGCGTCCCACTCGAAGGTCTTGCCGGTCGGGGTCTCCAGGGACTGCCAGCGCTCGTCGCCGTCGAAGATCGTGCCGTACGAGTCGGTGAACATCTCCGTCTCGATGGAGTCGTCGATGATCTGCTGGACCTCGGTCGGATCCGGCCAGATGTCCTTGAGGTAGACGTCGTTGCCCTCGGAGTCCTGGCCCAGCGGCTCGTTCTGGAAGTCGAAGTCCATGGTCCCGGCCAGGGCGTAGGCGACCACCAGCGGCGGGGAGGCCAGGTAGTTCATCTTGACGTCAGGGTTGATGCGGCCCTCGAAGTTGCGGTTGCCCGACAGCACCGAGGTCACGGCCAGGTCGTTGTCCTGGACCGCCTGCGCGATCTCGGACTCAAGCGGACCCGAGTTGCCGATGCAGGTGGTGCAGCCGTAGCCCACGATGTAGAAGCCCAGGGCCTCCAGCGACGGGATCAGGCCGGACTTCTCGTAGTAGTCGGTCACGACCTTGGAGCCCGGGGCGATCGAGGTCTTGACCCAGGGCTTGGAGGCCAGGCCCTTGTCGACGGCGTTGCGGGCCAGCACGGCCGCTGCCATCATCACCGACGGGTTCGAGGTGTTCGTGCAGGAGGTGATCGAGGCGATCGAGACCGCGCCGTTCTCGAGCTCGAACTCGCGGCCGTCCTCCATGGACACGCCGGCCGACTCAGGGGTCTTGTCCGAGACGTAGTTCTTCACGTCGCGCTCGAAGGTGCCCTTGGCCTTGTCCAGCTCGATGCGGTCCTGCGGGCGCTTGGGCCCGGAGATCGACGGCACGACGGTGGACAGGTCCAGCTCGAGGTACTCGGAGAAGCGGGTCTCCTCCTGCGGGTCGTGCCACAGGCCCTGCTCCTTGGCGTAGGCCTCGACCAGGTCGATCTGCTCCTGGGGGCGGCCGGTCAGGCGCAGGTAGTCCATGGTGACGTCGTCGATCGGGAAGATCGCGGCGGTCGAGCCGAACTCCGGGGACATGTTGCCGATGGTGGCGCGGTTGGCCAGCGGCACGGCCGCCACGCCCTCGCCGTAGAACTCGACGAACTTGCCGACGACGCCGTGCTTGCGCAGCATCTCGGTGATCGTGAGCACGACGTCCGTGGCGGTGGCGCCGGCGGGGATCTCGCCGGTGAGCTTGAAGCCCACCACGCGCGGGATCAGCATGGAGATCGGCTGGCCGAGCATGGCGGCCTCGGCCTCGATGCCGCCGACGCCCCAGCCCAGGACGCCGATGCCGTTCTCCATGGTGGTGTGGGAGTCGGTGCCCACGCAGGTGTCCGGGTAGGCGCGGTTCACGCCGTCGACCTCGCGGGTCATCACGACGCGGGCCAGGTACTCGATGTTGACCTGGTGCACGATGCCCATGCCCGGGGGCACGACCTTGAAGTCGTCGAACGCGGTCTGGCCCCAGCGCAGGAACTGGTAGCGCTCGCCGTTGCGCTGGTACTCGATGTCCATGTTGCGCTCGATCGCATCGGCGTTGCCGAAGGAGTCGATCTGCACCGAGTGGTCGATGACCAGCTCGGCGGGCGAGAGCGGGTTGACACGGGCGGCGTCGCCGCCGAGGTCCTCGATGGCCTCGCGCATGGTCGCCAGGTCCACGATGCAGGGGACGCCGGTGAAGTCCTGCATGATCACGCGGCCGGGCGTGAACTGGATCTCGGTGCTCGGCTGCGCCTCTGGGTCCCACTCGGCCAGGGCCTTGATGTGCTCCTGCGTGACGTTGGCACCGTCCTCGGTGCGCAGCAGGTTCTCCAGCAGGATCTTGAGGCTGTAGGGAAGGGCCTCGGCGCCCTTCAGCGCCTTGAGGCGGTAAATCTCGTACTGGGTGCCATTGACGTCAAGGACGTCCTTGGCCCCGAAGCTGTCCACGGTGCTCATCTGCCCGGAACTCCTCTCGCCGCGGTGGTGGATCGCCGAGCGCGGAACGCTGTCGGAGCCTCGGTCGAGGGCCGGACAGCTGCAGCGCGGGTTCGGCGGACTCCTGCCAATATATCCCCATCCGGACACGGATTTCTCGCCGAACCTCCCCTTCGGTGTCGATCTGTGGTAAGTAAGGCGACCCTCAGCTGCGCTCGAGGACGGTCACCGTCTCGAGGTGATGCGTGTTCGGATACAGGTCCAGGCCGCGCAGGCTGCTCACCTGCCAGCCGCGGTGGCGGAACCGAGCCAGATCGCGCGCGGCAGTGGCCGGATCGCAGGACACGCTCACGATCCGGCGGGGCTCGAGGGCTGCGATCGCATCCACCACGACCTTGCCCGCACCGGCGCGCGGCGGATCCAGCACGACGACGTCCGGTCGCCGCGAAGGCACCGACGACGCTGCGCCGCGCCAGCCCCGCGACGGACGGCCGCCGCGTCGCCTCCGCTGCGGGACCCGCACCAGCTCCGGCCAGCGGCGGGCCAGGACGTCCTCGACGGAGCCGGTGACCGCCTCGACCTGTGGGTCCTCGCCGAAGCGGCGGGCCGCATCCGTGGAGGTCAGCGGGGAGCCCTCGACGGCGAGCACCGAGCCGGTCTCCCCCACGGCCTCGGCCAGGGCAGCCGTCAGCAGCCCCGCGCCCGAGTAGAGATCGAGGGCGTCCTCGCCCGCGCTCAGCCCGGATTCCTGCTCGACGAGCCCCAGCAGATGCTGGGGCGCGCTGCGGTGGACCTGCCAGAATCCGCCGGCGGAGACCTCCCAGGTGCGCTGCCCGATCCGCTCGACGGTGCGTCCGGTCCCGCTGAGCACCAGGGGCTCGCGGCGCGGGGAGCCGGCGGAGGTGTCGGCGCTGAGCACGAGTCCGATCTCCCCCTCCCCGCCGGCCCGGGCGTGGGCGACCTGCAGAGCCGGCAGCGCGTGCTCGCGCAGACGCCGGACGAGGTCCTCGTCGAACGGGTGCGCGGCGGTGACGACCACCGTGGGGGCGTCTGCAGAGGGACCCGCCAGATCGAGCCGTGTCGCCCCGGACCAGTCGATCTCGCCGATCCGCAGAGCGCTCAGCGCGGGAGTCATCAGGGGGAAGTCCTGGACTGGCACGAGCTCGTCGCTGCGGTGGGGATGCATGGCGGCCCGGCCCTGCTCATCGACCGCGAAATGGGCGCGCGTGCGCCAGCCCAGTCCGTCGTCCGTCTCCCCCGGCAGGGCTTCGACCCTCGGGTCCAGCGCCTCGAGCTGCTCTGGCTCGAAGCCCCCGATCCCGCCGAGCAGCTCCCGCAGGACCTCGGTCTTCAGCCGTCGCTGCAGCTCGAGCTCCAGGTGCCCGAGCTCGGCCCCGCCGACGGGAGCGCGCCCGGAGGCCCAGCTCAGCATCGAATCTGCCGGCTCCCAGGGATGCCGCGCCCGGCGCCCCTGCACCGGGGAGAGCACCTCGACCACATCGCCGCGCCAGAACCGCGCCTCGTCCTGGGCCTCGCTCAGCCGCACGCGCACCCGCTCGCCGGGGGCCCCGTGGCGCACGAACACCACGCGTCCCTCCTGGGTGCGCGCCACGGTGTGCCCGCCGTGGGCCAGCGGTCCCAGCTCGAGCTCGAGGTGCTGAGGGCTGTCGGTCATGCGTCGTCTCCATCGGTCGGTGCGGTGCGGGAGCTGGCACCCGGGGTCTCGCGGTCGGCTGGGCGGCGGCGCCGTCGTCGTGGGGTGCGGGAGCGGGCGGCCAGGGCCTCACGGTCGGCCCGGCGCCGGCGTCGGCGGCGGGCGGCGCGCCGGGTGACTTGGGCGGGGGCCTCTGATGACTGCTCGTGCGGGGCGTCCTCGTCGGAGGAGACCTGCGCGCCCAGGGTGTTCAGGTGCCAGGGCACGGAGGCGATCATGACGCCCCGCTCGTGGCGCAGGCGGCTGCGCAGCGCTCCTGTGGCCTGGTTGTGCAGGAAGCGCTCCCAGGAGGTGGAGACCACGTACTCCGGCAGGTAGACCACCACCAGATCGCGCGGCGAGCGCCTGCGGACCCGGCGCAGATGGTCGATGACCGGCTGGGTCGAGCTGCGGTAGGGCGCATCCAGCACCCGCAGCGGCACGGGGATCTCCAGGCGCTGCCACTGCTCCAGGATCCGGGCGGTGCGCGCGGCGGAGACATCCACCACGAGCGCCTCGAGCGTGGAGGGCCGCGAGGCCCGGGCGTAGGCCAGGGCGCGCATGTCCGGCTTGCGCACCGACGGCACGATCAGCATGGCGTGCACCCGCGAGGGCAGCGCCAGCACGGGTGAGTCGGGAGCCAGCTGGAGGGCGTCGTCGACGGCGTCGTAGTGCCGTCGGATGCCGCTCATGAACAGCGACAGCGCCACGATGCACACCACGGTGATCCAGGCGCCCTGGGTGAACCGCGTGGTCATGACCACCACCAGCACGGCGGCCGAGATCACCGCGGCCAGCACGGCCAGCCCCAGCGAGGCCACGATCCGGCGCCGCCCGGAGACCGTGGGCTCGGCGCGCCGGTGGCGCCGCCAGTGCCGGACCATGCCGAACTGGGTGAGCGTGAAGGACACGAACACGCCCACCACGTAGAGCTGCACGAGGGCGTTGACGTTGGCGCCGAATACGGCGGTCAGCACCGCCGCCACCACCAGCAGCACCACGATGCCGTTCGTGAACGCGAAGCGATCGCCGCGAGCGGCGAACTGCCGCGGGAGGCTCGAATCCCGTGCCAGCCGCGAGGCCAGCGCCGGGAAGCCCGTGAAGGCGGTCGAGGCGGCCAGCACGAGCACGAGCACGGTTGCCAGGATCACGACGTAGTACAGCGGCGTGTCCAGGCCGAAGATCGCCCGGGCGAGCTGCCCGAGCACGGGGTTCTGATAGAAGTCCGCCTCCGGGGCGTGGCCGTCCATGCGCAGCTGGCGCTCGGGATCCAGCACGAGCTGGACCCCCGTGGCGCGTGCGAGGTACACGGTGCCCAGCAGCAGCACGACGGAGAGCACGCCCATGACGGTCAGGATGATCCGGGCGTTGGCGGCCCGCGGGCGGCGCAGGAACGGCACGGAGCCAGCCACCGACTCCACGCCGGTCACCGCCACAGCACCCGAGGAGAACGCCCGCAGCACCAGGATCGCCAGGGCCATGCCCGTCCAGCCGCCGTCGGGGACCTCCACCGGCAGGACCTCCCAGTCCGCGGAGGCCGCGCGGTCCAGGGTGCCGGTGGCCGACTGGTACAGGCCGGTGCCGATCATGGCGAGCAGCACGGCCACGAACAGGTACGTGGGCACGGCTGCGGCGCGGCCCATGAACCGCAGCCCGCGCAGGTTCAGGAGCCCGGCGATCAGGATCCCGGCCAGCGCGATCTCGAGCCGGAAACCGATCAGCCCCGGGAACGCGGCGGCCAGGTACTGCGCCGCGGCGGACATGGACACCGCGACCACGAGGGTGAAGTCGATCATCAGCGACGCGCCGACCACCACGCCGGCGCGATCGCCCAGGTTGGAGGTCGCGATCTCGTAGTCGCCCTGCCCGGACGGGTACGCGCGCAGGTTCTGCCGGTAGGCCAGCACGATGATCACGGTCACGACGACGACGGCCAGGCCGACCCACGGCGAGAGCAGCACGGCGGAGGCCCCGGCCAGGGCCAGCGTCAGCACGATCTCGTCCGGGGCGTAGGCCACCGAGGACAAGGAGTCCGCCGAGAACACCGGAAGCCCCGCGCGCTTGGACAGGGCCGTGTCCTCGTAGCGCTCGTTGTGGTAGGGCCTGCCCACCAGAGCGGTCCGCAGCGCGCGCAGTTTCGTCACGGGGACAGGCTAGTGGCTCGGCAGGCCCGGCCCGCCCGCGTGACCTACCCTTGGCCCCATGCCGCATTTCGTGATCATGGGCGCCGGACGCGTCGGTGCGATGACAGCCCGGGCCCTCGAGGACTCCGGGCACACCGTCGCCCTGATCGACCAGGACGAGCAGGCGTTCCGCAAGCTGCACGGCTCCTTCGGCGGCGAGTCCATCACCGGTCACGGCTTCGATCGCGACGTCCTGCGCCGGGCCGGGATCGAGCGCGCCTACGCCTTCGCGGCGGTGTCCTCGGAGGACAACTCGAACATCCTGGCCGCCCGCGTGGCCCGCGAGACCTTCGACGTGGCCCACGTGGTCGCCCGCATCTACGACCCCGCCCGCGCCGAGTTCTATCAGCGCCTGGGCGTGCCCACGGTGGCTGCCGTGCGCTGGACCGCCGATCAGGTGCTGCGCCGGCTGCTTCCCGAGCAGTCGATCTCCGGGGACTTCCAGGAGGCCTCGGGCCGCCTGCAGCTCGGCGAGCTGACCCTGCACGAGGGCTGGGCCGGGCTGCGGCTGTCGGCCATCGAGAAGGCCGCAGACGTCCGCGTCGCGTTCATCACCCGCTTCGGCGAGGGCGTTCTGCCCGGCGCCCGCACTACCTATCAGAAGGGCGATCTGGTCCACGCGATGATGCGAGTCGATGAGATCGACGACATCGTGCGCGTCCTGGCCGCGGAGCCCTCCCCCGAGATCCGCGATGCCGGCCAGGAGGGCCTGCTCGGACCCGTCGATTCAGCGGAGGCACGACGATGAAGGTCGCCGTCATCGGAGCAGGGGCCGTGGGCTCCTCGATCGCCCGCGAGCTGGCGCGCAGCGGTCACGAGGTCCTGATCATCGACGAGAAGCCGGAGGCCGTGGGCCGGGTCGATGCTCCCGGCGCCAGCTGGAGCGTGGGCGATGCCTGCGACCTGCGCGTGCTGGCCGATGCCGGGCTGGACGAGACCGAGGTCGTGGTGGCCGCCACCGGCGACGACCGCGTGAACCTGGTGGTCTCGCTGATGGCGCGCTCGGAGTTCGGCGTGCCCCGCACCGTCGGGCGCGTGAACAACCCCCGCAACGAGTGGCTCTTCGACGACTCCTGGGGCGTCGACGTGGCCGTGTCCACGCCGCGGCTGATGACCGCGCTCGTGGAGGAGGCCGTGGAGATCGGCGACGTGGTGAGCGTGCTGACCATGCAGCAGGCCTCGGCCTCGTTCAGCGCCTTCACGGTGCCTTCGGATCACCCCTCGATCGGCTCCCGCGTGGGCACCGTCCCGTGGCCGGCCCAGGCCGTGCCCGTGGCCATCCTGCGCGACGGCCAGCCGCTGGCCCCCAGCCGCGACGACGTCATCGAAGCCGACGACGAGCTGTTCTTCCTGGTCTCCGGGACCGGTGAGGACGAGCTGAGGCAGCTGCTGGGCTCGGCGACGCACTCCCGCGCTCAGCAGCTGCCCTGGGCCGCCGAGGACCCGTTCGAGGAGGAGATCCCCGGCGAGCCCTCGGGCCCCGCGCTCCAGTGACGCGGGCCGCGCCCGCCGTCCTCAGCGGGTGATGTCGGGATCCTTCGGCTCGCGGGGCTCGGAATCGGAGCGCTGCAGCGCGTCCTCCGGAACACCGGGATCCACTGCCGCCGGGCGCGAGATCAGCCACGCGATCCACAGCACCGCCGCGTACAGCGGCACACCCATGGCCAGCCGGGCGATGCCCAGCCCGGTCACGTGATCGGTCAGGTACAGCGGCACCTGCACGATGAGGCGGGCGGCGAACATGGCCACGAGCAGGCCGGTGGCGAGCCGGTAGCCGCGCATCCGGTGCGGGTCCTGGCGCCAGTCCATCCCCTCGCCGCGCACGAAGCCGAAGAGCACGCCCAGCAGCGGCCACCCCACGACGATCGACAGGGCCAGGCCGAGGAAATACGCCAGGTTGATCCACAGTCCGGTCACGTAGTAGTCGATCGCATCGCCGCTGCGCCAGGCGAAGAAGGCGCAGACCAGCACCCCGATCAGACCGGCCAGCGCCTGGATGAGCGTCTGGCGCTGCACCAGGCGGGTGATCGTGAACAGCGCGGCAGCGCCCAGCGCGCAGATCAGCGCGGCGGCCAGCGACTGACTGAAGATGTAGACGCCCAGGAAGACGGCACCGGGCACGATCGCCTCGGCGAGCCCGCGCCAACCGCCCACGGCGTGCAGGACGTCGAGCCGACCCGTCTCGCCGCGGCGTACGCGGGATCTCTGGGCGTAGGCCGTCATGGACTGCGCCAGCGTGGGGCGCTGCTCGGGCGTCGGGTCCTGATCGCGGGCCTGCTCCGGTTCGTGCTGCGGGTCCTGCTCGGGACCCGGGGCCGGCGTGGTCATGACGAGGTCCTCCGGGCGATGATCTCGAAGCGCGGGTTGAAGATGGTGGGCTGGTCCCCGGCGCTGCACAGCAGCCCGGAGCACGACAGCTCCGTGCCGGCGCGCACGCCGGGCACGGAGCGCTGGCCCTGCCAGACCAGGCGCAGCAGGGTGGGCCGGCCCTCCGGGTCGCTGCGGTCCTGGACCAGCAGCAGGGCTTCGCTGGCGGGACGCTCGGTGGCCGCTGCCACGCGGATCTCGGCGACCCGTCCCGTGGCGCGCACGCGTCGGCGCGCGCCGCCGCGCGAGGCGCGGTCCTCGCCGCACGCCGCCCGAGCCTCGGCCAGCGAGGCCGCAGGCTCCTCCAGCGCCACGATGCGCGGGTGCGAGGCCGTGACCGGTGCCGGACCGGGGTGCAGGCAGTCCCCGGCAGCGGTCTCGTGATCGCTGCCGAGCCGGGAGTCGGCGTCGCCGGTGGCTTGGGTGCTCATCGCGTCTCGGTGATCTCCGGCCCGCGCTGTGGCGGCGCCTTCGGAGCGGGACCGCCTGCGGCTGAGCCGGTGCCCTGGGACTGACCCTGGCCCGAGGCCTGCCGGCGGACGGCGCGCCGCTTGGCCACGGCCTTGGGCTCCACGCCCTCGGGGACCTGCAGCGGCAGCAGATCGCGCGGAGGCATGGGGTCCCCGCCGCGACGCACGATCACGGTGCGGATCAGCTCGTCGAACTCGGCCGAGGCCGTGGGCTCGATCGCCGCCGGACCGGAGATCACGGCGCGCAGGAACCAGCGGGGGCCGTCGATCCCGATGAAGCGCGCCGGCCGGTAGCCCTTGGTGCCGTCGCTGGTGGTCGCGGGGAAGCGGGCTCGCAGCTCGGTGCCGAACGGGCCCTCGACGGCCTGCGGGGCGCCGTCGCTGCGCTTGAGCGAGTCCACGAGGTCCTTGCGGATCTCCGCCCAGATCCCGGTCGTGCGCGGGGCGGCGAAGGCCTGCAGCTGCACGGTCGAGCCCTTGTGATCCAGGTTCACCGCCCGCGGGCGGTTGCCCTTCTCAGTGACCTCCAGGCGGATGCCGATCCCCTGCTGCTGCTGGATCAGCAGCGAGCCGAAGTCCATGCGCCCCTCGCGGTCCTCGATCTCCGAGATGTCCCACGGCCCGCGGGCGCGCACGTCGTCCTGCGCCTCGGCGCCGTCCTGCTCGACCTGCTCCTCGGCCGGAGCCGTGGGCTCGGCGTCCTTCTTCTTGCGTCCGAACACGTCGGTGCCTCCTCGATGCGTCATGCGCCGCCCGGTCGGGGCGGCGGTGCCCGGGAACGGCCCGGAGCCTGTCAGTGGCCGCGCGGGGCGCGGCGCGTACTCAGCGGGTCCCGGAGGACCCGAATCCGGTCTCGCCGCGGTCGCTGTCCTCGAGCTCGTCGACCTCGACCGGCTCGACCGTGCCGACGCGCTGCAGCAGCAGCTGGGCGATGCGGTCGCCGCGCTCGATGCGGAAGGGCGTGTGCAGATCGGTGTTCAGCAGCGTGACCATGATCTCGCCGCGGTACCCGGAGTCCACCGTGCCCGGCGCGTTGAGGACGGTGATGCCGTGCTTGGCGGCAAGTCCCGAGCGCGGATGGACCAGGCCCACCCAGCCGACGGGCACGGCGATGGCCAGCCCGGTGCCGATCAGGGCGCGGGCACCGGGATCGAGCACGGCATCGGAGCTGGCGCGCAGGTCCAGCCCCGCGTCGCCGGGCTTGGCATAGCGAGGCAGCGGCAGATCGGCGTCCAGCCGGCGCACCTGCATCCGCAGCGCTGCGGAGTCGTCGTGGTCCTGGGGGCGTGAGGGGTCGGTCAGCACAGTGCCCCACTGTAGACGCCGCGCCGCCTCCAGCCACTCGGGAACGGGACCCGGTCGTCCGGCCGAGCCATCCGCTCATGGGATGATGGTGCCCATGACTGACGACGAGGTGCTCTACCGGGAGAAGCTGAACCCGGCGTGGTGGATGTGGCTGCTGTTCCTGGGCCTGGCCGGCTCCGTGGTGATCGCCCTGGCCCCCATCGCGACCTGGCTCGGGATCCTCGGCGGTGTCATCGCGCTGATCCTGGCCCCCGTCATCGTCTACTCCCGGGCCTCCTCGATCGTGGTCACCGAGGATCTCCTGCGGGTGGGCCGGGCGAGCATCGAGCGCCGATTCGTGGGTGAGGTGGAGGCCTTCACCGATCCCGACGACGTCCGCCGCGTCCGCGGTCCCGAGCTGGATGCCCGGGCCTACATGAACTTCTCGGCCTCGGCCTCGGGAATGTGCCGCATCGAGATCATCGACCCCGTGGATCCCACCCCGTACTGGCTCACCGCCACTCGCCATCCGCACGAGCTCGCCCAGGCCCTGGCCGGCTGAGGCCCTCGAGCCGACGGGCGCGCAGACGAAACAGCCCTCGACCGCCGCGGCGGTCGAGGGCTTCTTCTGTCCTGTGCGGGCCTCAGGCTTCAGCGGCCTGCGTTCCGGCAGTCAGTCTTCGTCGGATTCAGCCTGCGCACTCCACGCAGATCTTCATCCCGTCCTTCTCCTCGGCGATCTGGGAGCGGTGGCGCACCAGGAAGCAGGACCCGCAGGTGAACTCGTCCTCCTGAGCCGGAAGCACCACGACGGAGAGCTCCTCGTGGGACAGATCGGCACCGGGCAGCTCGTAGCTGTCAGCGGCCGTGGCCTCATCGTCCTCGTCCGCATTGGGGTGCTGGGTCTCGTTGCGACGAGTCTTCAGCTCCTCGATCGAGTCTTCCTTGAGCTCCTCCTCCTGCTTGCGGGGAGCGTCGTAATCAGTTGCCATATGTGATCCCTAATCCTTGCAGTGAAGACGTCGACATGAGGCGCGGCGACAGCCGGCGGCGGTCCGTGGAGGGCGGGCTCGCGGGCGCATACCTGCCTCACGTGTGGAGGATTGTGCACTATGGGCCTCGGAAAGACCAATGCGTCCGCTCACGACAGAATTGTTGCCGGTCGGTTGCCTCTGCGCGGCTTCCAGCCGGCTCCGAAGGGTCCGTGGAGTCCGGGCGCAGCGCGCCGTGCAGGCCCCCGATGCGCGCAGTCTGCCCACGACCACTAGACTCTGCGCAGATGCGGACCGGGACGCGTCCGCCGGCTGGGCCGGCACCGGCTCCCCCGAGAGGCGGAGCCGACCACGGCGTCCCCCGGAGCAAGAGACCTGCGGAAGGCTGGATGAGCATGGACGAGCTGCGCCTGGAAGGCGTCCACGACGACGGCGAGCACCTGGTGCTCAGCGACTCCTCCGGACGCCGCAGCCTCCTGGCAGTGGATCAGCAGCTGCGCCAGGCGGTCCAGCGAGCACGCCGCGTCCCGGCGCGCCGCCAGCGCCAGGGCGCTGACTTCGGCCCCCGCGACATCCAGGCCCGGTTCCGTTCGGGCGCGTCCGTCGAGGAGATCGTCGAGGAGTCCGGCTGGGAGCCGGAGCGCGTGCGCCGCTACGAATGGCCGATCATCGCCGAGCGCTCGCACATGGCCCGAGAGGCCCAGAAGGTCGAGCTCGGAGCGCGCCGCACCGAGGGCTACCGCTCCGCCTTCGACAGCGCGCCGCTGAGCCTGGCCCAGACGCTGCAGTCCCGTGCCCCTCAGCTCGGGATCGCCCCCACCTCCTTCGACTGGGATGCCTGGCAGCGTCCCGATCTGCTGTGGACCGTGGCCGTGCGCTTCCGGGTGGTCGATCCCGCCAAAGCGCCGCAGGACCTCGTGGACCAGCAGTCGCTGGCGCAGTGGGTCTTCAACCCCGCCAACCTCTCCGTGAGCCCTGAGCCCGGCTGGGCCCAGCACCTCACCGGGGACGACGAGCCCGAGGCCCCGCGCGACGATGTCTTCGGCCAGCGCCGCCCGGCGGCTTCGGCAGCCGCTGTCGGCACCTCGAGCGACGACGTCGCCCGTCCGTCCGCCTCGAACCAGACTGCCGCCCGCACGGCCTCCTCCACCGAGGACGCCCATCCGGGCACCTCCGACGGCGACGCCTCGTCAGCTCCGAGTGCCGACGAGCCCGCCCCGGCGGCGCAGGGCGGATCGCACCCGGGTGCCGATCGCCTGCACCGCGAGGACGAGGCCCGCACCACCGAGGAGCTGCTCGAGGTCCTGGAGACCCGCCGCGGCCAGCGCCTGGGGGCCGACGAGGGCTCCGACGACCAGCTCGCAGAGATCCTCGGCCGCTCCATGGGCCACGTGGACTCCCGCCCGCGCCCGATCTCCGCCCCGGACGATGCTCGGCTCTTCGACCGGACGATCCAGCCGGGCCACCGTGCCCAGCCCGAGTCCTCCGCCGGCGGCGACCCCGTCGAGCCGGCCGAGTCGGCGGACCAGGACCGCAGCGCCTCCCCCGCCGAGTCCCAGGAGGACGCGCGCATCCAGCGGCCGGTCGATCAGGACCGGCCGTCGGAGCCGGTCGAGGACTCGGATCCCACGCACCACCACGAGGCCACGATCCACCACCTGGGCCGGGCGGATGCCGGTGCCCCGCAGCACCACGCCGACATCGTGGAGATCACCGACGAGGACACCGAACCCGCAGCGCCTCGCCTGAGCGCCGTGCGGTCCGAGCCTGCCGCTGACGATCACGAGGACTCCGCCTCCGCTGCCGACGATCGGCGCGACGCTTCTCGGGAGCAGCCCACCCAGGCTGCGGCCTCCCCGCAGGATCAGCCCGAGGACGAGTCGCAGGACAGCCAGCAGGACGGCGATCGTCGTCCTCGCCCGCGCGGTCGGGTCGGCGGCGCCAAGCGCACCCGGTCGTCCGTGCCCAGCTGGGACGACATCGTCTTCGGCGCCAAGAACGACTGAGGACCCTCCCGGGATGCGCATCGGCCCCCTGTCTCCTCGAGGAGGCAGGGGGCCGAACGCCTGTCGGAGGCTCGTCTGCGGCCTCAGGCCAGGCGCAGCAGCGGGACCCTGGTCTCGGCCGGCGTCACGGCGCCGTGCTGACCGACCATCTGCAGCGTCTGCGGACCGATGCGGGAGAGGTCATGCAGCGCCAGGTCATCCTCCAGCGGCGTGATGACCAGGTCGCCGATGCGTCCCACGACCTCGGGGCGCAGGTCCTCGACGGGGCCGAACCAGCCGCCGTCGAGCAGCTCCTCCCGCGTCTGAACACGCACCCGCTCCCCCAGCTCCGAGGCCTCCCAGCGCTGACGGACCCGCTCCTGCAGCTGCTGACGCTGCTGCGCGGACTCGCAGGGCTCCAGGTGCAGCTGGAGGCAGCGGGGCTCACCGGCGCTGGTGCGGACGTCGTCGAGCAGACCGGGCACCTGAGTGAGATCCACGCGGCCCTCTCGGGGGACGTCGACCATGCCGTGATCGGCGGTGAGCACCACGGAGGTGGACCCGGGAAGGCGCGCGCACAGGCGGCGCAGGGAGCTGTCGAGCTCCTCCAGCTCGTGGATCCACTCTGCGGAGCCCCAGCCGTGGCGGTGCCCCGTCTTGTCCAGGTCGTCCCAGTAGAAGTACATGAGTGCGCGCTGACCGGCCCGCAGGTTCTCCTGGGCCGCCTTGGTACGGGCGAACACGCCGTCCGCTGCCACGAAGCGCCCGCCGCGCAGCGCCGCTCGCGTCAGAGCCGAGTCCTGGAACTTGCCGCGACTGACCGTCACGGCGTCCAGGCCCTGCGCCTCGAGGCGCTGCAGCACGGTGTCGCGCGGCTGCCACACGAGCGCATCCACCCGCGGATCCCAGCCGCCGAGCATATTCACCGTCTGCCCCAGCTGCGGGGAGTAGGAGTCGTAGCCGGTGAGACCGTGCACGCCCACCGGCAGCCCGGTGCCCAGCGCCGCCAGCGACGAGGCGGTCGTGGACGGGAAGGCGGCGTCGAGCTCGCCGAGGTCCTCGGCACCGCGCAGGAACGGGGCGTACGAGCTGCGGGCCTCGAGCTGCTCCAGCCCCAGCCCGTCCACCAGCACGACCACCATGCGCTGGGAGGCCGGCAGCCCCAGCACGTCCTCGAAGCCCACGGCCCCGATCGCTGCGGCCGCCGAGGTCATGACGTCGGCGATGCTGCGGGATCCGTAGCGAGGAGGGCGCGCGATCGCGGCCTGAGGCTCCTGCTCCGGCGGGACGGCCCAGAAGTCCGCCCCGGCTGAGTCGCCGGCGGAGCCGGTCATCGTCCGACCCGCTCCACGGCGCTGCGGCGCAGGCTGCGGGCGAACTCGCGGGCGCCCTCGACCGCCTCGACGCCGTCGGCCTCGGCGCTGATCCGCAGAGCGACGTCCTGCACGGCGCTGACTCCCGTGTAGCCGTGGTCGGCCTCGCACTGGGGGTCCTCGCATCCGGCCGGCTGCAGATCGATGTTCCGGGTGCCGGTCCAGGCGATGTTGAGGTTGACCTCGCTGATCGGGTGGCCGGTGCGGTACTGCTGCGGCTTGTAGTACGCGTAGGTCAGCGTCACGGAGTTCACCCGGGAGGCGGCCACGGACTCGGTCGAGGCCAGGGCCAGCACCTCCTGGCCCTCCTGGTCGTACTCCTGATCATCGACGTGCGTGATGTGCAGCAGGCCCTCTGCGAGCACGAGCACGGTGATGTGGCGGTGGACCTCATCGCGGTCGAAGGTGGTCTCCAGCTGGACCAGGTGCGACTCCGGGGCCGCCCCGTCCAGGGCGTCGGCCATCACGTCGATCACGAGCTGCGGGTAGTAGCCGGCGCGCTCGATGTCTTGGCGCAGCTGCTCGCCGCGCGGTCCTGACTGCGTCATCTGCCTGGTTCCCTCCTGAAGGGACGTGTCTGCGAGTTGCGAGAAGGGCCCTGCTCGTGCTGTGGGTCCTCGCCCTGTCACCGCCTGCCGGGGATCAGCCGCCGAAGGAGTTGCCGCCGGAGCCGCCGAGCTGCGTGCCGCCCATGCCGCCGTCCTCGGGGTCCTGGGTGACGTACGTGGTGGGAACGCCGATGGACTCCTCCGTGCCGCTCGAGGTGGAATCGGTCGGGGGCGGGTCCTCACTGCCCCCGGGGCTCATCAGCACCACGATCAGGATCGCGGCCGCGAGGAGCACCGCGCCCACGCAGCCGATGACGACCCAGCCGCCGGCGCCGTTGATGCCCATGAACGACAGGGGACCGCTCTTGGCGCTGGAGCCCGACGACCGCGCGGCCGGGCTCCCTGAGGCACCCCCGGAATAGGCCGGCGCCGCCGTGTAGCCGGTGGTCCGGGAGGCGCCGCCAGCAGGGGCGCTGCCCTGGGACGCACCGCCGAGCGGCACCTGCGCCCCGGGGGCGGTGCTGGGGCTCGAGAGCTGCTCGCGCAGGGTCGTCCCGGTGCTTCCTCCCGCAGCGCCCGGCACGTGGGTGGGCTGATCCTGCGGGCGGACGGGGACCGAGGCCGGCGTGTGGGCGCCGGCCCACGAGATGCTGCGCTGAGGGGCCGTCGCACGGCCCGAGTCCGCGACAGGGACGGTGCCCAGCAGAGCAGCTCGGCTGTGCTGGCCCTGCGGCAGCGGACCCAGCACGGCAGCGCTCGCCGTCCCACCGCCCACGGGCGGGGCCTGTGCCGGGACTTCGCGGCCATCGCCGCCCAGGCCCGAGGGCATGCCGCTCAGCGCCGTGCCGGCCGGGCCTGAGCTGGGGCCGACGAGCGGCACGCCACCGGGCGGGGGCGTGCCGAAGCCTCCGCTGAGGCGGCCGCCCGCGGGGGCGTCGATCTGCTGGGCGCCGGGCTGCTGCGGGACGACCGTGGTGCTCGGGGTGCGCTCTCCGGCCTCACCGGACTGCGAGATGTTCTCCCCGGTGCGCTCCTGCTTGGGCAGCTCGGCGTGGCCCGAGACGATGTCCTGCCAGGCCTCCGGCAGCGGGTCCAGGGTCTGGAAGATCTCGAAGGTCTCGCCGTCGCGGGTGGTCGCCTGCCCGAAGTCCTCCTCGGCAGAGGACTCGAGCCGCTCCATCAGCGACAGGGCGCCGTCGTGGCGCACGGCGGGATCGGGGTCCAGCAGCGCCGCCACCTCGGCACCCAGCAGGGAGTCCTCGCCGAAGGCCTCGAGGGCGTCCTCGGGGGTGGGGGTGATGCCGCGCTCGGCGTCCGGGCGGACCATGCGCATGGCCACCACGCCGGCGGCGAAGAGGTCCTGCGAGGGATCCGGATCCGCTCCCTCGAGAAGCTCGGGGGCGATGTAGCCGGGTGTTCCCACGACCGTGCCGATGCGGGTCAGGCGGGCGTCCTCGCCCTGCGTGGCGATGCCGAAGTCGGCCAGTCGAGCCAGGGGCCGCCCCGTGCCCGTGGCATCCATCATGAGGTTGGCGGGCTTGACGTCGCGGTGGATCCAGCCCTCCGCGTGCACGAACCGCAGGGCCGAGATCAGCTGGCGCAGGATCTCCTCGGCCACCTTGTCCGAGAAGGCGCCGTGGTCCTGGATCGCGTTCTCCAGGGTGCCGCCGTCGCTGAGATCCATGGCGATCACGACGTGCTCGTCCTCGGCCGCCCAGCCGTAGGGGGCCAGCACATGCGGGTGATCGATCTTCACGGACTGCTCGCGCACGAAGCGCAGGAGGTCGGCGGAGTCGCGCTGGCGCAGGACCTTTGCGGCGCACACGTGGTTGCGCCGCTGGTCCCAGGACCGCCAGACCGTCCCGGAGCCGCCGCGGGCGATGGGATCGATGAGCGTGTACCGGCCGGCGATGGTATCGCTCATGGCCCGCTCACCTCCGCATCGCTCGTCGTGCACTATCCGTTCGGTCCTGGGCGTTGCCCAGTCGGATGTCGGCATCCAGCACCGTCAGCCGCTGACTGGACAACAGTACCGGGTTCAGCTCGAGCCGGGCGATCTGCGGGTGGCGATCCTTCAGCAGCGAGACCCGCATGATCAGCTCCTCGAGCCGTGCGACGTCCAGCGGCGGCTGTCCCTCGTGGCCGAAGAGCTTCCGCGCGGCCTTGGGCTCGCGCACCATGCGACGGATCTCCAGATCGGTCAGCGGCGGCACGCGATGGGCCAGGTCATCCAGCAGCGACACGGCGTCTCCTGAGACGCCGAAGGAGAGCACGGGGCCGATCAGGGGGTCCTCCGTGGCCGTGAGGACCACGGCCTGGCCGGTGGGTGCCATGGCCTGGACGTCCAGCTGCTCGGTGCCCGCGCCGACCTCCCTGCGCATGGAGGTCGCAGCCTCGCGCAGCTGCTCGGGCGTGTCGATGCTCAGACGCACGCCGCCCAGATCCAGGCGCCTGCGCAGATGCTCGTCGGCGGCCTTGAGGACCACGGGGTAGCCCATCCGTGCCGCGGCGGCCAGGCCGTCGTCGATGTCCGTGAAGCGCGCGGTGGGCAGCACCGAGATGCCGTAGGCGCCCAGCAGCTGCGCCGTCCGCTCCCGGTCCAGGCGCAGCAGCATCTCGCCGCGCACCTCCTGCGACCAGCGCTCGATCATGGCCTCGGCGCCCTCGGCGTCGATGTCCTCCGGGACGGTGACCAGATCGTCCTCCTCGTCGCGCCAGCGGGCCCAGCGCTGCAGGCCGTGCAACGCGGAGACGGCCGCCGACGGCGCCTGGAAGACCGGCAGCGTGCGGCCCTGCGAGTCCGTGTGCACCCGCGAGGAGGCGCCTTCGGCGATATCGCCGGTGACGGCCAGCACCACGGGCTTGGCGGCGCGCTCGTCGTCCTCGCCCCGCTGCGCGATCGCGGCGCACACGGCGTCGGCGAGCTCGTCGCCGGAGATGCCGCGGATCGGCATGGTCGCGACCACCACGGCGTCGCTGCGCGGATCCGCCACGGCCTCGGCGACCTCGCGCACCAGGGCCTGCAGGGCCTGCTGGCCGCCCATGGAGGTGTCCACGCGGTCGCGCAGGCGGGCCAGGGGCATCTGCAGCCCCGTGGCGGTGTCCTCCATGAGCCTGGCCAGTGCCATGGCGTTGGAGACCAGGGAGGTGCGCTGACCGCGCGGCAGCGGCTGGGAGGTGCCCACCGCCGCGGTGTCCATCAGCAGATCGGAGGTGGGCACCCGAATGACCCCGGCCTGGTCGAGCATGGCATCCAGCGCCCCAGCGGGGGCCTCGGTGGTGCGGCCCGTGTGCCCGGGCGGCAGGCGCAGCCCGGCGACGTCCGACTTGGCGACCACGACCGGCTTGGTCAGGGCCAGGCGACGGGCGATGCGCGAGAACTTGCGGGGGTTGCCGAAGGACTGCAGGGTCAGCCCGCACACCGCGGTGGCCTGGTCGTCCTCCCAGAACTGCATCATGTCGTTGCCGGAGACGTCGCCGCGGTTGCCGGCCGAGACCATGGTCGACACGCCCACGCGATGCCGCAGCGCAGCCGAGGTCTGCAGCATGCCCAGAGCGCCGGACTGGCTGAACAGCCCCAGGGTTCCCTCCCCCGGCACGGCCGGCAGCACCGTGGCGTCCATGGAGATCTCCGCGCTGTGGTTGGCCACGCCGAGCGAAGCCGGCCCGACGACCCGCATGCCGTGGCGGCGGGCGACGGCCACGAGCCGCTGCTGGCGCTGGGCGCCCTCGCGGCCGGACTCCGCCCAGCCGCCGGTCATCACCACGACCGCGCGGGCACCGGCGCGCCCGCACGCCTCGACGACCTCGAGCACCGCGTCCATGGGCACCGTGACGATCGCCAGGTCCAGCTCGCCGTCGATGTCCTCGAGGCTCGCAGCGTACGTCATGCCCTCCTGCTCGAAGGGCGTGGGGTTCACGCCGTAGAGCCTGCCCGTGTACCCGCCGGCCACCAGGTTCGCCATGACCGTGTGCCCGCCGTTCGTCGGATCCGACGACGCGCCCACCACAGCGATCGAGCTCGGGGTGAGCAGCCGGGCGGTGGAGCGGGCCTCGGCGCGGTGCTCGCGCGAGGCCATCACGGACAGGGACCGCTCCGTGGGGTCGATCGAGAAGTCGAGGGCCACCACGCCGTCGTCGAAGCGCCGGGCGACGTCGTAGCCGGCCTCCACGAACACGTTCAGCATCGAGCGGTTCTCGGGCAGCACCTCCGCCGTGAAGCGGTCGATGCCGTTCTCCCGGGCGGCGGCCGCCAGGTGCTCGAGCAGGATGGATCCGATCCCGCGGCCCTGGTGCGCATCCGAGATCAGGAACGCGACCTCGGCCTCCGGGGCGCTGCCCGCACGGTCGTAGCGGCCCACGCCGATCAGCTGCGTGCCCAGCAGGATCACGAAGCACACGCGGTCGCGGTGATCCACCGTGGTGTAGCGGGCCAGCTCGCGGCGGGTCAGCGTGGTCTTGTGGGAGAAGAACCGCAGGTAGATCGTGTTCTCGGACTGCTGGTGGAACATGTCCAGCAGCAGCTGCTGATCCTCCGGGCGGATGGGCCGCAGGTGCGCGGTGGCGCCGTCGCGAAGGACGACGTCCGCCTCCCAGTGCTTGGGATAGCCCGGGTCGGGCGCGGCCTGCTGGCCGGAGGGCTGGGGGCTGTCGGCGGGTGCGGTATCCGGGACCATAGACTGAAGGCTACAGAGGATGCGCTCCCGAGCACTGGTCTCGGGCAACAGTTCCGCGCGCGGTCTCCGCGCGCATCGATCGCGGCGCCGGACCGCGGCTGAGGAGAAGCACCACCCCATGGCCCCACGCAGGAGCAAGGCCCAGAAGTCCGCGCTCGACGAGCTGCCCGCGGACTTCGAGGGCAACGTCGTCGACATCGACGTCACGCGGGAGATGGAGGACTCGTTCCTCGAGTACTCGTACTCCGTGATCTACTCCCGGGCCCTGCCCGACGCCCGCGACGGCCTCAAGCCCGTCCAGCGGCGCATCCTCTACATGATGGATGAGATGGGCCTGCGCCCGGATCGCGGTCATGTGAAGTCGGCCCGCGTGGTCGGCGAGGTCATGGGCAAGCTGCACCCCCACGGCGACTCCGCGATCTACGACGCCATGGTGCGCATGGCCCTGCCCTTCGCCCAGCGCATGCCCCTGGTGGACGGGCACGGCAACTTCGGCTCCCTCGACGACGGCCCGGCGGCCTCGCGCTACACCGAGGCCCGGCTGGCGCCGGCGGCGCTGCAGCTCACGGCGGATCTCGGCGAGGACGTCGTCGACTTCGTGCCCAACTACGACAACCAGTTCATGCAGCCCTCCGTGCTGCCGGCCGCCTACCCGAACCTGCTGGTCAACGGCACCACCGGCATCGCGGTCGGCATGGCCACGAACATGGCCCCGCACAACCTGCGCGAGGCCGTCGCCGGCGCGCGCCACCTGCTCGAGCACCCCGAGGCGAGCCTCGAGGACGTCATGAAGCACATCCCCGGACCCGATCTGCCCTCCGGCGGTCAGATCGTGGGCCTGGACGGGATCCGCGACGCCTACCGCACCGGCCGCGGCTCCTTCAAGACGCGGGCCGCCGTCTCGATCGAGCAGGTCACCCCCCGCAAGCAGGGCATCGTGGTCACCGAGCTGCCGTACATGGTCGGCCCGGAGAAGGTCATCGACCGGATCAAGTCCGCGGTGCAGTCCAAGAAGCTCACCGGCATCTCGGACGTGGTGGATCTGACCGACCGGACCAAGGGGCTGAACCTGGTCATCGAGATCAAGAACGGCTTCAACCCGCAGGCGGTGCTCGCGGCGCTGTACAAGCACACGCCGCTCGAGGAGTCCTTCGGCATCAACAACGTGGCCCTGGTCGACGGCCGCCCCCAGACGCTGGGGCTGCTCGAGATGCTGCGCGTGTACAACCAGCACCGGCTCACGGTCGTGCGCCGTCGCACCGCGCACCGCCTGGGCAAGCGCCGCGACCGGCTGCACCTGGTCGAGGGACTGCTGATCGCGATCGTGGACATCGACGAGGTCATCCAGATCATCCGCAGCTCGGATCAGACTGCCGAGGCCCGCGAGCGCCTCATGACGATCTTCGATCTCACGCAGCTGCAGGCCGATCACATCCTCGAGCTGCGCCTGCGCCAGCTCACGAAGTTCTCCCGGATCGAGCTCGAGCGGGAGAGGGAGGAGCTGGAGCGGGAGATCGCAGAGCTCGAGGCCATCCTGGCCTCCGAGGACCGGCTGCGCGAGGTCGTCTCCGGTGAGCTCGCCGCCGTCGCCGAGCTGCTGGGCGACGACCGCCGCACCCGCCTGCTCGAGGCCGATGAGGCTCCCGCGCTGCTGGCCGCCCCCGCCGCCAAGGCCGCGGCCGGGCCCGCGCTGGAGATCGCCGACGACCCCTGCTGGGTCTTCCTCTCCAGCACCGGGCGCATGGCGCGCACGAACGACCGCACGCCGCTGGCCGAGCCGGGGCGCCGGCTCAAGCACGATGCCCTCCGCTCCGTGGTGGCCACCTCCGCCCGCGGGGAGATCGGCGCGCTGACCTCGAGCGGTCGGATGATCCGCGTGCCCGTGATGGACCTTCCGGCGCTGAGCTCCTACGACGGCGCGCCCCGGCTCGAGGAGGGCACCGCCGCCAAGGACTTCCTGTCCCTGGCCAAGGGCGAGCGCCTGATCGGACTCGCCGCGCTGAACGAGGTCGTGGCCATGGGCACCCGTCAGGGTGTGGTCAAGCGGCTGAACGCGGATCACCCGCTGAACCGCGACGACTGGGAGGTCATCAGCCTCAAGGACGGCGACGAGGTCGTGGGCATGGGCCCGGCTCCCGACTCGGCCCAGCTCGTGTTCATCACCGCGCAGGCCAAGCTGCTGACGTTCTCCGCCGAGCTGGTGCGCGCCCAGGGCCGCACCGCCGGCGGCGTGGCGGGCATCAAGCTCGCCGACGACGACTCCGTCGTGTTCTTCGGGCCGGTGGCCTCGCAGGATCCCGACGCCCGCGTGGTCACCTACGCGCGCTCTTCCGAGGCCCTGCCAGAGATGGGCGGCTACTCCGTGAAGGTCACTCCCCTGTCCGAGTACCCGTCCAAGGGCCGCGCGACCGCCGGTGTGCGCTGCCAGCGGCTGCTCAGCGGAGAGACAGGCCTCGTGCTCGCCTGGGCCGGGCACGGGCCCGCCAAAGCGGTCTCCGCCGCCGGCGTGGCCCGCAGCCTGCCCACCGAGTTCGGACGCCGCGACGGCTCCGGCGTGGGCGTGGAGCAGCTGCCGGACGCGATCGGCCCTGCGTGGAGCCCGGTGTCCTCCGCCGCGTCCGCTGCCGAGGGCGCCGACGGCGATGCCGAGAGCGAGGAGCAGGCATGAGCCCCGAGCAGCCCCAGGTCGTGATCGAGCGCGCGGAGCTGGATGATGCCGCCGCGCTGCACGAGATCGCCCGGCGCACCTTCGTGCACGCCACGCCCGAGGATGCCGACCCGGCCGCGATCGACGAGTTCGTGGCCACGAGCCTGTCCGAGGAGGCCTTCCGCGGCCACCTGGACGCTGCGGCCAGCCGGGTGCTGATCGCCCGCCAGGAGCGCACGCCGATCGGCTACGCCCTGCTGCTGCTCGACAAGGCCCTGCCCGATGACGACGGCCTGGACCGCTTCCAGCCGCTCGTGCAGGGCAGGGGCCTGTTCCTGTCCAAGTTCTACCTGCTGCCCGAGGCGCGCGGCACGGGAGCCTCCACAGCCATGATGCGGGAGTGCTTCGAGCTGGGGCGGCGGATCGGCGCCGATTTCCTGTGGCTGCAGGTCAACGACCGCAACGAGCGCGCCAACGCCTTCTACGAGCGCGCCGGGCTGCAGCGGGTGGGGACGGCCACGTTCCAGCTCGGTGCTCAGGTGCACAGCGACTTCCTGCGCGCCGCGCGGCTCTGAAGGCCGTCCGAGGCGGCCTCGTCTGAGCCCTGCCCCTCCCAGGACGAGCGGAGCCCTGCTCAGCTCAGCCGGGTCAGGGCATCGCAGCGGCGCACGTCCTCCGGCCGGTGCGAGATGATCACCACGCCCTGGGCGTCGGCCGCATGCGCGCCATCGTGCAGGGCGGCCATGACCTGACGTGCTGTGGGCGCGTCCAGGTGCGCCGTGGGCTCGTCCAGCAGCAGCACCGGCGAGCGCGTGAGCATGGCGCGGGCCACGGCCAGTCGCTGGCGCTGTCCTCCCGAGAGCCGCTGGCCGCCTGCTCCCACCTTCGTCTCGAGGCCCTCGGGCAGACCGGCCGCGAATCCGCCCAGGCCCACCCTCTCCAGCGCCTCGAGCATCTGCGCGTCGGTGGGGGCTTCCGCACGCTCCCGGGCCAGGGAGAGGTTGCCGCGCAGGGTGGAGTCGAAGATGTATGCGTCCTGCGGGCACCACGCGGAGACACCGCGCAGACGCTGCGACGGCATCGGCTGCCCGTCGAGGCGGATCGTCCCGGAGCTCGGTGGGAGGAAGCCCAGCAGCACGGCCAGCGCGGTGGACTTGCCGGAGCCCGACGGCCCCGTGATGCCCCACCAGCGTCCCGGACGGATCTGCCCGCTGAGCCGCGAGAAGGCATCGCGGTGCATCCCTGGCCACCGAGCGCTGAGCCCCTCCACCTCCAGGCGCTCGAACCCGTCCACGATGCCGTCCCGCGCCCCCGGCTCGTCCGTCTCCTCCGGCCGAGCGGGATGCGCAGCAGGCTGGGTCCGTCCGACCGTCCGCACCAGTGCTGCGAAGTGCGGCCACTGGCGCGCCGCCTCGAAGCCCTGGGCGACCGGCTCCACCATGGCGGTGCACAGCAGCACGGGGATCGCGGCCACGGCGGCCGAGACCTCCCCCGAGGCCACGGGCCCCCAGGCCAGGGGCACGACGGCGATCGCGGCCGCGAACCAGATCAGCACGGCGAGCCCCTCGCCCAGGCCGCTGACCCAAGCCGCGCGCTGGGCGGCGCGCCGCCCCCGGTCGTCCTGGGCTCGCACGGCGGCACCCACGGCGGCGCCCAGCTGCGCGACCCGCAGATCCGGTGCGGCCTGCAGCGCCCGTGAGCTCAGGCGCAGCGCGGCCGCCGCGGCCTCGTGCCGACGGGCCTCCGCGCGCGCGTCGAGCCCGCGCAGCAGCGTCGGCCCCGCTGCGGCGCTGAGCACCGCCGCGCCGGCGACGGGTGCCACGGCCTGAGGGACCGTGAGCAGGCAGACGACGACGGATCCCGCGAGCACCGGGCCCAGCGCGGCGAGGGGAAGCAGGATCCGGGGCAGCGCATCGCGCAGGTCCTCGATGCGGGTGATCAGCCGGTCCAGGAAGACCTCCCCCGTGAGCATGGCGCGCAGCCCCAGCGCTGTGCGGCCGGTGGCCTCCCATGCCCCCAGGCGCAGGCGCCCGGCTGCCCGGAGGGCGACGTCGTGGCTCATGAGCCGCTCGAGGTAGCGCAGCACGGCACGCCCCAGACCGAAGAAGCGCACCCCGGTGACCGCGACCAGCAGGTACATCATCCCGGGCTGCTGTGCCGCCCGCACGATCAGCCAGCCCGACAGCGCGGTCAGCGCGGCGCCGAAGCCGATCGCGGCCACGGCGAGGGCTGCGCTGAGCACGGCCCGGGACCAGGAGATCCCGCTCAGGCGCAGGACCGTGCGCACCGTGGCGAAGGGTCCTGGCAGCCGCTGCCCGCGGTCGTCCGGCTGCTCGCCCGGCGCGTCGGCCTCCGCAGCGGGTCCGCGCTGCACTGCGTCGGTCTCGACGGGGTCCGCGTTCTCATGGGGTCCGGAGCACGACGGCCGCCGATCGGAGTCCGGGAGGACCCGGGCCCCCCGTGCCGTGAGCTCGAGGCGGTGATCGGCGTCGCCGATCAGGCCCTCGTCGTGCGTCACGACCACGACGATCGCACCGGCCCGTGCCATCCCCCGCAGCCCGGCGGTGATCATGCCGGCGGTGTCCTGGTCGAGGTGGGCGGTCGGCTCGTCGACCAGCACGGTGACGGTCTCCCCGGGGCTGGTGCGCTCCAGCGCCTCGACGGAGGCCATGCAGCGGGCGACGGCCAGACGCCGGGCCTGGCCCGCGCTCAGAGCCTCCGGGGCGAGCTTTTCCAGACCGGACAGCCCGACGCCGGCCAGCAGCGACGCCGCGCGCGTGCGGCCTGCGAGCACCGACGGTCCGCTCGGTCCCTCGGCCAGGGCATGCTCGGAGGAGCCCGACTCCGGCTGCGCACCGCGACTCGGGATCGTGGGCTGCGCCTCCAGGAAGGCCGCCGCGTGCTCGGGCGCCAGGCACAGGGCGATCTCATCGAGCGCCGTCCCCGCCACGAAGGCCGGCGCCTGAGGCACCAGGCGCACCGGGCCGGGCAGCACGATGCGCCCGTCGATCACGCCGGCGGCCGCGGGGTCCTGGTGCCCCGGCTCGGCACCCGAACCGGCCCGGTCGCGCCGATCGGTGCCACGACGAGGAGCCCGAGGGATCAGCCCGGCGATCGCCGAGACGACGGTGGTCTTGCCGGCCCCGGACGGGCCGCTCAGCGTGGTGATCCGCCCTGCCGAGGCGCTGAGATCCAGCGGCCCGATCGTCTCGGCGCGGCCGTCGTGGCGGACTCGCAGCCCCTCCACCAGCAGCTGAGCGGGCTGCCCCTCAGTCGCGACCGCTGCGGTGCCTGCCGATTCCGGCCGTTCGGCCGCGGAGGCCCGCTCGGTCGCCGGCTCTCCGGACGGGCTCGACAGCAGCCGTTCGGAGCGGCGCAGGGCCTCGACGCCCTCCTGCGACTGGTGGTAGGCGGTGCCGACATCGCGCAGGGGCTGATAGCACTCCGGGGCCAGCAGCAGGACCATCACGGCGGTGTCCAGGCCCATGCCGCCCTCGACCAGCCGCACGCCGATGAACACGGCCACCAGAGCCACCGACAGCGTGGTGATCAGCTCGAGGGCCAGCGAGGACAGGAAGGCCGAGCGCAGGGTCTGCATGGTGCTGCGACGGTGCTCGTCGTCCAGATCCGCGAGCGCGCGGGCCTGGGCGCGGTCGCGGCGCAGGCCCACGAGCACGGGCAGCCCGCGGGCCAGCTCCACGATGTGGCGCGACAGGCGCAGCTGGGCGTCCTGCGCGCGCCGCGTCTGATCCTGCGTGGTGCGCCCGATGAGGATCATGAACACGGGCACGAGCGGCAGCGTCAGCGCCACGATCAGGGCGCTGACCCCGTCGTGCAGCAGGATCCACAGCCACAGCACTGCCGGAGCGACCCCGGTGGCGACCATGGCGGTCACGGCGCGGACGTAGTAGTCGTCGAGCGCCCCGAGCCCGCGCGAGACCAGCACTGCGGCAGCCCCCGCGTGGTCCTCGGGCCCGGCCGACGGGGTCTCGGAGCCGGTGGTCGACGATCCGCTCTCGAGCAGGCGCAGGATCAGGCGCGAGCGGATCTGCGAGATGGTGCCGGCACCGCCACGACGGGCTGCCACCGCGGTGCCCCACTGCGCCAGTGCCCGCAGCGTCGCGCCGAGCGCGGCGAACCAGAGCCCGGGCCAGCTCCACCACGGGCCGTCGCCGAGCCAGGCTCCCGGAAGCAGTCCGTCGATGCGGACCAGGCCGGTGCCGATGAATTCGGCCAGTCCCTGCGAGCTGGTCGTGCCCTGCGCGGCCTGGGCGGCGAAGCCGTCGACGGCCAGGGCCGCGATCAGCGCGCCGAGACCGGTGGCGAAGGCGATCATGCCCAGCGTCCGGACCAGGCTCAGCGCACCCAGCAGCGGCAGGATGCGACGGGCCTGCGGGCCCAGCGGCGGGCGGCCCGAAGCGCGGCGCGCGGCTCCCGGCTGCTCAGGGCCCAGCCCGCCGTCGCTCGGATGCTGCGCACCGGGCTGCTCGGAAGAGCTCGCCCCGGCAGCGGTGTGCTGCGACGCGCTGCGCTCAGGCACCGGCGCGCGTGGGCATGGTGGTCAGATCCGCATGATCGCCGCCGGAGGGCAGCTGCTCGGCGCGCAGGCGTCGTCGGAAGACCCAGTACGTCCAGCTCTGATACGCCAGCAGGAACGGGACCCCGAAGCCGGCCACCCACGTCATGACCGTGAGCGTGTACGGCGAGGAAGAGGCCGAGGTGATCGTCAGATCGGGCGCGCCGGCCAGTGTGGTGGGCAGCACGGCCGGGTACATGGCGGTGAACACGGCCAGCAGGCCGAGAGCCGCGAACCCGGCCATCCCGGCGAAGCTCCAGCCCTCGCGCCGGCGCGTCCCCGCCAGCCAGGCCGCCGCGACCGACATCACCGCCAGGCAGGTGCACAGCCAGGACAGCGTCGAGCCGGTGGCCAGCTGCACCACGACGACCAGGGCGGCCAGCGGCAGGACGCCCGCGGGCAGGGCGCGCACCAGCAGCGCGCCGGCGCGCTCGCGCACGGGCCCGTCCGTCTTCAGGGCCACGAAGGCCAGGCCGTGGATGAGGCAGAAGCCGACCATGCCGAGCCCGCCGAGCACCGCCTGCCAGCTCAGCCACGACAGCAGCCCGCCTACGCGGTCGCCGTTGTCGTTCAGCGGAAGCCCGGTGGCGGTGATGCTCAGCAGCGCGCCGATCAGGAACGCGATCGCCAGGGAGGACCACGCGGTGATGGTGTTCCAGCGCCGCGACCACGCCTCCGAGGAGCCCTTGCCGCGGTACTCGATGGACACCGCGCGCAGGATCAGCGCGATCAGGGCCAGGGTCAGAGGGAGGTAGAGCCCGGAGAACAGGGCCGCGTACCAGTGCGGGAAGGCGGCGAAGGTGGCCGCTGCGGCGGTGACCAGCCAGACCTCGTTGCCGTCCCACACCGGCCCGATCGTGTTGAGCAGCACGCGCTGCTCCCGGTCGTCACGGGCAAAGATCCGCCCCATGAGCATGCCGACGCCCAGATCGAAGCCGTCCAGGACCACGTAGCCGATCCAGAAGAAGCCGATGACGAGGAACCACGCCGTGGCCAGGCCCGGCTGTCCCGCGAACTGCTCGAACATCTCTCGTCTCCTCAGTAGGCGAAGGCCAGGACGTCGTCCCGGGAGCCGTCGTCGTGGTCCTCGTGCTCGACCAGCTCGGGCATGGCCGCGACCACGCCGGTGCGCACGTACTTGGCGATCAGCGCGACCTCCACGACCATGAGCACCCCGTACAGCAGCAGGAGGCTGCCCAGCGAGAACAGCAGCTCCCCGGCCGTGACGTTCGGCGAGACCGCGGCTTCGGTGAACATGAAGATCCGCTGATCCAGCGGCAGGTCCGGATTGGGTGCTACGACGAAGGGCTGCCGGCCCATCTCCGTGAAGACCCAGCCCGCCACATTGGCCCCGAACGGGGCCAGGATGCCCACGACGCCCAGGCCCATCAGCCCCTTCGACAGGGGCACCGTGCCCTTGCGCGTGAGCCACCAGGCACCGGCGCAGGCCACGGCCGCCAGACCGCCGAAGGTGATCATCAGGCGGAAGCCCCAGTAGGTGACCTCCATGAGGGGCTGGTACTCGATCTGCTCACCGGCTCGGTCGCCGTAGAGCTCGTCGTCGGCCAGGTTCGTGCCGTACTCCTGCTCGTACTCGGGCTGCAGCGTGTTCAGCCCCGCCACGTCGGTCGTGAAGTTGTTGTAGGCCAGGAAGGACAGCAGGCCGGGCACTTCCAGGAGGGTGTGCGCGTTGTCGCAGGACGCGTCGCCCGGCGAGCCGATCGTGAGCACCGAGAACGCGGTGCCGTCGTGGCAGGCCGCTTCCGCGGAGGCCATCTTCAGGGGCTGCTGGTGGATCATCAGCTGCGCCTGCGCATGTCCGGAGAACGCCGTGCCCAGGAAGCCGATGATCCCGATGAGGATCCCCACGCGCAGCGAGCGCCACCACACCCGGTAGTCGGTGCGGTCGCGTCCCCCGGTGGGCAGCTCCCCCACGACGACGACGCCGTCGGCATCCACGGTGTCGAGGCCGTCCGCCCGGCGGCGCCACAGCTTGTACCAGGCGATGCCCAGCAGGAAGGACCCGGCCACGGCGATCGCCCCGAACAGGGTGTGGATGATCGCCACCACCGCTGTCGAGTTCGTCAGCACGGCGCCGATGTCATTCAGGATGGGGCGGCCGTCGATGATCTCGTAGCCGACCGGATGCTGCATCCACGAGTTGGCCACGATGATGAAGAACGCCGAGAGCCACGAGGCGATCACCGCCATGGCGAGGCAGGCCGCGTGGACCGCCGGGCGCAGCTTGTCCCAGCCGAAGATCCACAGGCCCAGGAACGTGGACTCCACGAAGAACGCGAGCAGTCCCTCCATGGCCAGCGGGGCGCCGAAGACATCGCCCACGAAGCGCGAGTACTCCGACCAGGCCATCCCGAACTGGAACTCCTGGACCAGGCCCGTGGCCACGCCCATGATGAAGTTGATCAGGAAGAGCTTGCCCCAGAACTTGGTCAGCCGCAGGTCCTCCGGGCGGCGCCTGCGCACCCACTGCAGGTTGAACCACACCACGACGGCGCCGAGTCCCAGCGTCAGCGGGACCATCATGAAGTGGTAGACCGTGGTGATCCCGAACTGCCACCGAGCGATCTCGACGATGTCCATGCGACTCCTCGCGGGGCCCTGCCGGCGGAGCGCCGGGCGGAGACGGGCCTCGCCTCAGATGCTCCACAGCCTAGGCTCGCCGATGGTTCGAGCGGTCCGCGAGCCGGGCTCTGAGGCTGTCTCGTCGCTCACACCCGCGCCGTCCCAGGTCAGGGCATCGTCGGTCGACCCAGGCGCGCCATCGCCGTGGCAGCTCCGGCACTCCTCATGCGCCGCAGCCGTCCCGGCGCGCGGGTCCAGGCGCGGCTCAGCTGCGGGGACCCAGCAGTCCCGCTGCCGCCACCGCATCGCGCTCTGCGACCAGCTCGGCCACCGAGCGGTCGATGCGCTCGCGGGCGAAGTCGTCGATCTGCCAGTCGGGCACGATGGACCACTGCCCGTCGGCGCAGGTCACGGGGAAGGAGCTGACGATCCCCTCCGGGACGCCGTAGGAGCCGTCCGAGGCCACGGCCATGGAGGTCCACGAGCCCTCCGGGGTGCCCTGGCTCCACAGGCGGACGTGGGAGATCAGGGCATGGGCGGCCGAGCCCACCGACGAGCCGCCGCGCACCTCGATGATCTCGGCGCCGCGCTTGGCCACCGCCGGGATGTACGTCTCGGCGACCCACTGCCGGTCCAGACCCCGATCCGCCAGAGCCTGGACGGCAGGGCTGCCGGAGACGACGGCGCGCGAGAGGTCCGCGAACTGGGTCGCGGAGTGGTTGCCCCAGATCGCGACGCCGTCGATGTCGGCGGCCGCCCGGTCGCAGGCCTGAGCCAGCTGGGCCTGGGCACGCAGGTGATCCAGCCGCGTCAGGGCCGTGAAGCGCTGGGCCGACACCTCAGGAGCATGGGAGGCGGCGATCAGCGCATTCGTGTTGGCAGGATTGCCCACGACGACGGCGCGGAAGCTGTCCTGCGCCCCCGCGGCGATCGCGCGCCCCTGCTCCGAGAAGATGCCGGCGTTGGCCTCCAGCAGATCCGCGCGCTCCATGCCCTTGCTGCGCGGCCTGGCGCCGATCAGCAGTCCGAGCTCGCTGCCGTCGAAGGCCTGCACGGGATCGTCGAACACGTCGACGGAGGCCAGGAGATCGAAGGCGCAGTCGCTGAGCTCCGTGGCCACGCCCTCGGCGGCCCGGGCCGCCTGCGGCAGCTCGAGCAGGCGCAGCCGCACCGGCTGCTGCGGCCCGAACAGGTCCCCGGCACAGGCGCGGAACAGCGCGGCGTAGCCGATCTGCCCGGCGGCACCCGTGACGGTGACGGTGATCGGGCGGGGGTCCTGGGTGGTCGCGGGGCCGGTCGTGTCCATGGCTGCTCCTGCGCTGGGCTGGGTCGGTGTGGCTTCAGCGTAGGTCGCGGGAGCATCGGCAGGCACGGCGTTGCACGATCTGGGCAGCGAGGTCTTGCAGACCGACCCCGCCATGCGGCGAGCCGAGGGCGCAGCCGCGCTCGCCCGGTCGGGCTGCGGCCCGGCCAGGCCGCCGGTCGTGCTCAGGCGTCGATCTGCTCGGCATCCAGTCGCGCGGCGCCCTCGATGATGAAGTCCCGGCGCGGGGCCACCTCCGAGCCCATCAGCAGCGCGAAGGCGCGCTCGGCCTCCTCGGCCTGGCTCATGGTCACCCGGCGCAGCAGCCGGTGGCGGATGTCCATGGTGGTCTCCGCCAGCTGATCGGCATCCATCTCCCCCAGGCCCTTGTAGCGCTGGATCGGCTCCTTGTAGGAGCGGCCCTCCGACTCGAGGCGGGACAGCAGGCGGTGCAGCTCGGCCTCCGAGTAGGTGTAGACCATCTCGTTGGCCTTCGAGCCGCGGTTGATGATCTCCACACGGTGCAGCGGGGGAACGGCCGCGTAGACTTTGCCGGCCTCCACGAGCGGGCGCATGTAGCGGTAGAACAGCGTCAGCAGCAGCGTGCGGATGTGGGCGCCGTCCACGTCGGCGTCGGTCATCATGATGACCTTGCCGTAGCGGGCGGCGTCGAGATCGAACGTGCGCCCCGAGCCTGCGCCGATGACCTGGATCAGGGCCGCGCACTCGGCGTTGGCCAGCATGTCCGGCAGCGACGCCTTCTGGACGTTGAGGATCTTGCCGCGGATGGGGAACAGCGCCTGGTAGGCGGAGTCACGAGCCATGCGGGCGGTGCCCAGCGCGGAGTCGCCCTCCACGATGAAGACCTCGGAGCGCTGCACATCGGTCGAGCGGCACTCGACGAGCTTGGCGGGCATGGACGAGGTCTCCAGGGCGTTCTTGCGCCGCTGCGTCTCCTTGTGCAGGCGAGCCGAGATGCGGGACTTCATCTCACCGACGACCTTCTCCAGGACCTGCCCGGCCTGGTTCTTCTGCTCCCGCTTGCCCGAGGTCAGCGCCGCCGTGAGCTCCTTCTCCACGACCTTGGAGACGATCTGGCGCACCGCCGGGGTGCCCAGCACCTCCTTGGTCTGGCCCTCGAACTGCGGCTCGGCCAGGCGCACCGTCAGCACGGCCGTGAGCCCGGCCATGATGTCGTCCTTCTCGATCTTGTCGTTGCCGGCCTTGAGCTTGCGCGCATTCGCGGCGATCTGCTTGCGGAAGACCTTCACCAGCGCCTGCTCGAACCCGCTGACGTGCGTGCCGCCCTTGGGCGTGGCGATGATGTTCACGAAGCTGCGCAGCTCGGTGTCGTAGCCGATCCCCCACCGCAGGGCGACGTCGACCTCGCACGTGCGCTCGACGTCCTTGAGCCGGGACTGACCGGAGTCATCGAGCACGGGCACCGTCTCGGTGAAGGTCCCCTCGCCCTGGAAGCGCCAGACATCGGTCACGGACTCGTCCGAGGCCAGGAACTCGGCGAACTCGGAGATGCCGCCGTCGTGCTGGAAGACCTCCTCGTGGGAGCCCATCTCACCGGCCGTGCCCGGAAGGCGGCGCTCGTCGCGCACGGTGAGGCGCAGCCCCGGGATCAGGAAGGCGGTGGTGCGGGCGCGGCGGACCAGCTCCTCATAGGAGAACTGGGCGTCCGGGGTGAAGATCTGCTTGTCCGCCCAGTAGCGCACGCGGGTCCCGGTCACGCCGCGCTTGGCCTTGCCGACGACGTCGAGCTCGGATCCCGAGACGAACGGCTCGAAGGGCGCCTGGGGGCTCGGGGCGCCCTTGTCCTCGAAGCGCCCGGGCTCCCCGTGGCGGAAGGACATCTGGTAGGTCTTCCCGCCGCGATCCACCTGGACGTCCAGGCGCGAGGACAGGGCGTTGACCACCGAGGCGCCCACGCCGTGCAGACCGCCGGAGGCCGTGTAGGAGCCGCCGCCGAACTTGCCGCCGGCATGCAGCTTGGTGAACACGACCTCCACGCCGGACAGCCCGGTGCGCGGCTCCTTGTCGATGGGCACGCCTCGGCCGTCGTCGTGGACCTCGACGCAGCCGTCCTTGTGCAGCACCACCGTGATCTGCTGGCCGTAGCCGGCCAGGGCCTCGTCCACCGAGTTGTCGATGATCTCCCAGAGGCAGTGCATGAGCCCGCGGCCGTCGGTCGAGCCGATGTACATGCCCGGGCGCTTTCGCACAGCCTCCAGGCCCTCCAGCACCGAGAGGTGGCGGGCGTTGTACTCGGAGGTCGAGGGGGTCACGACGGGAGAGCTCCTGCGGTTCGACGGCATCGATCGTGCCTGCGGCTGCCGGCCGCGGCCGCGGGTGGGGCGGCCGCCCGGCGGCGCACGGGCGACCCCACTCTAGACCGGCTCGGCGACACCGCGCGGGCCGCTGCCGTTGCGATCGACGACGGGTCCCCACCGTGACGCGGCGCTCACCGGATGCGCGGTGGGCGAAATCGCGTGCCGCTGGGAAGCTTCCGGGGGCTCGGCGTGGTTCTATAGTCCGAACCGCCGCACCCCCTGCCTCGGAGGACCGAGCGCATCGGATGCGCGGTATCGGCCCAGCGTCGATGCTGGACCAGACGAATCCGTCGCGGACATCTCACGATCCGACGGACTCCGAGCACGAGGAGGAATCGTGAACACCACGCTTGAGACCCCAGAACTGAACGCCACCCACCGCTGCGACGCCTGCGGCGCCCAGGCCTACGTCCGTGTGGTCCTCGAGTCCACCGGCGGCGAGCTGCTCTTCTGCGCTCACCACGCCCGTGCCAACGAGGACAAGCTGCGCCCCATGGCCGCCCAGTGGCAGGACGAGACCGAGCGCATCTCCTGAACGCTCAGGATCCCCTGCAGCGCTGGCGATGAGCCGGCACGAGGGCCCCGTTCACCGATCGGTGAACGGGGCCCTCGGCTGTGCCGGAGGCCTCGGGCTCAGCCCAGCCGCGTGAACAGGTCGGTGCGCAGGTCCACCGGATCCATCTCCGGGCTCGGTTCGGTGACGTAGACCTCCCAGAACGGCAGCTCGGGGGTCTCACCGGCGACGGCGACCTGACCCATGAACCCGGCCCAGGCGGTCGACAGCTGGTCGAACCCGCCCAGGTGGGAGATCCGCGCCGCTCGTCCTCCCGGCAGCCACGACGGCTCCAGCCGCACTCCGTCCGCGGCCTCGATCACGGACTCGCTCGGCTCGGTCAGGGGCATGCCGACCTCGAAGTCCGCGGTCTCGTCCGGGGCGCGGTGGTACAGAGCGAACGCCGGTCCGCTGGGGGTCAGCCCGTGCTGCGCCATGGCCGGGAAGATCGCGCGGAAGGCGGTGTCGAAGACCTCCGGCATCCGGTCCATCAGCTGGCCGTGGACCTTCAGCACCAGCGTGGGGACCTGCTGGGCCTCGAAGACCTCGAGGCTGGTCACGGGCTCCTGGCTCAGGCCCATGGGCGATCCGGAGGGGGTGGATTCCTGCGTCATGGGTCTCTCCTGTATCTCGTGCCCCCGCAGCGCGGGCGGCTTCCGGATGCGGCGGGGTTCTGGGCTCAGACTAGGTCGTCGTCCCGGTGTCGCAGGAGAGGGCCCTCCCCCTGCGTCTGCGCCGGAAAGGCCCGTCCCTCAGACGAGCCAGGCGGTGTCGACCTCCCGCGGGTGCTGCTCGCCCCGACCGGCGTCAGCGGCGGCACGAGCCGCGCCCAGCACCAGTGCCATGGCCGCGGCGCCCGGGTCGATCACCCCCTGCGAAGCCTCTCCCACATAGCTGGCTCGACCGCGTCGGGCGAGGCTCTCAGCACTGCTGCGAGCGCCCTCGACCGCAGCGGCCTCGCCGGCTTCGAGGACGTGCTGCGAAGGCTCGCCGTCGTGCAGGCTCCGGCGCATGGCCTCCACTGCGGGAGCCAGGGCATCGACCATCGTCTTGTCCCCGACCTCGGCCTCGCCGTAGCGCTGCACGATCGCCTGCCCCGCAGCCAGGGCCTCAACGAGCTCCTCCACCTGCGGAGTGCCGTCCGCCTCACCGGCCTTGGCCAGCTCTCGGAAGAACACGCCGAACAGCGGACCGCTGGTGCCGCCCACGGCGAGCCAGCCGCGATACAGCGCGCTCAGCCACTGCCGGTAGGTGCTCGGCTGCTCCTGCTCGGTCTCCCTGTCCAGCTGCGACAGCGCGGTGCGCACGCTGGTGCCGAAGTCGCCGTCGCCTGCTCGACGGTCCAGCTCGCCGAGGGCTTCGGCGTTCTCGCCCAGCAGCCGCTGCACGCCCTGCACGAATCGGCGCCCGAAGTCCTCGCCCAGGCCCTGAGCCGTCCCGGAACTCTCCTGCTCGGTCATCTTCTGCTCCTCACCAGGTCAGGGCGGGGGTGCGCACGGGGGCGTCCCACAGCTGACGGGTCTGCGGATCCAGCGGCATCAGCGTGATCGACACGCCGTGCATGTCCAGGCTCGTGACGTACGAGCCCACGAGCCAGCGCCCGACGGACAGTCCTTCGCCTCGGAGGCGATGGTGCGCCGCTCGCGCCACGAGGCTCAGCTCGAGCTGCGTGGCCGAGCCGAGGCCGTTGACCACCACGAGCAGCTCCTGCCCCTGCTCCAGGCCCAGCTGCTCGAGCAGCGGGTCGAGCAGCTGGTCCGTCAGCCCGTCGGCGTCGGTGAGCTCGCCACGGCGGGCCGCGCGCTCGCCGTGGATGCCGACGCCGAGCTCGACCTCGTGGTCCTCGAGCTCGAACTGGGGGCGCCCGTCCGCCGGCGGGGTGCCCGCGGACAGCGCCAGGCTCATGGTCCGCGCCGAGGCTGCGGCGCGGCGGCCGATCTCGGCGACCTCGCTCAGCTCGGCTCCCTGCTCGGCTGCGGCCCCGCACAGCTTCTCCACGATCAGGGTGGCGGCGGTCCCCCGGCGGCCCGGTCCGCCGTCCGGGGAGTCGGTGGCCAGGTCGTCGTCGACCAGCACGATCTCGGTCTCGATGTCATCGTCGCCGGTGATCTCGTCCGCGATCCGGAAGTTCAGGACGTCGCCGGTGTAGTTCTTGACGATCTGGACGACGCCGCGGCCCGAATCGGCTGCGCGCGTGGCCTCCAGGACCTGCAGCGCGGTGGGGCTCGTGAACACGGCGCCCGCAACGGCCACGTCCAGCATGCCGCGCCCGACCATCCCGGCGTGCAGCGGCTCGTGTCCGGAGCCCCCGCCGGAGACCAGTCCGACCTTGTCCTGAGCGGGCTCGCGGCGGCGCACGTAGCGGTGCTCGGCCTCCAGCTCCAGCAGCTGCGGGTGGCTGAGCACGAGGCCCTCGAGGGCCTGCGGCACCAGCTGATCGGGATCGTTGACGATGCTTCGGCGCATGGCCGCTCCTCACCTGAGGTGTTCTCTCGGTGCTGCGGATCCTACGGGCGGCCTCCGACGGTGCAGCGCCCGGGGAATACGACGACGGCCCCCTCTCCGCCGCCGCTGGGGCAGCCGGAGGGAGGGCCGTCGGAAGGACGCTGCGCGCTCAGCGCAGGAGGATCAGTCCAGGTAGTCGCGCAGGACCTGCGAGCGCGAGGGGTGGCGCAGCTTGGACATGGTCTTGGACTCTATCTGGCGGATCCGCTCGCGGGTCACGCCGTAGACCTTGCCGATCTCGTCCAGGGTCTTGGGCTGGCCGTCGGTGAGCCCGAAGCGCATGGCGACCACCCCTGCCTCCCGCTCGGAGAGTGTGTCGAGCACCGAGTGCAGCTGCTCCTGCAGCAGCGTGAAGCTCACGGCGTCGGCGGGCACGACGGCCTCGGAGTCCTCGATCAGGTCTCCGAACTCGGAATCGCCGTCCTCGCCCAGCGGGGTGTGCAGGGAGATAGGCTCGCGGCCGTACTTCTGGACCTCGACGACCTTCTCCGGCGTCATGTCCAGCTCCTTGGCCAGCTCCTCCGGGGTGGGCTCGCGGCCCAGGTCCTGGAGCATCTGGCGCTGGACGCGGGCCAGCTTGTTGATGACCTCGACCATGTGCACCGGGATGCGGATGGTGCGGGCCTGATCGGCCATGGCGCGGGTGATCGCCTGGCGGATCCACCAGGTGGCGTAGGTCGAGAACTTGAAGCCCTTGGTGTAGTCGAACTTCTCGACGGCGCGGATCAGGCCCAGGTTGCCCTCCTGGATGAGATCCAGGAAGAGCATGCCGCGGCCCGTGTAGCGCTTGGCCAGGGAGACGACGAGGCGCAGGTTGGCCTCGAGCAGGTGGTTCTTGGCGCGCTTGCCGTCGTGGATGACCCAGCGCAGGGCCTTGCGGTCCTCCTTGGACAGCTTGTCCGCTTCCTCACCCTTGTACTTGTGCTCGGCGAACAGGCCGGCCTCGATCCGCAGGGCGAGATCGACCTCCTGCTCGGCGTTGAGCAGCGCGACCTTGCCGATCTGCTTCAGGTAGTCCTTGACGGGATCGGCGGTCGCGCCCGCGGAGACAACCTGCTGCGCGGGGGCGTCGTCATCGTCGTTGTTGGACAGCACGAAGCCGCGGACCTTGTCCGACTTGGACTCGGTCTCCTTGCCCGTGGGCTTGGCGATGACCTCGGTGCCGGAGCGGGCCTTCTCGGCGTCGTCGCCCTGGACGACGACGTCCTCGCCCTCCTCCGCGGAGTCATCGGCCTCATCGGCCGAGTCGAGGTCCTCTCCCGAGGCGTCCTCGTACTCGTCCGCGCTGTCCTCCGGCTCGGCCTGGGCCGCCTTGCGGCGGGTGGTCTTGGGCGCGGCCTTGGCGGCGGTCTCGTCGGACTCGGCGGCCTTGGCCGCCGTCTTGCGCGTGGTGGGCTTCTTGGCGGCGGTCTTCTTGGCCGGAGTCTTCTTGGCCGGGGCCTTCTCAGCCTCCTCCAGCGACTCGGTCTTGGCCTCCGCCTCAGCACCGGTCTCCGGAACCGAGGCCTTGGTGGCCGTGGAGCGGGACGCGGTCGACTTGGAGGCAGCCGACTTGGAGGCCGTGGACTTGGCGGCGCTCGACTTCGCCGCGGACGAGGTGGTCTTGCGCGCGGCGGTGGTCTTCTTGGCCGCAGTCGTCTTCTTGGCGGCGGACTTGGCCGGGGCTGCGCCCGTGGACTCCGCACCCGCGGTGTCGACCTCAGCGGGGTCGCTCGCGCTCGCAGCGGCAGCCGACTTGTTCTGGGCAGCAGGGGACAATGTTGACCTTTCCTCACTAGACGAAGCGCCCGACTCACCGTCAGAACGCCTATGACCCTGTCAAGCCCTCGGCTCGCACACACACACGCGCTGCCAAGGATCCTGAAGGGCCTACCGTGGGATCCAACCAGAGGTCGCTGCCTTTTGTTCCGTGAATCGCGGATGTCGCAGATCTTTTTTCTGACATCGCTGGAGCGCGCCCCACGGCTTTCGTCCGAACACCGGCAGGACCTCGGGGCTCAGCTGCGACGATGCCAGCTGCGCTGCGGATCTCCCGCCCAGCTGGGCAGCGGATGCTGGGTGCCCAGAGCGCGCAGTCGTGCCACGCCCAGGTGCCCCGGCACGGCCTCCGCAGCCAGCTCGAGCCACTGGGTCGCCCGCGTCCCCCGGGCGCGAAAGCGCTCCAGATGCGCGGTGGCCACCCACAGCCAGGCCTCGGCATCGGCACCGGCCGGCGATCCGGGCCCCGCTTCAGCGGCGCCGTGCAGCAGGTCCAGCAGCAGCTCGAGCACGCCCTCGCACTGCTCGACCCGCTCCCAGTCGGGCGTCCCGTCCCACTGGCCCTTGAGCACCTCGATCATCCAGCCGAAGTCCTCGCCGTGGCTCGACCCGTGCACCATGGCCTGCAGCTGCCACCAGGCCCTCAGGGCGCGTCCGTGCTGGCCGGTGAGCACGGACACCGCGAGCGCGTCCGATCCCAGCGGATCCGCCAGGCAGACCAGCAGCTGCGCCTGCGCGGCCGAATCCAGCGCCGAGGCCCGTTCGGCGGCCGTGCCCGGGGAGCGCTCATCGAGCAGGCGCTGCCAGGCCTCCAGGGAGTCGGCCACCTGGGGTCCGACGTCGCGGTGGAGGCACTGGGCGGCACCGGGTCCGGCCGCGCCGCGGCGCAGGCTCCATCGCCGCTGGAACTCTCGGACCAGGCCCCGGCAGTCCTCTACCCGCAGCTCGCTGCGCTCCGGCTCGGCGCGGACGGACCGAGCCGGGGCCGGCTCGTCGACCGTGCTTCCGGTGACCACCAGCGCCGTCCACACCGCGCTCGAGCGGATCTCCTGCACGTCGCGGCCGATCCGGGGCTCGGAGTCCTCCAGATCGAACCACTGCCGCGGCCCCACCTCCCAGCACCCGGCGATGCTGTGCCCGGACAGGGCCGCGGCCTCCCCCACGGCGTCGACGACCTGCTCACACTGCCGCGCGTCCAGGGAGGACCCGTCGGTGAACAGTGCCAGGTAGAGGCGGTCGCCCACCGGATCGTGCTCCAGCAGGCGGCACAGCTCGGCGATCCACTCGAGCAGCGTGAGCTCATCGGCGAGCACCCGCTCCTCGGGCAGGTCCACGCGCAGGCACGGGCCGGGCTCCGAATCGGTCGAGGTCAGCAGCACCGCCGAGCGCTTGGGCCACTGCCCCAGCGTGTGCGGCATGATCGCGAGGATGTCCGCGGCGGTGCGCGCCACGGGCGTGAACGGGTCGCGGCCGACGTCCTGCCCGGAGTCGGCGCGGGAGGAGGGAGTGGGATCGCTGTGCGCGGCGTCTGTGCTCATGGGCCCAGCGTCGCCGTCGGGGCCGGCCACCGGGTCCGGAAGCCGACGACCGTGGAGATCCCGCCCCGCGCGGCTGCGCAGACGGAGGCTGTGGAGCCCTCAGACCGCGCTGGCGCCGTACTTGCTGCGGACCCGGCGGGTGAACAGCAGGCAGAAGGCCGAGCCCCCGGCCGTCACCAGCAGCTGCGTGGCCATGGCCACTCGGAACGACGCCGGCGAGTACAGCTCGTCGGTGATCCCCAGCGCCAGCTGCAGATCCAGCGCGGCACCGATGAGGAAGATCGCGATCAGGGCCGCCACGAAGCCGCCGACATTCGCGATCCCGGTGGCGGTGCCGGCCCGGCGCACGGGGATGAACGACTGGATCACGTTGAAGGCGAGCATGGAGGCCGGCAGCGAGATCGCGATCAGCACGACCGCCGCGACCACCACCAGGAACGGCGCATGCCCGGGCCACAGCAGCAGCACGAGCCACGCGGTCGCACCCAGTCCGATGATGGTGAAGGACAGGCGCATCCGGCGATCGGGCGCACGCGAGACGATCCCGCCGAGCACGAGGCCCACGACGATGTTGGCCAGCACGAAGAACGTCATGACGAACGACGCCTCCCCCATCGACAGGCCCTGGGCGTGCTGCAGATAGGGGTAACCCCACATCAGTCCGAAGACGTTGCCGGTGAACTGGATCGTGAAGTGCAGCCAGAACGCGAGTCCGATGGAGGGATCGCGCAGGCAGCGCTGCACCTGGATGCGCACCCTGCGCAGGGTCGTGGGCCGCTCGCTGCGGGCCGAGCCCTCCGGGGAGTCGCGCAGGAAGGCCAGCACGAGGACCAGCGTCAGCACGGACAGTCCTGCCATCGACAGGAACGACGGGACCCATCCGGCCGCCGAGAGCAGCAGGCTGAACGGCACGACCGACAGCAGCTGGCCCAGGTTGCCGACCGCGCCGACTGCCATGGTGACCATGGGCGAATAGCGCAGCGAGAACCACGCCGGGACGATCTTCAGCACGCACACGAAGGTCATGGCATCGCCGGCGCCGACGAACACGCGAGCCAGAACGCCCACGCTGATCGACTCGGCCACGGCCAGGATGAGCTGTCCGACGATCATCAGCCCGGCGCCGATGGCGACCATCCGCCGGCTGCCCAGCCGATCGACCAGCACGCCGACGGGGATCTGCATGCCGGCGTAGATCAGGACCTGCAGCATCGTGAACAGGGACAGCTCGGAGGCCGCGGCGCCGAAGCGATCCGCGGCCTGGGTCGAGGCCACCCCGAAGCTCGTCCGCTGCGCCACGGCGATCATGTAGGCGAAGACGCCCACCCCCATGACGAGGAAGGCTGTGCGCGAGTCGCGCTGCGGGAGGGGACGACCAGACGCAGCGCCCGTCACAGGTCGTCAGACTCCGAGCGCTGTGCCAGGAAGGCCTCGGCGGCCGCCCCGATCTCATCGGCATCGGGCAGCTCGTCGGCGTCTCCGGCCAGCAGGGAGCGCGGCTGCGCGCCCTCGACGGCCTCGTCGTAGCGCTGCTCGAGCTGGGAGATCACGGCCTGGATCTCCGGCGACTCGGCCACCTGCTCCTCGATGCGCTGCAGGGCATCGCGGGAGTCGTCGCGCAGGGCGTCGGTGGGCAGGGTCAGGGCCGTGGCCGCGGAGAAGTGCTCGAACGCGGTCACCGCGATCTGCGGCAGGACGGCTTCGGCCATGTACTGCGGGACGTGCACCGAGAAGCCCACGTGGTCGATTCCGGCCTCGGCAAGGCGGATCTCGAGCTGCTGGGCGACCGAGGAGCTCATCTCGATGATCGGCAGCTTGGAGAAGCCCGAGCCCACCAGATCCGTGCGCGAGCCGTGCGGGGTCACCAGGAAGGGTCGGGTGTGCGGAACGGGCATGGGGAATCCCGTGACGTCGGTGACGATCGAGGTCTCCATGCGCTGCACGAGGTCCATGACCGCGTCCAGGAAGCGCTCCCAATGCAGATCCGGCTCCGGCCCGGAGAGCACCGTGAAGTGCTGGCCCAGAGGGTCCGTCACCAGGTGCAGGGCCAGCTCCGGGCCCTCGATGCGCTCGAAGTGGTCCTGGACGAAGCGCACGTGCGGGCGCCGGGCCCGGTAGTCGTGCAGCTGGTCGGAGTCGAACCTGGCCAGGACCTCCGAGGGCAGTCCCCCCAGCAGGGTCTCGCGGACCTGCTCGGCCAGGTGCCCCGCATCGGCGTAGCCGGACAGGGCCACGATCATGGGAGCGCCGTGCAGCCGGGGGTCATCGAGCAGGCTCCCGTTCGCCATGTACAGCTCGGATGCATCAGCCACAGTTGCTCCTCCATCGACGTGCCGTGCGCCGCGCCCCTCCACGGGCACGGGCGCTTCAGCAGGATGCAACGGCCCCGCAGGCGTGTTCTATTCCGTGCGACGGCCGAGCCACCAGTCTCGCACCCATGAGGAGCAGCGCCCATTCGCCGTGCCCCGTCCGAGGCGCCCGCTACCCTCGAGCACATGACGCAGCGGCTGGACGCTCCGGCCCCGCTCCGGGCATATCGCCCGGAGGCAGGCCAGGCGCACCGCTGCAGGAACCGATCCCCGCCCCGATCGCGCGCCGCGCGCAGATCACCCTCCACAGGAATGAGGACAGTCCATGGCCCGCACCCCCTCCAGCTCTCCCGCCCGCCGACGCCCCGGCGCCGAGACCCCGCCCGCGCTCATCGACCTCGTCCCCCCGGGCGGGCTGAGCCTGACCAGCAGCACCAAGAAGCTGTCCTCCCTGTCCGCGGACGCTCTGGTGCTCGGCGTGGAGAAGACCCCCGATGGCCCCGTCGTGGCCATGCCGCTGGAGGCCAAGGGCCTTCCCGCCGATCTGCAGCTGCAGGCGGAGGCGCTGCGCGTCTCCGGCGCCGCAGATGAGGTCCGCACCCTGCCGGCCCCGTCGGGCTCGGCCTGGCCGGTCATCGTGCTGAGCGGGCTGGGCGACGGCCGCGAGACCGACTCGCGCGCCGAGTCGCTGCGCCGCGCCGCCGGTGCGGCCGCACGCGCCCTGACCGGTCGCGAGCACGCCGTGTTCGCTCTGCCGGCCCAGGACGTGGCAGAGGCCGCCGCCGTGGCCGAGGGCGCGGCGCTGGGCGCCTTCACGTTCACCGCCCAGAAGCACGCGACCCGCAAGCCCAGCGACTCCCCGCTGCGCCGTGCCACGATCGCCGCGGCGGGCCTTCCCGCGGACGAGCTGGCTCCCGCTCTGACCCGCGCGGAGAACCTGGGGCGGGCCGTAGCACTGTCGCGCACACTGACCGATCTGTCCCCGGACACGGTGTATCCGCACAGCTTCGCCGAGCTGGCCCGCGATCTCGCGGCCGCGACCTCCACCGGGGCCAAGGGCCGGCTCTCGGTCGAGGTCCTTGCCGAGGACGAGCTCGCCGCCGGCGGCTACGGCGGCCTGATGGGCGTGGGCCAGGGAGCGGCGCACCCGCCGCGCCTGGTGCGCATCGGCTGGGAGCCGGCCAAGCCCGTCGACCATGTGGCGCTGGTGGGCAAGGGCATCACGTTCGACTCCGGCGGCCTGTCGCTGAAGCCCGGGGCATCCATGATGACCATGAAGTCGGACATGTCAGGGGCCGCCACCGTGCTGGCCACGGTGCTGGCCGCCGCCGAGGCAGGGCTTCCCGTGGTCACCACGGGCTGGCTGTGCCTGGCCGAGAACATGCCCTCGGGCACCGCCACCCGCCCCGGCGACGTCCTGCGCATCCGCGGCGGGCGCACCGTCGAGGTCCTGAACACCGACGCCGAGGGCCGGATGGTGCTGGCCGACGGCCTCGTCGCCGCCCGCGAGGAGGATCCGGGCCTGCTCATCGACGTCGCCACGCTGACGGGTGCTCAGATGATCGCCCTCGGCAAGCGCACCGCGGGAGTCATGGGCGATGACGATGCCGTCGAGGCGCTGCTGTCGGCCTCGGTCGACTCGGGCGAGTCCCTGTGGCCCATGCCGCTGCCGCATCACCTGCGCGCCTCGCTGGACTCGCACGTCGCCGATCTGAAGAACATCGGCGACCGCGAGGGCGGGATGCTGGTGGCCGGGCTGTTCCTGCAGGAGTTCGGCGGCGCCGAGCACACCGACTCGGCCGATGACCTGCGCCCCGAGGGCCCTGCCGGCCCCTGGGCGCACCTGGACATCGCCGGACCGTCGTTCAACGAGGACTCCCCGTGGGGCTATACCCCTCGTCAGGGCACGGGCATGGGCCTGCTGACCCTGTTCCGGACCCTCGAGCTCGTGGCCGGACGACCGGTCTGAGCAGACTCGAGCACGCTCGCGGTGTGAGCAGTGCCGCACGGCCGGCCTCCGGGCAGGCCGTGCGGCACGGTCGTCACCCGCATGGCGCGCGCGTGCGACGGGGCTAGACTGACGAACAGAACTGAGGCCTCTGCACGGCATGTCAGGGGCACGCACGGCGACGACGCCGGGCGCACGTGGAACAGATCGCAAGGGAGCGTCATCCGTGGCAGACAACGAATTCGACATCCTGGTGCTCGGCGGAGGCTCCGCTGGCTACGCCGCAGCTCTTCGCGGAGTCCAGCTGGGCTTCAGCGTCGCGCTGATCGAGAAGTCCAAGCTGGGCGGCACCTGCCTGCACTGGGGCTGCATCCCCACCAAGGCGTACCTGCACTCGGCCGAGCTGGCCACCGAGGCCCAGAACTCGGAGAAGTACGGCGTGAGCATCGGCGAGGTCTCCGTGGACATGGCCAAGGTGCGCGAGTACAAGGACAGCATCGTCGCCGGCAAGTACAAGGGCCTGCAGGGACTCATGAAGTCCAAGAAGGTCACCGTCGTGGACGGCTTCGGCAAGCTCACCGGTGAGAACACCATCGACGTCGACGGCACCACCTACACCGGCAAGCACATCATCCTGGCCTCGGGCTCCTACTCGAAGACCATGGGCATCGAGATCCGCGATCGGGTCATGACCTCCACCGAGGCCCTCGAGATCGACTGGACCCCCAAGTCCGCGATCGTGCTGGGCGGCGGCGTCATCGGCTCCGAGTTCGCCTCCATGTGGAACTCCTTCGGCGTGGACGTCACCGTCATCGAGGGCCTGGATCACCTGGTCCCCAACGAGGACCCCGCCATCATCAAGAACCTCGAGAAGGAGTTCAAGAAGAAGGGCATCAAGACCAACCTGGGCACCTTCTTCGAGAAGGTCGAGCAGGACGACAACGGCGCCAAGGTCACCCTCGCCGACGGCAAGGTCTTCGAGGCCGACGTCGTCCTGGTCGCCGTGGGCCGCGCCCCGCGCACCGAGGACATGGGCTACGAGGACCTCGGGATCCCCATGGACCGCGGCTTCGTCACCCCGAACGAGCGCCTGCACACCGGCGTGGGCAACATCTACGCGATCGGCGACATCGTCCCGGGCGTGCAGCTGGCCCACCGCGGCTACCAGCAGGGCCGCTTCGTGGCCGAGGAGATCGCGGGCCTGAACCCGATCCCCGTCGAGGACATCAACGTCCCCAAGGTCACCTTCACCGAGCCGGAGATCTCGTCGGTGGGCTACACCCAGCCCAAGGCCGAGGAGAAGTTCGGCAAGGAGAACATCGAGACCTTCGAGTACAACCTGCTCGGCAACGGCAAGTCCTCGATCCTGGGCACCGGCGGCATCATCAAGCTGGTCCGCGAGAAGGACGGCCCGATCGTCGGCTTCCACGCGATCGGCAAGCGCATCTCGGAGCAGATCGGCGAGGGCCAGCTCATCGTCAACTGGGAGGCCTACCCGGAGGACGTCGCGCAGTTCGTCCACGCGCACCCCACCCAGAACGAGGCCCTCGGCGAGGCCGCCATGGGCCTGGCGGGCATCCCGCTGCACGGCTGATCAGGCCACCTCGGCCGGCGACGCTGCTGACAGCGTCGCCGGCCGATCACCAGCACTGCATCGACCTGACGTCAGAAAGAGAATCTGAACATGTCTGAAACCGTGAACCTTCCTGCACTCGGTGAGTCCGTCACCGAAGGCACCGTGACCCGCTGGCTCAAGGAGGTCGGCGACGAGGTGGCCGTCGACGAGGCCATCGTCGAGATCTCGACCGACAAGGTGGACACCGAGGTCCCCTCCCCGGTCGCCGGTGTGATCGAGGAGATCCTGGTCCAGGAGGACGAGGACGTCGAGGTCGGCGCTCCGCTGGTCGTCATCGGCGACGGCTCCGGCTCCGGCAGCTCCGACGACTCCAGCGACTCCGCGGATGACTCCGCCGAGAAGGAGGAGCCGAAGGCTGAGGAGAAGTCCGAGGAGAAGCCCGCCGAGGAGGCTCCGAAGGCCGAGGCCAAGAAGTCCTCCGGCGGCTCCGGCACCGAGGTCACCCTGCCCGCCCTGGGCGAGTCCGTGACCGAGGGCACCGTGACCCGCTGGCTCAAGGAGATCGGCGAGGAGATCTCCGTCGACGAGCCCCTCCTCGAGGTCTCCACCGACAAGGTCGACACCGAGGTCCCCTCCCCGGTGGCCGGCACCCTGCTCGAGATCCGCGTCCAGGAGGACGAGGACGCCGAGGTCGGCCAGGTCCTGGCCGTGATCGGCGACGCAGACGCCGCCGAGTCCTCCGACGACTCCAGCGACTCCGCGGATGACTCCGCCGAGAAGGAGGAGCCGAAGGCTGAGGAGAAGTCCGAGGAGAAGCCCGCCGAGGAGGCTCCGAAGGCCGAGGCCAAGAAGTCCTCCGGCGGCTCCGGCACCGAGGTCACCCTGCCCGCCCTGGGCGAGTCCGTGACCGAGGGCACCGTGACCCGCTGGCTCAAGGAGATCGGCGAGGAGATCTCCGTCGACGAGCCCCTCCTCGAGGTCTCCACCGACAAGGTCGACACCGAGGTCCCCTCCCCGGTGGCCGGCACCCTGCTCGAGATCCGCGTCCAGGAGGACGAGGACGCCGAGGTCGGCCAGGTCCTGGCCGTGATCGGCGACGCAGACGCCGCCGAGTCCTCCGCCTCCTCGGATGACTCCTCCGATCAGGGCAAGAGCGAGGAGAAGTCCGCCGAGGAGATCGAGGACGCCGCGACGTCGTCGTCGACCCCCGAGGCCACCGACAAGGCCGCCGAGGACAAGACCTCCGGCGAGGCCAAGAAGGACGAGAAGTCCGCTCAGGACCAGAGGTCCGAGAAGGCGCAGGCCGCCAAGACCGAGTCCGCGCAGCAGAAGGCTCCGAAGCAGGAATCCTCCGCGGCCTCCGGCTCCGGCGAGGCCTCCGGCTCCGGTGAGGCCTCCGGCTACGTCACCCCGCTCGTGCGCAAGCTCGCACGCGAGAAGGGCGTGGACCTCGCCTCCGTGAAGGGCACCGGCGTGGGTGGTCGCATCCGCAAGCAGGACGTTCTGGCCGCTGCGGAGTCGGGTGCCCAGGCCCCGGCCTCCTCCGGCTCGGCCCAGCAGGGTGGTGCGCAGATCGCCGACAACGGCGAGCCGACCACCATCCAGCCCGTCTCGGACAAGCGCGGCACCACGGAGAAGGCACCGCGCATCCGCATGACGATCGCCAAGCGCATGCGCGAGTCGCTGCAGGAGTCCGCTCAGCTGACGCAGGTCACCGAGGTCGACATGACCCGCGTGGCCGCTCTGCGGAACAAGGCCAAGGCCCCGTTCCAGGAGAAGCACGGTGCCAAGCTGACCTACCTCCCCTTCTTCGCCCAGGCCGTGGCCGAGGGGCTCAAGGCCAACCCGGCCCTGAACGCCACGTTCAAGGAGGACGAGAAGGAGATCGTCTACAACGGCTCCGAGAACCTGGCGATCGCCGTGGACACCCCGCGCGGTCTGCTGGTCCCGGTCATCAAGGAGGCTGGCGACATGCAGCTTCCGGGCCTGGCCCAGAACATCGCCGACCTCGGCTCCCGCGGTCGCGACGGCTCGCTCAGCCCTGACGACCTGACCGGCGGCACCTTCACGATCACGAACCTGGGCTCCTTCGGCGCGCTGTTCGACACCCCGATCATCAACCAGCCCCAGGTCGCCATCCTGGGCACGGGCACGATCGTGAAGCGCCCCATGGTCATCCAGGACGCCGACGGCAACGACGTCGTGGCCATCCGCCACATGTGCTACCTGTCGCTGACCTACGACCACCGCATCGTGGACGGCGCCGACGCCGGCCGCTTCCTCCAGGGTCTCAAGGCCCGCCTGGAGGAGGGCCGCTTCGAGGGCTCGCTCGGCCTGTGAGCTGAGTCCGCCCCCGCTCGGCAGCGCGTCGAGCGAGCGTCTCCTGCAAGGCCCCGCACCGTCCCACGGTGCGGGGCCTTCCCGCATCGCGACGGGTGGCTGAGATCACCGGCTGCCTCGAGGAATCGGTGACAGGGTGTCGTCAAACTGCGGTTAGTGTGGATTCCATGGCATTCGTGTACTCCCTCCTGGTCCTCGTCCATCTCTTCGGCGCCGCCGTGATCATCGGCACCTGGATCGCCACGTTCCGCAAGCCGACGGTGACCGGCTGGCAGTTCTGGTCGTCCGTGGCCATGCTCGTCTCCGGTCTGCTCCTGATGGGGCTGCTCGAGATGGGGGACGGCCCCGTGAACCACCTCAAGCTCACCATCAAGCTGATCATCGCCATCGCGGTCTTCGCCGCGGCCCTGATCGGTCGCCGGAAGATCGCCAAGGGCGAGCCGGTCTCGACCGGCATCGCCCACGGCGTGGGCGGCTCGGCCCTGATCAACATGGTGATCGCCGTCCTCTGGTGAGCCGCACGCGGGCACACGAGCCCCGCTGAGCAGTGCACCCGTGAGCCGGGACCGAGCAGATCGGTCCCGGCTCGCCGTCATCACCGGGTCGCCGCCACCTCCGGCTCGAGGCGATCTCGGGCCTCCGGCATCTCCGGCTCACATCGGCGTGACGTCGAGGAGGCGCCAGGCGCCGTCGTCGCCTGCCACCATCTCGATGCTCACGTCCTGGCGCAGCGTGGCCTCACCGGCGGCCTCCGGATCCAGGCCGCTGCCCGTGGCCTCCACCGTGCCGGTGACCGTGGCGGTTCGCTCGGGTGGACTGGCTTCGGCGCGGGCGGCGCTCGGGTCCGAGGCCGACGGCTGCGCATCGGCGAGCGCCATCTGCAGGTCCTCGAACGCTCCCGACGATCTCGCCTGGTCCAGGGTCTCCAGGTCATCGGCCAGATCGGCCGCTTCCGGGAGGTAGACCGATTCCAGCAGGTCGCGATCTCCCGTGCGCAGCGCATCGGCGCGCAAGGCGATCAGCGCGGCCGCGGCGTACTCCGGACTGTGCTGAGCGCTCACAGCTTCCGGCTCGGTCGCCGCTCCGGTCTCGGACGAGACGGACTCCCCCGGTGCTGCCTGCGTCGGGTCATCGCCACCGGCAGCCGGCTGGTCTCCGACAGCAGCGCCCGGAACCTGCTCGGCCGAGCCGACGGCGCTGGGGATCTCGTCTGGCGGCCCGGTGACGACCTGCCACCCGGCCAGGGCAGCGGCACCGATCACGACCGCGGCCGCTCCAGCGAGCACGCGACGCGGGCGTCGCGATTCCTCAGACGCGGCGGCTGACGGACGCGCACGACCTCGGGCCGGACGAGCCCTGCCCCGGTCCGCACGATCGCTGCTCACGAGCTGAGGCCCGCCGCCCCTGCCCTGCTCCCCGCCACCGCCGGTGTGCTGGGCACCGCCGTCACCTCGTCGAGTGCTTCCTCGGAGACTTCGAGCGCTGCGCCGCCATCTCTCCGGCTCACGTGCCTCGGCACGCAGCAGCCGGACGGTGGGATCATCGCGCTCCTGTCCTTCCGGGAGGGGCTCGGCTTCATCTGCGGACAGAGGGGCGAAGTCGCCCGCGCCCTTCGCCGCAATCGGTCCTTCGACAGCGGGCCGGCCCATCCGCGTCACGTCGGCAGGCCCAGCCCCTGTGGGGCCGGAGCGCGCTGGCTCATCCCCTGTCGCCTCGGCCTCCGTCGCCTCGAACCCCGCCGAGCACGACGCTGCAGGCCGCAGCAGCAGCTCCAGCTCCGAGGCCGTGAGCATCCCTGAGCCGGTGGCCATCCCGGTACCGGCACGAGCCGTCGGCCCGGCGCGCTCCCCCGTCCCGGCTGAGCCCTCCCCCTCCTGCTGCGCCGCCCGGTCGAGCACGAGGTCCAGGGCGTCGGCGGCTTCCGGATCGAGCAGCGGGTGGGTGCTGCGCAGCGGCGCACGAGTGCGCGCAGCGCTGGGGCGTCGCCCGGTGAGCACCGTGACAGCGGCCGAGGCGAGCAGGACCACGTCGGCGCGGCTGAGCCGCGCCAACTCAGCCCCAGCCGCCGTGTGGGCGCCGGAGGACGGAGAGACCAGCAGCGCCCACCCTCCGTCACCGGACCTGAGCACGTCCTGCAGCCGCAGACGCCCGAGCACTGCGCCGGAGGAGTGCAGCTGCCGCAGGGCGAGGGCGAGATCGGCTGCCATGCGCACGGTCTCATCCTGCTCGACCATCCCAGAAGCCTCCAGCAGGCTCGCAAAGGATTCACCGAGGTCGTCGGGCCCGGAGTAGAGCACGGCGGTGCCGTCGTCGATCACCGCCCGCGGGAGCACGAGCCGCTCGCTGTCCAGGTCTGCAAGTGCGTCCACGAGCTCGGCCCAGTCAGAGGCGTCGTGCGCGTCCGCAAGCGCGAGCCGTCCGAAGGACTCTCCGGTCTGCAGGTGCGTGAGCCGCTGCCCGCCGGCCGGCGCCCACGGGCCATCGAAGCGCAGAAGCTCCCGGAACGGATCGTGGTCCTGAGCGGTGCCCGTCTGGTTCTCATCCATGCGCCCAGCATGCTGTCAGCGAAAGGACGTCTCGAGTTATCCACATCCGAGCACCAGGCGTACCCTGGTGACATGTCCCTTTCCATCGAGTCTCTCGGCATGGCTCCGGACCTGGTTCCGTACCGACCCGCGCTGGAGCTGCAGCGGATCGTCCACGGCGACGTCGTCGCGGGCACCCGGGCCAACACGGTCCTGCTGTGCGAGCACGAGCCGGTCTACACGGCAGGTCGGCGAGCCGCCGCCGAGGAGTACCCCACGGATGGGACCGAAGTGGTCGAGATCGGCCGCGGAGGCAAGATCACCTGGCACGGCCCCGGGATGCTCGTGGTCTACCCGATCATGAAGCTGACCACCCCGATCGACGTCGTGAAGTTCGTGCGGAACATGGAGCAGCTCGTGCTGTCCGTGCTGCGACGGCTCGGGCTGGAGGCCGTCACGGTCGAGGGCCGCTCCGGAGCCTGGATCCTCGCCGACGAGCGCGGCGGCGATCGCAAGATCTCGGCGATCGGCGTGCAGGTCTCCAAGCGCACCACCATGCACGGCATCGCGATCAACTGCAGCAACGACCTCGAGGCGTTCCGCAGCATCATCCCGTGCGGGATCTCGGACGCCGGCGTGACCACGATCAGCCGCGAGCTCGGCCGGACCGTGACGCCGTCGGAGGTCAAGGACCTCGTGATCGACGAGCTGATCCTCCGCGAGGCCGATCTGTGCGAGGTCTCCGAGATCCCCGCAGACGCCGCACCCCTGCCCTGGCCCGCCGCGAGCGCGGCCTGAGACGCATCAGCCCGCGCCACCGCGCGGTCCGAGCACCGACAGACTGACCCGGTCCTCACCCAGGACAACAGACGAGGAGAACGCCGATGACCATCGCCCCCGAAGGCCGCCGCCTGCTGCGCGTCGAAGCCCGCAATGCCGAGGTCCCGGTCGAGAAGAAGCCGGACTGGCTCAAGAACACCGCGCGCACCGGTCCGGAGTACACCAAGCTGAAGTCCATGGCCCGCAGCCAGGGCCTGCACACGGTGTGCGAGGAGGCCGGCTGCCCCAACATCTACGAGTGCTGGGAGGACCGCGAGGCCTCGTTCCTCATCGGCGGCTCGGTGTGCACCCGTCGCTGCGACTTCTGCGACATCTCCACCGGCCGTCCCGAGCCCCTGGACCCGGAGGAGCCCCGCAAGGTCGCGGAGTCCATCCGCGACCTCGACCTGCGCTACGCGACCGTCACCGGCGTGGCCCGCGATGACCAGGAGGACGGCGCGTCGTGGCTCTACGCGGAGACCATCCGCGCCGTGCACGAGATCTCCCCGAACACCGGCATGGAGATCCTGATCCCCGACTTCAAGGGCCGCCCCGAGTCCCTGCAGGAGGTCGTCGACGCCCAGCCGGAGGTCTTCGCCCACAACCTGGAGACCGTGCCGCGCATCTTCAAGAAGATCCGCCCGGCCTTCACCTACGAGCGCTCCCTCGAGGTCCTGAACTTCGCCAAGGACCAGGACCTGATCACCAAGTCCAACCTGATCCTGGGCATGGGCGAGACGGACGAGGAGATCTACGAGGCGCTGTGCGACCTGCGCGACTCCGGCTGCGACATCATCACCCTCACGCAGTACCTCCGCCCGTCCAAGCTCTTCCACCCGATTGACCGCTGGGTCAAGCCCGAGCAGTTCGTGGAGTACAGCGAGATGGCCGAGGAGATCGGCTTCCTGGGCGTCATGGCCGGGCCCATGGTCCGCTCCTCCTACCGCTCCGGGCGCCTGTGGGCCCGGGCCATGAAGAAGCTCGACCGCGAGATCCCCGAGCACCTGGCCCACATCACCGATGAGGGCTCCGCCGCGCAGGAGGCCTCGACCCTCATGGCCAAGCTCGGCCGCTGAGTCCGAGCTGCCGGTGCCTGCAGCGCACCGTCGGTCCGGCAAGGGCCCGCCGACGCATCGCGTCGGGCGGGCCCTTGCCGCCTCCCTCAGCCGCTAGACTGGCCCCGCTCCGCCGCCCCTCGCCCACCAGCGTCTCGACCGGGCGGCCACCCGCAGCATCCCGACCACGAGGAACCATCCGTGTCTGATCGCACTCCCTCCCGCAGCAAGGGCGCCTCCGCTGCCGATCCCAAGGCCGCCAAGGCCAAGGCCAAGCAGGAGCAGCGCGAGGCCAAGGCCAAGCGGAAGGCCGAGCGCGGTCCCGGGCCCTTCGCCCAGATCAAGCAGGTCTTCCAGATCACCAAGGAGCAGGACCCGAACATCACCCTCAAGCTCATCGCCCTCGGGCTGGGCGTGCTGGTGGTCTTCCTGCTGCTGGGCCTGCTGCTCAACAACTGGATCACCTGGCTGCTGATCGGCATCCCGTTCGCCATCCTGCTGTGCTTCTGGTTCCTGTCCCGACGGGCGGAGAAGGCCGCCTTCGCCCGCATCGAGGATCAGCCGGGCGCCACGGGCGCGGCTCTGTCCACGCTGCGCCGCGGCTGGATCGTCGAGGAGCAGCCGGTGCAGATCGATCCGCGCAATCGCGACCTGGTCTTCCGCGCCATCGGCCGCCCCGGTGTGGTGCTGGTGACCGAGGGCCCCACCGGCCGCGCCCGCAAGCTCGCCGAGAAGGAGCGCCGCCGCGTGGGACCGCGCGTGCGCAATGTCCCGATCCACATCATCGCCGCCGGCCCGCGTGAGGATCAGGTGCCGCTGAACCAGGTCTCCAAGCACATCCGCAAGCTGGAGAACAAGCTGACCAAGCAGGAGGTCTCGGCGGTGCACCAGCGCCTGTCGACCCTGCGCTCCGACCAGCTGCCGATCCCCAAGGGCGTGGACCCCATGCGCGCCCGCCCCGATCACAAGGCGCTGCGCGGCCGCTGATCCCGCTCCGAACGCGCGAAGAGGCCCCGGATGTCACCGACGTCCGGGGCCTCTTCGCGTGGTCGTGCTCAGCGGATGCGCACCAGCACCGTGCCGATCAGGCGATCGTTGAGCCCGCGCTGGTCGCGGTCCATGATCAGCGCCGGGATCACCAGGGCGAGGAGCACGGTGCGCACGAACGCCCTGGCGAAGCCGATCGGGCGGCCATCGAGGGTCTGGACCTGCATCCCCAGGACCAGGTGGCCCACCGAGTGGCCCATGAACCCCACCGCCAGGATCGTGAGCACCAGCCAGATCCCGGTGATGCCGAGGTTGACCCACTCGTAGGGCAGCAGCGCCCAGGCCAGCGCCACCGCGATGCCCCAGTCGATGCACAGGCCTCCCACGCGGCGGATCAGGCTGGGAATCGAGCCGGGCCCGTCCTGGGGGCGCCCCAGACCCTGTCCCGGGTAGCCCGTCTCTGCGTCGGCAGGGACGCTGGGGCGGCGGACGTCGTCGTGCTCGGTCATCCGCTCAGCCTACCGGGGCAGCCGCGGCGGCTCCGGCGGATCCTGCGCGCTTCGGGCGTGCTCGGAGGCTCGGCCGATAGGATGAGATCCGAAACACCCGCGAAACACGAGGGTCACGGCTGGGCAACGGCGCCTCCGTAGGGTCGAAGACGATCCGCTAGGGGCTCGGCCCGTCGTGCGGAAGACCGCTGACAGGGCGGCCGCCCCACACCATGAAGGAGTACGCAGTGTTCAAGACAGCAGAAGAGGTCCTCGCTTTCATCAAGGAGGAGGACGTCGTCTTCGTCGACATCCGGTTCACCGACATGCCGGGGGTCCAGCAGCACTTCAACCTCCCCGCCAAGGCCGTGGATGACGACTTCTTCGTGAACGGGCAGCTCTTCGACGGCTCCTCGATCCGCGGGTTCGCTGGAATCGCCGAGTCCGACATGCAGCTCATCCCGGATGTGGCCACCGCCTTCCTGGACCCGTACCGCATCGAGAAGACGCTCAACGTCACCTGCTCGATCGTCAACCCCCGCACCGGCGAGCCCTACCACCGCGATCCCCGCGGCGTGGCCGAGCGCGCCGAGGCCTACATGCGCTCCACCGGCATCGCAGACACCGCGAACTTCGCCTCCGAGGCCGAGTTCTTCATCTTCGAGGACGTCCGCTACGACGTCCAGCCGCAGGGCTCCTTCTACGCCGTGGACTCCGACGAGGCCCCGTGGAACACCGGGCGCCGTGAGGAGGGCGGCAACCTGGCCAACAAGACGTCCCTGAAGGGCGGCTACTTCCCCGTCTCCCCCACGGACAAGCAGGCCGATCTGCGCGATGCCATCTCCGTGACCCTGGATCAGGTCGGCCTGGAGGTCGAGCGTGCCCACCACGAGGTCGGCGCTTCCGGTCAGGCGGAGATCAACTACCGCTTCGACACCCTGACCCATGCGGCCGACGACCTGCAGAAGTTCAAGTACGTCGTGAAGAACACCGCAGAGGCCTGGGGCAAGACCGCCACCTTCATGCCCAAGCCGGTCTTCAACGACAACGGCTCCGGCATGCACTGCCACCAGTCGCTGTGGAAGAACGGCGAGCCGCTGTTCTACGACGAGAAGGGCTATGCCGGGCTCTCCGATCTTGCCCGCTGGTACATCGGCGGCCTGCTGGAGCACTCCTCGGCGGTGCTGGCCTTCACCAACCCCACGGTGAACTCCTACCGCCGCCTGGTGAAGGGCTTCGAGGCCCCGGTCAACATGGTCTACTCGCAGGGCAATCGCTCCGCGGGCATCCGCATCCCGATCACCGGCACCAGCCCCAAGGCCAAGCGCCTGGAGTTCCGCGCCCCGGATCCTTCCTGCAACCCGTACCTGGCCTTCGCCGCGCAGCTGATGGCCGGCCTGGACGGCATCCGCAACCGCATCGAGCCGGCGGATCCGATCGACAAGGACCTCTACGAGCTGCCGCCCGAGGAGGCCAAGGACATCAAGAAGGCTCCGGGCTCGCTCGAGGAGGCACTGCAGGCGCTGGAGGAGGACCACGAGTTCCTGCTGCAGGGCGATGTCTTCACCGAGGACACTCTGTCCTCCTGGATCGAGTACAAGCGTGAGATGGAGCTCAAGCCGCTCTCGCTCGTCCCGCACCCGCTCGAGTTCCAGCTCTACTACGGAGTCTGATCCTCGCACCCCAGCCGACGAGGGCGAACAGCAGCACACAGCGCGGAGAATCCGCGAACAGTCCGCACGGGCAGTGATCGCCGACGCGATCGCCGCTCGTGCGGACTCTTCTATTGTCCGGGGTATGTGCCCGCACACGTCGAGGGTCGTGGAGGCGGATTCATGCCGCGGGCGGGACAGCCCCGGCCGTCGAGCTAACGGGCGCCGGGCCCGTCGAACTGCGAATCGGGGCCGCGACGCAGCGCCGGATCGTGCACGTCTCCCCGCTGGCCCACCACGAACCGCACGAGCGGTCCCAGCAGCGGGAACAGCAGCACCGCTGCGATCCAGATCATCCGGCGGCGTGACGACAGGGGCCGTGCGCGTCGCGCGGCGATATGTCGCCGCGCCTGCACTCACAGGCCGTAGAACAGCCGCTCGAAGACAGCGCGGGCCTGGCGCGTGGTGCGAAGGTAGTCATCCTCGAGCAGCTCGGAGCTGCCCGGCGGATAGCCGCACCACCGCGCGACGGCCTCCATGTCCTGGCCCGCCGAGGGCAGCACGTCCGAGGCCCGGCCGGTGCGCAGCACGTTGCCGTTGCGGATGGCCGTGCACAGCTTCCAGGCCTTGGCCAGGGCGTGGGCGTCCTCCGAGTCCATCAGCTCGGCCTGCACCGCGGCCTCGAGCCCGTCCAGGGTGGAGGTGGTGCGCAGGCCGGGATGCTGGTGGGCGTGCTGCAGCTGCAGGGTCTGCACGAGCCATTCGACGTCCGAGAGACCCCCGCGACCCAGCTTCACATGCCGGGACGGGTCGGCACCGCGCGGCAGGCGCTCGTTCTCCACCCGAGCCTTCATGCGTCGGATCTCATTGAGCTGGCGCTCGGTGAGCTCCGCCGGGTAGCGGTAGGGATCGATCAGCTCGGTGAACCGCTCAGCGAGCAGATCCGACCCCGCCATGGGCCGGGCTCGGGTGAGCGCCTGGAACTCCCAGGTGTCCGCCCAGCGGCTGTAGTACTCGGCGTAGGACTCCAGCGACCGGACCATGGGACCGGAGCGCCCCTCGGGACGCAGATCGTTGTCGATCTCCAGCACGCGCTCGGCCACGATCGGTGGGTCGCAGGGCCGCTTGAGCAGCTGGACCATCCGCTCGATCACCCGCGCCGCCTGCTCCCCCGGTTGCTGCGGCGGGGCATCCTCGGCGGCGGCGTCGGAGTCCGGGGCGTCATCGGAGGCCGCAGCCTCGTCGGAGGCGCCCGACAGTGCATCGTCGGATTCCGCGGTGTCGTCGGTGCTCGCGCCCTCCACAGCATCGGCCGCCTCGGGGGCCGCGGCATCGTCCGGTCGGGAGATCAGCCCGAGCTCATCGCGGCCAGGATGCTCGTGGCCGTCTTCGCAGGGGACGTAGACGTAGAGGACATCGGCGTCGGAGCCGTAGCCGATCTCGCGACCGCCCTGGCGCCCCATGGCGACCACGAGGATGTCGGCCGCCCAGGGCACTCCCTGCTCGCGATGCAGCTCCCGCTCGGCGGAGTACAGGGCACCGAGCACCGCAGCGCGGTCGATGTCCGACAGCGCCGCGACGACCTGCTGGACATCGATCAGCCCGGCGGTGTCGGCCAGCGCCACGCGCAGCGACTCCCTGCGCCGCATCAGTCGGATCATGCGCACTGCGGACTCGGCATCCGGGTGACGGCCCATCTGCGCGTGCGTCTCCGCCCACAATGTGGCGAAGGTCCGGGGCTTGAGCTCGGCGTCCGTGCCCAGCCACGCGGTGGCCTCCGGCAGCGTCTCGAGCATGTCCGAGATGTAGCGCGAGGAGGAGAGCACGTGGCACAGGCGCTGCGCCCCGGTGTTGGAATCGCGCAGCATCCGCAGGTACCAGGGCGAGGTGCCCAGCTCCTCCGACACGCGCCGGAAGCCGAGCAGCCCGGCATCCGGGTCCACGCCTTCGGCGAACCACTCGAGCAGCACCGGAAGCAGCGTGCGCAGGATGCTGGCCCGGCGGCTGACGCCCCGAGTGAGCGCCTCGAGGTGACGATGGGCAGCCTTGGGGTCGCGGTAGCCCAGCGCCTTGAGGCGGTCTCGGACCTGGTCCTGGTTCAGCTCGACGCCCTCGAAGGAGGTGTTGGTGATCGCGGCCAGCAGCGGGCGGTAGAAGATCCGCTCGTGCATGCCGCGCACGGCCCTGCGCGTCTTGTGCCAGCGCTCCATCAGGTCGTCGCCGCCGGTGCGGGCACCCGCCCCGGGCGGGTGCATGGCGGCGGCGATCACGGCCAGCTCCGCGGTGGAGGTGGGCATCAGGTGGGTGCGACGCATGCGGAAGAGCTGGATGCGATGCTCGAGCAGGCGCAGCCACCGGTACTGGGCGCCGAACTCCTCGGCGTCCTCACGGCCGATGTACCCGGCGTTGGCCAGGGCCGCCAGGGAGTCCGTGGTGGCACGGGTGCGCACGGACTCGTCGCCGCGGCCGTGCACCAGCTGCAGCAGCTGGACGGTGAACTCGACGTCGCGCAGGCCGCCGGGGCCGAGCTTGATCTGGCGGTCCCGCTCCTCGGAGGGGATGTTGTCCATGACGCGCCGGCGCATGGCCTGCACGGAGGACACGAAGCCCTCGCGGTGGCTCGACTCCCACACCATGGGCGAGATCGCCTCGGAGTAGCGGCGGCCGAGCTCCTGGTCCCCCGCCATGGGCCGGGCCTTGAGCAGCGCCTGGAACTCCCAGGACTTGGCCCACTTGCGGTAGTAGCGCACGTGGGAGTCCAGCGTGCGCGACAGCGGCCCGTCCTTGCCCTCGGGGCGCAGGTTGGCGTCGAGTTCCCACAGCGGGGCCTCCGGGCCGTTGGACATCACAGCTCGAGCGGTCCCGATGGCCAGGGCCGTGGCCAGCACGGCTGCGCGGTCGTCGTCGATCGGCTCGTGGCCGTCCTCGCCGCCGAACGGGTCGACGATGTCGTGGACGTAGACGACGTCCACGTCAGAGATGTAGTTCAGCTCCCTGGCCCCGCACTTGCCCATCCCGATGACGCTGAGCCGGATGCGCTCGAGCTCCTCCGGGTCTGCCTGGGTGGGCCCGCTGCCGGCGTGGATCTCGCCTCGGGAGACGGCCAGCGCGGCCTCGATGGCCGCTGCGGCCAGATCCGCGAGCTGCCGCCCGACGGCCGGCAGGTGATCTACGGGATCGGCGGCGCCCAGATCGCCCAGGGCGATGCGGATGAGCTGGCGGCGGTACTCGACGCGCAGGGCTGCCGCGCCGTCGTCGCCGACGGACTGCGCGACGGGCGTGTCCGCCTCCGGGTCGGCGCCCACGCTGCGCAGGAGGCTCGAGCGCAGCTCGTCGGCGGAGATCTCCTCCGGCTCGGGGTCGAGGGGACCATCGAGCAGGTCCAGGTGCTGCGGGTGCGACTCGAGGAAGCCGCCGAGGGCCTCGGAGCAGCCCAGCAGGCGGATCAGCGTCTGTGCCTGCTGCGGGTCCTTCAGACGGGCAGCGGCCCGGGGCTCGGCCTCGATCAGTCGCACCAGGCAGCGCACGGCGGCGTCCGGGCAGCCGGTCTGCTCGAGCTGTCCGAGCAGGGGCTCGAGCTCCACGCCCTTCAGCTCGCCGAAGCCGAGCCAGCGCCGGGCCGTGCGCACGTCGTCGAACCCGGTCTTGACCAGGCGCCGGTCCGCGAGCTTCTCGAGCGCCTCCGGAAGGGCGGTGGGAGCGTCCTGTTCCTGGCTCATATGGGAGCGCCTTCCGTTCTTCAGAGCAGGCCGAGATTGGTCTCGAGTTCGTAGCGGGTGACCACCGTGCGGTAGGACTCCCATTCCGCGCGCTTGTTGCGCATGATGTGCCCGAAGACCTGCTCGCCGAGCAGATCGGCCATGAACTCGGACTCCTCGGCCAGTCGGATCGCCTCGTGCAGGGAGCCCGGCATGGGCTCGTGCCCGGCCACGCGGCGCTCGGCGCTGGACATGGCGCTCAGATCGTCCGACTCGACCTCAGGCAGCTCCAGCTCGTCCTCGATCCCGCGCAGGCCGGCGGCCAGCACGCCGGCGTAGGCCAGGTACGGGTTGGCCGCCGAGTCCAGGCCGCGGTACTCGATGCGCGCGGACTGCACCTTGTCCGGCTTGTACAGCGGCACCCGCACGAGCGCGGAGCGGTTGTTGTGGCCCCAGGAGACGTAGGAGGGAGCCTCGTCGCCGCCCCACAGCCGCTTGTACGAGTTCACGAACTGATTGGTCAGGATCGCCATCTCCGGGGCGTAGCGCAGCACGCCGGCGATGAAGTGCCCGGCCACGCGCGAGAGCTGGAACTCGGCACCCGCCTCGAAGAACGCGTTGGTGTCGCCCTCGAACAGGGAGAAGTGCGTGTGCATGCCCGAACCGGGGTGATTGCCGAACGGCTTGGGCATGAAGGTCGCGTACGAGTCGTGCTTGAGCGCCGACTCCTTGACGATCGTGCGGAACGTCATGATGTTGTCCGCGGTCTGCAGCGGATCGGCATAGCGCAGGTCGATCTCGTTCTGGCCCGGGCCGGCCTCATGGTGGGAGAACTCGACGGAGATGCCGACCTCCTCGAGCATGAGCACGACGTCCCTGCGGAAGTTCTGCACCACGCCGCCCGGGGTGTGATCGAAGTAGCCCTCGCTGTCCACCGGCGTGGGCTCACCCGTGGCAGGATCCAGGCGCGAGGACTCCAGGAGGTAGAACTCGATCTCCGGGGAGGTGTAGCAGGTGACACCCTGCTCGGTGGCCTTGGCCAGCACGCGCTTGAGCACGCCGCGGGGATCCGCCATGGACGGCTCGCCGTCCGGGGTGAGGATGTCGCAGAACATGCGGGCCGTGGGCTGATCCTTACCGCGCCACGGCAGGATCTGGAAGGTCGAGGGATCCGGCTGCAGGAGCATGTCCGACTCCGTGACCCGCGAGAAGCCCTCGATTGAGGAGCCGTCGAAGCCCAGCCCCTCCTCGAAGGCCGACTCGACCTCCGCCGGGGCGAGCGCGACGGACTTGAGCGTGCCCGTCACGTCCGTGAACCACATGCGCACGAAGCGGACGTCGCGGTCCTCGATGGTGCGCAGCACGAACTCCTGCTGACGGTCCATGGGGTCTCCTTAGGCTCGAGAGCTCGCCCGCGAAGGCGAGGGGCCGTCGCCGATGACGACCCGATGCGGTGCCGGATCACAGCCTATCGGCCGGCTCGGACGGCGATGGGGGCGCGCCGTGTCCTGCGCGTACCCTGAGTCGCATGACTGATGCAGCTTCCTCGGATCACGCCGCAGATCGCCCGGACACCGCGCCCTACCCCAACAGCGCTTCCGTTCCCGCGGGCGCCGCCGAGCGCAGCGCACCGGGGCTGCGCAGCGTGGGCCGGGTGCGCACCCGGCACCTGCAGGAGGCCAAGGAGACCGGTGAGCGCTTCACGATGCTCACGGCCTACGACGCCATGGTCGCCGAGATCTTCGACTCCGCGGGCATCGACACCCTCCTGGTCGGCGACTCGGCCGGGAGCACGGTCTTCGGGGAGTCCTCGACCCTGCCGGTGACACCCGAGCAGATGATCATGCTCTCGGCTGCGGTCTCCCGCTCCGCCCGTCGTGCCCTGGTGATCGCCGACCTGCCCTTCGGCTCCTACGAGGAGTCCCCGCAGCAGGCCGTGCGCTCGGCGGTGCGGCTGCTCAAGGAGGGAGGGGTCCACGCGGTGAAGATCGAGGCGGACGTCGCGCTGGCCGAGCACGTCCGCGCCGTGGTGCGCGCGGGGATCCCCGTGATGGGCCATGTGGGCTTCACCCCGCAGTCCGAGCACGCCCTGGGCGGCTACCGCGTCCAGGGCCGCGGCGAGGCGGCCCGACGGGTCCTCGACGACGCTCTGGCCCTCCAGGAGGCCGGGGCGTTCTCCGTGCTGCTCGAGATGGTCCCGGCGCAGACCGCGCAGGAGATCGACGCCGCTCTGGACGTGCCGACCGTGGGCATCGGCGCAGGGGCTGCGACCACCGGGCAGGTGCTCGTGTGGCAGGACCTGCTGGGTCTCAACGGCGGACGCGTCCCGCGGTTCGTGCGTCAGTACGCCGCTCTGCGCTCCACGATCACCGACGCCGTGACCCGCTATGCCGACGACGTCCGCGACGGCTCCTTCCCCGGCCCCGAGCACACCTTCTGAAGCTGCCCCTGAGCAGGTCCGAGCCGGCCAGGCACGTGGCCTGAGAGCTCAGCTGCGAGGCACGGGACGACGAGGGCCCCGACGGCAGCGCTGCCGTCGGGGCCCGTCCACGTCCTCGGAGCAGACGAAGCCCGCTCAGTCGTCGCGGAACTCGCGCTCCTTCTCGTCCCAGGCCTTGGACTTGGCCGCCGCGGTCTCCAGCGCCTTGCGCGCCTCGGCCTCCGAGGCGTACGGGCCCAGCAGCTGGCTGTAGTCCGACTGCTGGCCCTGCTCGATCTGACCGCTGCTGAGGTTGTACCAGTACTCCATGAGGCGACCCGCCTTCCCGGTGTCGTCGTGCGGCCGCATGGCTCCAGGGCCCTGCGGCCGGCTCGCTGCGCGAGCGCTTCCGCTGCCCAGTATCCCCCACCGTGATCCGCACGGCCTGCTCCGTCCGCGGCACGCCGCCCCTTTGCCCGGTCGACCGGTCCCGCAACGGCGTCGGCCCGGAGAACTAGGCTGGGAGGAAGACCACCCGACGCAGCGCCGTCGAGAACCCCTGACCAGAAGGAGCGCCGATCCCCGTGTCCAGCCCGTCCCACAACCTCCCCGCCGAGCCCGGCGCCGCGCCGCTCGGGCGCCTGCGCCCCGGAGCCATCGGGAAGTCGCGCCAGGTGCCCGGCGGCATCGTCCGACCCGAGTACGTGGGCAAGCAGGATCCCGACGAGGGCAAGTGCTCGAACATCTACACCCCGGAGGAGATCGAGCTGGTGCGGGCCGCCGGCACGATCGCCGCCGACGCCCTGCAGGAGGCCGGGAAGGCCTGCGTGCCGGGCACGACCACCGATGAGCTGGACCGGATCGCCCACGAGTACATGTGCGATCACGGGGCGTATCCGTCCTGCCTGGGCTACCGCGGCTTCCGCAAGTCGATCTGCACCTCGCTCAACGAGGTCATCTGCCACGGCATCCCGGATTCCACCGTGCTCGAGGACGGCGACATCATCAACCTCGACGTCACGGCCTACAAGGACGGGATGCACGGCGACACGAACGCCATGTTCCTGGTGGGCGAGGTCGACGAGCAGTCCCGCCTGCTCGTGGAGCGGACACGGGAGTCGCTGAACCGCGCCATGAAGGCAGTGCGTCCGGGCCGCGAGATCAACGTCATCGGACGGGTCATCGAGAAGTACGCCCAGCGCTTCGGATACGGCGTGGTCCGCGACTTCACGGGCCACGGAGTGGGCCACGAATTCCACACCGGGCTGATCATCCCGCATTACGATGCCGCGCCCTCCTATGCCACGGAGATCGTTCCGGGCATGATCTTCACCATCGAGCCCATGCTCACTCTCGGATCCATCCAGTGGGAGCAGTGGGACGACGACTGGACGATCACCACCGCCGACAGGCGGCGCACCGCCCAGTTCGAGCACACCATGGTGGTCACCGAGGACGGCGTGGATGTCCTGACGCTGCCCACGGCCGCCTGAGCCTGCACCGCCCATCGAAGGGAGCCGACATGGCCGCCAAGAAGACCCCCGCCAAGCCCGCGGAGAAGATCACCGCCGAGGACGTCGTCAAGGACTCGGGAGTCCGCGACGATGACACCACTCCCCCGGCCCCGTCCGCGGGCTCGGCCTCGAGCGCGCGTCGCTTCATCGGGATCGATGTCGGCGGCACCGGCATCAAGGGCGGGATCGTCGACCTGGAGGTCGGCGATCTGATCGGGGAGCGCTACCGCATCCCCACGCCGCAGCCGGCCACGCCGGAAGCCGTCGGCAAGGTCATCGGCGAGATCGTCGCCGTGCTGCAGGACCGCGAGGGTGCCCCGGAGCCGGGATCGCCCATCGGCGTGATCGTCCCGTCGATCGTCAAGAACGGCGTGACCAAGCTGGCGGCCAACATCGACGAGTCGTGGGTCGGGGCGAACATCGCCGAGACCTTCTCCGAGACGCTGGGCCGTCCGATCGCTGCCCTCAACGACGCCGACGGCGCCGGCCTGGCCGAGGCCCGCTACGGCGCCGGCAGGGGCGTCGACGGACTGGTCATCATGCTCACCCTGGGCACGGGCATCGGTGCCGGCCTGATCATGGACGGGCATCTGGTGCCCAACGCCGAGCTCGGGCACCTGGAGCTCGACGGCCACGACGCCGAGACCCGGGCCTCTGCCGTGGCGCGCGAGCGGCAGGAGCTGTCGTACAAGAAGTGGGCCACGCACCGGCTGCAGCCCTATTTCGAGCACGTGCAGATGCTGTTCTCCCCCGACCTGTTCGTGGTCGGCGGCGGCGTGTCCAAGAAGTCGGACAAGTTCCTGCCGCTGCTCGAGCTCGAGACCCCCGTGGAGGTGGCTCAGCTGCGCAACAACGCGGGCATCGTGGGCGCCGCCCTGTGGGCCGAGGAGGATCAGCGCCGCCACGCGGACGACTGAGCCCTGATCCGGCCCGGCAGCCTCCCGGCCTAGGTTGAGAGACTGCCCGGCAGTGCAGCCGGGCAGTACAAAGGCCCGTCAAGCTTCGCGGCTTCCCCTCCGCAACCCCTGACGGGCCTTATGCGTTGACTATATAGGACGTTTCCGATCCCCGGCAAGGCGGTGATCGCCGAGGGCGGAACCCGCGGCGCAGCCCCGAGTCACAGCCGGGAGGCTCCGGTCACAGCAGCCTCTCCTGCTCGGGGCTGTCCTCCGTCTCGGCGGGTGCGGCGGAGCGTCGTCGCTGCGCGGACGTGCGTCGCTCGGCGGAGGGGGCGGTGCGACGCTTGGAGCGCCGCGGTGCGGTCACCTCGTCATCCACGAGCGCCTGCTGGCCGTTGGACTGGGCGGCGCGCTCGGAGCGCAGCACCTCGATCGCGTTCTCGAAGTCGTCCAGGTCGCTGAAAGCCTGGTACACGGAGGCGAAGCGCAGATAGGCCACCACATCCAGGCGGCGCAGCGGCTTGAGGATGGCCAGCCCGACCTCGTCGGCCTCGATCTCGGCGATCCCGGCCCCGCGAACCGACTCCTCGACCTCCTGAGCCAGCTTGGCCAGGTCGTCCTCGTTCACCGGCCGGCCCTGGCATGCCTTGCGCACGCCGGAGACGATCTTCTGGCGCTCGAACGGCTCGGTGACCCCCGAGCGCTTGATCACCGAGATGGTGGTGGTCTCCATGGTGGAGAATCTCCGCTTGCACGCGGCGCACTGGCGGCGGCGCCGGATCGCGGCGCCGTCGTCGGTGGTGCGCGAGTCCACGACCTTGGAGTCGGGGTGGCGGCAGAACGGGCAGTGCATGCTCAGCCCTCCGTGTCGGCGGCGGGCTCGGCGGAATCCTGCGCGCGCACCGTGACGGCCACGCCGTGGTTGGGCAGGTCCTCCGCCTCGGCCAGCGCCGAGATCGCCGGCTCCAGGTGCAGCAGGGCGTCCCGGTCGTACTCGATGATCTGCACGGCCTTCATGAAGCTCGTGGTGCACAGTCCCTGGGCGTGCACGGCAGAGCCACCCGTGGGCAGCACGTGGTTGGAACCGGCCGCGTAGTCCCCCAGCGGCACCGGGCTGTACGGGCCCACGAAGATCGCCCCGGCATTGCGCACCCTGGCCGCCACGGCGCGCGGATCCTCGGTGTGGATCTCGAGGTGCTCGGCGGCGTAGGCATCGGCCACGGCGATCGAGGCCTCGAGGCTGTCGGTGAGCACCACGCCGGACTGCTCGCCCTCCAGCGCCGTGCGGATGCGCTCGGCGTGGCGCGCCGTGCCGGCCAGCTCCACGATGGCCTCTGCGACCTGCTGCGCGATCCGCGGGCTGTGGGTGATCAGCACCGACCCGGCCAGCGGGTCGTGCTCTGCCTGGGAGATCAGATCGGCGGCCACGTAGCGCGGCTGAGCGGTCTCATCGGCGATCACGGCGATCTCGGTGGTGCCGGCCTCGGCATCGACGCCCACGACCGAGCGCAGCTGGCGCTTGGCGGTCGCCACGAACAGGTTGCCCGGCCCGGTGATCGTGTGCACGGGCTCCAGGACGTCACGGCGGTCCTCGCCCTCGTCGACCACGCCGTGGGCCATGGCGGCCAGGGCCTGGGCCCCGCCGATCGCCCAGACCTCGTCCACGCCGAGCAGCCCGGCGGCGGCCAGGATCGTGGGATGCGGCAGGCCGCCGAACTCGGCCTGCGGCGGCGTGCACAGCACGACCGACTCGACGCCGGCGGCCTGCGCGGGCACGACGTTCATCACGACCGACGAGGGGTAGACGGCCAGACCGCCCGGGACGTAGAGGCCCACGCGCTGCACCGGGGTCCATCGGTGGACCAGTCGTGCTCCGGGAGCGACCTCGATCTCGGCATCGGCCGGGCGCTGAGCGGCGGCGAAGGCGCGGCAGCGCTCGATGGCCGATTCGAGACCCGCGCGCACCGCCGGGTCCAGCTCCCGCACGGCCTGCTGGATCTGCTCGGGGGCCACCCGGAGACGATCCTGCTTGACCTTGTCGAAGCGCTGGGCGTAGTCCCGCAGGGCCTGCGCGCCGCGCTCGCGCACGTCCGCGATGATCGAGCGGACCGTGTCCTCCGCGTCCTGGCGCGTGCCCTCGGTCTGCCGGGGCACGACGGCGCGCAGCTGCGCCCAGGCCAGGTCCTGGCCGCGCAGATCGATCGTGCGCAGGACGGGACCGGCCCCGTTCTCGGCGCGGTCCTGGGACGAGGCCGCGGCAGCGGGGTCGGCGGAGGGCACGGGGTTCTCAGGATTCGCGTTCACGGCGTCCATTCTAGGCCCCGGGCGATGACGGCCCCGGGAGCACCGGCCCCCTCTGCGACGGGCTCAGCCCTCCAGGCAGGCGGGGCCCAGCAGGACCTTCAGATCGCCGAAGAACGCCGGTCCGGCCTCGACCCGGTACTGCGGCGGCAGCTGCCAGACCTGCGTGGCCCGCTGGGTGCCGACCCGAAGCCGGACCTCGGAATCGCCGCGGTGGCTGCGCAGCACCGAGGCGAGCTCCCCGACGGTCTGCTCGTTGAGCCGGCGCTCCGGCACCGTGATCGTGACCGGACCGGCGTGGCCCTCCGGGTGGATCTCCGGCAGGGTCAGCTCCATCGCGGACATGGACACGGAGCCGTCGTCGCGCTTCTGCACGCGGCCCTTGATCGAGCAGATCAGGTCCTCGGCCAGCACTCCCGCGATGGGGGCGTAGACCTTGCCGAAGAACATGATCTCGACGGAGCCGGATCGGTCCTCGAGCTCGATCCGGGCGTAGGCGTTGCCCGAGGACTTGGCGATCCGGCGCTGGACCGAGGTGATCATGCCGGCGACCGTGACGATCGCCCCGTCCGGCTTGCCGCCGTCCTCGGAGAGCACCTGCTGCACCGAGGTGTCCGAGTGCTCGGCCAGCGCCTGGTCCAGCCCGCGCAGGGGGTGATCCGAGACGTAGAGCCCGAGCATCTCGCGCTCGAAGGAGAGCATGTCCTTGCGCTCCCACTCCGGCAGGTCAGGGACCTCGACCTGCAGCCCCTCGCCCTCCGACTCGGCGGTGTCCCCGCCCATGGCGAAGATGTCGAAGGTGAACTCGCCCTTGGCCTCGTTCTTCTTCTGGGACACGACGTCGTCGATGGCCTGCTCGTGGACGTCCACGAGCGCCCGGCGGGTGTGCCCGAGCTGATCGAAGGCCCCCGACTTCACGAGCGATTCGATCGTTCGCTTATTGCACACCACGAGCTCGACCTTGGAGAGGAAGTCGTTGAAGGACGTGAAGGCCCCCTCCGACGTGCGAGCGCGCACGATCGCCTCCACCACGTTGGCGCCCACGTTGCGCACCGCGGCCATGCCGAAGCGGATGTCCTCCCCCACGGGCGTGAAGTTCACGACGGACTCGTTGACGTCCGGTGGCAGCACGGTGATGCCCATGCGGCGGCACTCGTTGAGGTAGAGCGCGAGCTTGTCCTTGTCATCGCCCACCGACGTCAGCAGCGCGGCCATGTACTCGGCCGGGTAGTGCGCCTTGAGGTAGGCCGTCCAGTAGGAGACCAGTCCGTAGGCGGCGGTGTGCGCCTTGTTGAACGCGTAGTCGGAGAACGACTCGAGGACGTGCCACAGGGTGTCGGCGGCCTCCCGGGAGTACCCGTTCTTCTCCATGCCGCCGAAGAAGAAGTCCTTCTGCTTGTCCAGCTCGGACTTCTTCTTCTTGCCCATGGCCCGGCGCAGCAGATCCGCCTGGCCCAGGGTGTAGTCGGCGACCTTCTGCGCCACGGCCATGACCTGCTCCTGATACACGATCAGGCCGTAGGTCAGGTCCAGGATCTCGGCCAGCGGCTCCTCGAGCTCCGGGTGGATCGGGGTGATCTCCTGCTGGCCCGTCTTGCGCAGGGCGTAGTTGATGTGCGAGTTCACGCCCATGGGGCCGGGGCGGTAGAGCGCCAGCACAGCGGAGATGTCCTCGTACTGGTCCGGGCGCATCATCTTCAGCAGCTGGCGCATGGGGCCGCCGTCGAGCTGGAAGACGCCCAGCGTGTCACCGCGGGCCAAGAGGTCGTAGGAGGCCTTGTCGTCGAGAGCCAGCCCCTCGAGGTCCAGGACGAAGCCGTCGCGGTTGTGGGTGATGTTCTCCAGGGCGTCGGAGATGATCGTGAGGTTGCGCAGCCCCAGGAAGTCCATCTTGATCAGCCCGAGCCCCTCGCACGTGGGGTAGTCGAACTGGGTGATGATCTGCCCGTCCTGCTCGCGGCGCATGAGCGGGATGATGTCGATCAGCGGGTCCGAGGACATGATCACGCCGGCGGCGTGCACGCCCCACTGGCGCTTGAGCCCCTCGAGGCCCTGGGCCGTCTCGAAGACCTTCTGCGACTCGGGGTCCTCCTGCAGGACCTCTCGCAGCTCGGCGGCCTCCTCGTAGCGCTTGGCATCCTCGTTGTAGACATCCGCCAGGGAGATGCCCTTGCCCATGATGTCCGGCGGCATGGCCTTGGTGAGCTTCTCGCCCATGGAGAACGGGTAGCCCAGCACGCGCGAGGAGTCCTTCAGCGCCTGCTTGGCCTTGATGGTGCCGTAGGTGACGATCATGGCCACGCGCTCGTCGCCGTACTTCTCGGTGACGTAGCGGATGACCTCCGGGCGGCGACGATCATCGAAGTCGATGTCGAAGTCCGGCATGGAGACGCGCTCGGGGTTCAGGAAGCGCTCGAAGATCAGCCCGTGCTCCAGGGGGTTCAGCTCCGTGATGCGCATGGCGTAGGCGACCATGGAGCCTGCGCCGGAGCCGCGCCCCGGACCCACGCGGATCCCCTGGGCCTTGGCCCAGGTGATGAAGTCGGCCACCACCAGGAAGTACCCGGGGAAGCCCATCTGCAGGATGATCCCCTTCTCGTACTCGGCCTGATCGCGCACCTCCGAGGGGACGCCGTCCGGGAAGCGGAACTCCAGGCCGCGGTCGACCTCCTTGGCGAACCAGGACTCCTCCGACTCGCCCTCCGGGACCGGGAAGACGGGCATGAACTTGCCGACGGTCTCGTCGAACTCGACGTGGCAGCGCTCGGCGATCTCCAGCGTGTTGTCGCAGGCCTCCGGGTAGTCCCGGAACAGATCCCGCATCTCCGCGGCCGACTTGAGGTAGAACTCATCGGAATCGAACTTGAAGCGCTTGGGATCGGCCAGCGTGGAGCCGGACTGCACGCACAGCAGGGCGGCGTGCGCCTTGGCGTCCTCGGCATTCGTGTAGTGGAGGTCGTTCGTGGCGACCAGGGGCAGCTGGAGGTCCTTGGCCAGCTTCATGAGGTCCTGGTGGACGTCCTTCTCGATCCCCAGGCCGTGATCCATGATCTCGCAGTAGAAGTTCTCGGGGCCGAAGATGTCCCGGAACTCGGCGGCGGCGTCGATCGCCTCCTTGTACTGACCCAGCCGCAGACGGGTCTGGATCTCCCCGGACGGGCAGCCTGTCGTGGCGATCAGGCCCTTGCCGTAGCGGTTGAGCAGATCCCGGTCCATGCGGGGCTTGTAGAGCTGGCCCTCCAGGGAGGCGTAGCTCGAGGCCCGAAACAGGTTCTGCATGCCCTCGGTGGTCTCGGCCAGCAGGGTCATGTGGGTGTAGGAGCCGGCACCGGAGACGTCGTTGCGGCCGCCGTCGGCGAACTTCACGCGCGTGCGATCGGCGCGTGCCGTGCCCGGGGTCAGGTACGCCTCCACGCCGATGATCGGCTTGATCCCGGCCTTGTTCGCCCGCGACCAGAAGTCGTAGGCGCCGAAGACGAAGCCGTGGTCGGTCGTGGCCAGCGAGTCCATCCCCTGGGCGTGGCAGGCCTCGAACAGATCGTCGAGTCTAGCGGCGCCGTCGAGCATGGAGTACTCGGTGTGCACGTGCAGATGCGTGAATCCCTTGCCCTGAGTCATCGCGAGGATCCTATCCGCAGCCTCCGACGCGACAGGGGCCGACACCGGTGCCGCTGATCACGCACCCCTCGTGCGGCGCCGCCCCGGACGACGACGGCCCCGCCGAGGCAGGAGGCCAGCAGGCCTCAGCGCGGTCCGCCGTCGCGCAGGGTCTCCAGCGCCCAGCTCAGATCCGCGGGAGGCTCGGACGTGAACGTGACCCGCCCCCCCGTCCCCGGGTGCTCGAAGCCCAGACGGTGCGCGTGCAGCCACTGGCGGGTCAGGCCCAGGCCCGCCGACAGGGCGGGATCGGCGCCGTAGGTGAGGTCCCCGGCGCAGGGGTGCTTCAGGGCGCTGAAGTGCACGCGGATCTGGTGCGTGCGCCCCGTCTCCAGGTGGACCTCCAGCAGCGTGGCGCGCCCGAAGGACTCCAGCGTCTCGTAGTGGGTCACGGAATCGCGCCCGCCCTCGATCACCGCGAAGCGCCACTCGTAGTCGGGGTGCCGGGCGATCGGCGCCTCGATCGTGCCCCTCATGGGATCGGGCATGCCCTGCACGACCGTGTGGTAGATCTTCTCGACCGTGCGCTCCTTGAACGCCCGCTTCAGCGCCGCGTACGCCCGCTCGGAGCGGGCTACGACCATGAGACCTGAGGTCCCCACGTCCAGGCGATGGACGATGCCCTGGCGCTCTGCCGCCCCGGAGGTGCTCACGGTGATCCCGGCGCCGGCCAGGGCGCTGAGCACAGTGGGGCCGGACCATCCCGGCGACGGATGCGCGGCGACGCCTGCGGGCTTGTCGATCACCACGATGTCGTCGTCCGCGTGGATCACGGAGAAGCCGTCGACGGTCTCCGGCACGATCACCGACAGGTCGATCTCCTCGGGCATGAGGACGTGCACCGCAGCTCCCTGAGCGAGCTTGCGGGACTTGGCGATCGGCGCGCCGTCGACCTCGACCTCCTGGGCCTCGAAGAGCCTGCCGGTCGCGGTGCGCGACAGCCCGCTGAGCTGGGCCACGATCGCATCTGCCCGGGCACCGGCCAGCTCCGCCGGGACCTGCAGCTCACGCGACTCGCGCTGCGGGGACTGAGACGCCGCGCTCATCGGGCAGCCCCCTCACTGGAGGCATCGCCGCCGGAGGAGTCGTGGTCGACGACGCAATTCTGAGCTGAGCCGGTTCGGGGAGCTTCGGCGGATCCCGTGCCCTCGGTCCCGGGGCGATCGCGCCCGGAGCGGGTGCCGTCGGGCTCGCGGCCGAAGAGGATCAGCGCCGCAGTCAGGATGACGCCCACGACCACGCCGGAGTCGGCGACGTTGAACACCGCGAAGCCCTGGACGTGGATGAAGTCGACCACGTGCCCGTTGGGGAACCCGGGCCAGCGCAGCAGCCGATCCGTGAGGTTGCCGGCGGCGCCCCCGAGCACCAGGCCGAGGCTCACCGCCCAGACCAGCGAGCGGACTCGCGGCAGATAGATCAGGATGCCGATCGAGACGATCGCCATGATCGCCGTGAACACCCAGGTGAAGCCCTCGCCCATGGAGAAGGCGGCACCCGGGTTGAGGATGTAGTGCCACTGCAGCAGCCCGTCGATCACGGGGATCTGCTGGCCAAGCGTCATTGTCCGCTCCACGAGCGCCTTGGTCCCCTGATCCAGCCCGTAGACCGCAGCGGCGCACAGCAGCGCCAGGATCAGCGCAGCCCCCCGGCCCCGCGTTCGTGCGGCGGTGCTGCGTGGGCGCTGCCCAGAGGCGGGTGAGGACATGGGTTGTGCACCGGGCTCTCTCGCGGGAGGCGGATCGGGGACGGTCCGGGGTCAGCCGGACGGGTACGACGACGAGCAGACGCCGCGCACCATCCCCGTGCGGGGAGGTGCGCGGCGTCTGCTCGGATCAGCGCAGGTCGGAGGAGGACTCGGGGGCCAGCGACGGGGCGGTCCTGATCTCCTCGAGCTGCCCGCCGATGAACTCGGCCAGACGCTCGCGGTAGGACGACTCGAAGCTGCGCAGGTCCGAGACCTTGACCTCGAGATCGCGGCGCTCCTCCTCCAGGGAGGAGAGGACCTGGGACTTGGTGGTCTCGGCCTCCGAGACGAGCTCGTCGGCGCGGGTGCGGCCCTCGTCGATCAGACGATCGCGCTCGGCGCGACCCTCGCTGACGTACTGGTCGTGCAGCTTCTGGGCCATGGCGAGCACGCCGGCCGCGCTCTCGGCCGGGGCGACGTAGGAATCCTCAGCGGGCTGGGCAGCAGCCGGGGCCGCAGCGTCGCCGGGGGCCTCGGGCTGCTCGGCGACCGGAGCGCTGACGGGCTCGACGGTCTCCTGCTCCTGCGCGGAGTCCTGAGCCGAGACGGCGCTCGAGGTCTCAGCCTCCGATGCGGCCGTCGGGGCGTCCGCACCTTCCAGGCGCTCGCGCAGCTCGGCGTTCTCCTGATTCAGCCGACGAAGCTCGACGACGATCTCGTCCAGGAAGTCATCGACCTCGTCCTGGTCGTAGCCCTCGCGGAACTTGGTCGGCTGGAAACGCTTGTTGATGACGTCTTCCGGGGTCAGAGCCATGGAATCTGCCTCTCCTCATAGCAATGGGGTCGAGTTCCGCCGCACGAGCCGGGGAACCCGCTTTCGGACAACGAGATCCGCGGGTCCGGTACCTGCTAGCCCTGCAGGACATGCCTCAGCGCGACGTGCCCCGACACTGGGGGCCTTCGACGGATCAGACTACATGCTCGGCAGGGCCCGGAGACTGGTGGACCCGTCCACGGTTGTGATTGTGGCCCAACTGTCAGCTGAGCCCGAGCTGCGGCCTATCTGAGCGCACTCGAGCGGCGACGCGAACCGGATGCTCTCAGGCCGACACCAGCAGGGAGATGCAGACGCTCTCGAGGATGACCAGCCCGAAGATGAGGATCATCGACGACAGATCCAGGGCGATCCCGCCGAGGCGCAGCGGCGGGATCAGCCGCCGCAGCGGGTTCAGGATCGGATCCGTCACGGCGTAGATGCTCGAGGCCAGCACCAGGGAAGCCCCCTGGGGGCGCCATCCGCGCGCGAAGGACTGGATCATGTCCACGGCGAACCTGCCGAGCACGACCAGGATCAGGACATGCACCAGCAGGTAGAGGATCGCGAAGACGACCGTCATGGCGCTCAGGCCTCTGCGGCGTCGAGGTCCTCGTCCGGGCCGACCGAGGAGTCGACGACCTCGACGTAGGACGGGGTGAGCAGGAACACCGTGGCGGTCACGCGCTCGATCGATCCGTGAAGGGCGTAGACCAGCCCGGCGGCGAAGTCCACGAGGCGCTTGGCCTCGGCCTCGGCCAGATCGCTCAGGTCCATGATGACGGGAGTGCCGTCGCGGAAGGACTCGCCCACCGACTTCGCGTCGTTGTAGGAGCGCGGGTGGACGGTGGTGATGGTGCGCATGTCGTCTGCATCCTCTCGGGATGTCGAGGGGGCACGCTTGATCGGCGTGACGGGGGCTCGGTACTCGGAGTCACGGCGATGCTCGCGCGCGGGCCGGGTGCGCGACTGCTCGGCACCGCGGCGCTGCGACGCGGACTCGCCGTCGCGGGGACCGCGATCGGCGGGCTCGCCGCGACCATCGGATCCGCGGTCCTCGGACGCGCGGCGGGGGCCGTCGTCCAGGGAGGGGCGGTCCTCGCGCGGCTGCGCCGGGGCGGAACGGCGCTCGGGCCGCTGCGGGGCGGGCGATCGGTCGTAGTCCTCGTCGTGGCCCTCGGGCTCGGCCAGGCCCAGACGGATCATGGCTCGGCGCATCGACTGGCTCACGCGCGACCCTCCTCGCTCTGATCTGCACCGCGGTGCAGATGATGGTCTTCGACTCCGACCGTCCCGGCGGTCCGCATCGGCAGGGCGCGGTTCGCGTCCTGCGGCGGGCTCGGCCCGATGCCGCCGGACCCGGAAGGATCAGCGGCGGGGAGGTCGACCGCCAGGCTACCCGACTCCCCTGCAGCGCCACGTCAGACGTGCCGATCGGATGCCCGGAGTGCGACCCAGGACACGGCCAGCGCCGCCCAGCGCGGCGAGGCTGCGTTCAGCCTGGCTCAGGACACGGGGACGACGATGCCGGCGATCCGGCCGCTGGAGGGATCGCGGCGATGGGAGGACAGTCCCTCGTTCTCGAGCGTGCAGCGCGGGCTGTCCTCGGCCACGACCTCGACCTGCACTCCGAGCGGCTCCAGCTGGCGCGCAGCAGCGCCGGGCAGGTCGAGCCCCGGGGTGCCCCAGCGGGTCGTGGTGCGGATGCCGGGAAGGCTCTGCTCCGACTCCTCGGCCATCTGCTCGGGCACCTCATAGCACTGCGCGCACACGCACGGGCCGATCTGCGCGCTGATGCGCCGGGCCCCGCGCGCGCGCAGAGCCTCGACGACCGCCGGAAGGACGCCGTCGAGCAGCCCGCGCCGACCCGCATGGGCGACGGCGGTCAACGGCGCGGCGCCGGCGCGCCCGGGCTCGCCGACCAGCACCACGGGCACGCAGTCGGCGACCATGACGGCGAGCGGGCGTCCTGCGGCGGAGACCGCGGCGTCGCCGGTGCAGACCTCGCCCGGGGCCGCCGCATCGGCATCGACCACGTGGGTGCCGTGCACCTGATCCAGATAGAGCACGGAGGCGGGATCCACGCCGAGATCGATGGCCGCGCGGTCACGACGAGCGCGCACCGCCTGGGGGTCGTCGGGGACATGAAGGCCCAGATTGCCGAGGTCCCTGTCGGTGAACACGGTGCGGATGCCGAGGCGCTGAGACGAATGCCAGTACATAGGCCCGACCCTAATCGCACGCACCTGACGACACGGTGGACACCGAGTGGCCGCTTCGTCACAGCAGCGAGAGCTCGACCCCGCTGCGCCCATGCCGCTCGACGGCAGAGGGAACACCAGAACGCCACTTGACGGGCGGCGGCATCTCCCGCAGAGGTCCGGCGGCTGTTTCGCGGAGCCCAAGTGCCACAAGTGGCCGAGCCCCCGTTACCTTTTCGGCGGCGCCTGGATCGTCCAGGATGAGCAGGTGCCGGCCAGCCGGTCCTCGGCATGATCGTTGCCCCCAGTCGTCCATGATCCGGGGGGTGTTGTCACCGAGGACCGGTCTGGTGATCACGGATCGCTGATAGAGGCGGGGTCCCCCTCACGAGGGTCTTTGTAACGTGGATGCCGAGCGTGATCACCACAGGGCTGGCCAGCACACCCATGGCCCGACCAGCCCAGGAGCAACCGCCATGACCACCCCAACCCCGGCCGTGTACATCGGCCTCGACGTCGGCAAATCCGACCACCACGCCGTCGCCCTCACCACCGCTGGCGAAAGGGTCTACGACAAGGCACTGCCCAACGACGAAACCCGGCTGCGGGCCATCCTCGACGACCTCGCCGCAGCCCACGGGCCCGTGCTGCTCGTGGTCGACCAGCCGGCCACGATCGGTGCCCTGCCCGTGGCCGTGGCGCAGTCCTGCGAAGACGTGGAAGTGGCCTACCTGCCCGGGCTGGCGATGCGCCGGATCGCAGACCTGCACCCGGGCTCGGCCAAGACCGATGCCCGTGATGCCGCGATCATCGCCGAAGCAGCACGCACCATGCCCCACACCCTGCGGGCTATCCGTGTGGATGATGAGCAGATCGCTGAGCTGGCCATGCTCGCTGGCGCCGATGATGATCTCGCCGCTCAGATCACCGCTTCCTCCAACCGGCTGCGCGGGCTGCTGACCCAGATCCACCCCGCCCTGGAGCGCGTGCTGGGACCGAGGATCACGCACCCGGCAGTAGCGGATCTGCTAGGCCGGTACCCGACCCCGGGCAAGCTCAAGACCGCCGGGCCCGGGCACGTGCGCGCCCGGCTGCGCAAGCACGCACCCCGACTGGCGAACACTCTGACGGAGGAGATCTTCGAAGCCCTGGCCCAGCAGACCGTCGTGGTCGCTGGCACCGAGGCCGCAGCCACCGTCGTGCCGATTCTGGCCGAGCAGCTCGCCGGGCTGCTCCAGCAGCGGGCCAGGCTGGCCACCCAGGTGGAGGCTGTCGTGGAGGCCCACCCTCTTCATCCGGTCCTGATCTCGATGCCCGGTATCGGGGTCAGGACCGCAGCACGGATTCTCACCGAAGTCGTGGGCAAGGACTTCGCCGATGCCGGGCACCTGGCCTCCTACGCCGGCATCGCCCCCGTCACCCGCCGCTCAGGGACCTCGATCCGCGGCGAGCACGCACCCCGCGGAGGCAACAAGCGCCTGAAGCGCGCCCTGTTCCTCTCGGCCTTCGCCTCACTGCACCACGGCCCCTCGAGGGCCTACTACGACCGAAAACGAGCCCAGGGCAAGCGCCACAACCAAGCGCTGATCGCCCTGGCGCGGCGGCGCACTGACGTGCTCTACGCGATGCTGCGGGATGGCACCCTGTACGAAGACCCGACCACGCCTCCGGCGTCGTCGTCAGTCGCTCTGGCGGCTTGACGAAAACCATAGAGGCACCCCCCCCCAGGTGGGCTCTCGGGGACCTCAGCGGGCCACGGCGACTCTGCTGACCGTGCGACGGCTCGGGCCGGGACAAGACGAGGGCGGCGCCCCGACCGACCGGTCGGGGCGCCGCCCTCCTGCTCACGACATCGCGGGATCCGCGATGTCAGGACCTCACTTGAGGAAGTCCGGGAAGTCCAGCGAGTCCTTGCGGCCCGAGGACTTGGGTGCGCCGCTCTCCGGCGGGAGGTCGACGTCGAAGCCCGCGTCGTCCGGAACGTCGTCGTTCGACGGGGCAGAGGACGCCGGGCTGGAGCCCCACGAGCCCGACTGCGAGCCGCCGAAGCCCGAGCTCTGGCCGCCGCGCTGAGCGGAGGAGCTGGAGGCGGTGGACGGAGCGCCGGCACCTGCACCGAAGGCGGCGCGGGTCGAGGCCGCCTGCTGCGCGGCCGGCGAGTTCGCGTTGGCGTTGGTCTCCTGCGACAGGGAGTCGAAGCCCGCCGCGATCACGGTGACGCGGGCGCTGTCACCCAGGGCGTCGTCGATGACCGCGCCGAAGATGATGTTGGCCTCCGGGTGGGCGACCTCCTGGACCAGGCGAGCGGCCTCGTTGATCTCGAACAGGCCGAGGTCCGAGCCGCCCTGGATGGACAGCAGCACGCCGTGGGCGCCGTCGATCGAGGCCTCGAGCAGCGGCGAGGCGATCGCCAGCTCCGCGGCCTTGACCGCACGGTCCTCGCCCTGCGCCGAGCCGATGCCCATGAGCGCGGAGCCCGCGCCCTGCATGACGGACTTGACATCCGCGAAGTCGAGGTTGATCAGACCCGGGGTGGTGATCAGGTCGGTGATGCCCTGCACGCCCGACAGCAGCACCTGGTCCGCGGACTTGAACGCATCCAGCATGGACACGTTGCGGTCCGAGATGGACAGCAGGCGGTCGTTCGGGATGACGATGAGCGTGTCGACCTCGTCGCGCATGGTCTCGATGCCGTTCTCGGCCTGGTTCGAGCGGCGACGGCCCTCGAAGGTGAACGGACGGGTCACGACGCCGATGGTCAGCGCGCCCAGCGAGCGGGCGATGCGCGCGACGACCGGAGCGCCGCCGGTGCCCGTGCCGCCGCCCTCGCCGGCGGTCACGAAGACCATGTCGGCCCCCTTCAGGACCTCCTCGATCTCCTCGTGGTGGTCCTCGGCGGCCTGACGGCCGACATCCGGGTTGGCGCCGGCGCCGAGGCCGCGGGTCAGCTCACGGCCGACATCGAGCTTGACGTCGGCATCCGACATCAGCAGCGCCTGGGCATCCGTGTTGATCGCGATGAACTCCACACCGCGGAGTCCCTCCTCGATCATGCGGTTGACGGCGTTGACGCCGCCGCCGCCGATGCCGACGACCTTGATGACGGCCAGATAGTTCTGGGGCGTGGTGTCCATGATCACCCTGTCTTGATTCGGGGCCGCCGACCTGTATCGACGGTGGGGTCCGCGCTGACCCCTCAGTCTCAACCTTCGATCCAAGGTCGAGATATATGCCTGAGGGCTCATGCTCTGATTTCCGAGTCAGCCTAACAACCGAGGAGGCGTCGCCACGAGTTCGCGGCGCGTGTTGTGTGCATTGAGTCCCCTGATTCGGGGGCACCCCTTCAACACTCACCTGAGGGTCGAAGGAAATCACTCCGGACGACTACTCCAGCACCGGATGACGGGGAGCGGAGACGTCGTAGACCTCGACCGCGCCGGTGGCCTCCGAGGCATCCACGAGCTCGGCCAGGACCTCGGCCTTCAGGGCGCTGTCGGTGTCATCGCCCCAGCGCACCGTGACCCCGTCCTGCAGCTCGAGCATCACGACCCCGCCCGATTCGGCTCGGGCCGTCTGGACCTGCTCGAGCAGCGACGAGGGCAGCGAGGCCAGCACCGAGCTGACCGTGTCCCAGTCCTCGCTGCCCAGCACGTCGGTGCCGCCGGCGATCACCGGGACCTGGATCTGCTCGCTGTCGGTGAGCTGCTCGAGCTGTGTGCCCTCGCGGTCCACGAGCTGCCAGCCGTCGCCGTCCTCGACCGCAGCGACCGGGATCCGCTCCTGGACCTCGACGCGCAGGGTCCCGCTGCCGCTGGCGCTGGTGTCCACCGAGGCGACTGCCGGGAACTGCGTGAGCAGGGACTCGACATCCTCGGAGGAGATGCGGGTCATGGACTTGCCCTCCAGCGGCTGCAGCGCCTCCTCGGCGGCCCCCTGGTCGGTCAGGGAGAGGCCCTCGACCTGCAGGGAGCGCACCGAGAACAGCGGGGAGAAGAACACGCCCCACACGATCAGGACCACGATCAGCACGGCCACCGCCAGACGCACCAGGCGGCGCAGCGCCGGGGACAGCCGACGACTGTCATCGCCGTCGTGCCCGTCGCGCGCCGAGCCCCTGGATCCCGAGCGGGACGAGCCCAGCTGCAGCGTGCGCCGCCAGTCGCTGAATCGCCCGCCTCCTGTGGGCACGGGCTCGAACTCGGACTCGCGCTGCTCGTCGAGCGCTGCGACCTTGTCCCGGCTGTTGACGCGCACGCGCGGGGTCTCGGCACCGGCGGACGACGGGGACTCTGCCCCGCCGGCGGTCTCGACCGGCTCCTGCTCGCGTCCGCGCTGCGTGGAGGAGGAGCCGGATGTGCCGCCGAAGCGCGGCTGGCGGGGTCGGGGTCCGCCCGCCATCAGGCCGAGGCCCCGGCCTGCCCGGAGTCCTCCAGTGCGCTGAGCAGGCGGGGGCCGAACGCGGTGACGTCCCCGGCGCCGACCGTGAGCACCAGATCTCCCTCCCGTGCCTGGGCCGCGATCTGAGCGATCGCCTCCTGGGGGTCGAAGGCGCTGCGCACCGAGTCCCCGGCGGCATCGGCGATCAGATCCGAGGAGACGCCCTCGACCGGGTCCTCGCGCGCTGCGTAGATCGGCAGGACCCAGGCGTCGTCGGCGATCTCGAGGGCCTGGGCGAACTCGCCCGCGAAGGCCTGCGTGCGGGAGAAGAGGTGGGGCTGGAAGAGCACCAGGACGCGGTCCTCCCCCGCCACGCGCCGTGCGGCCGTCAGCGCGGCGCGCACCTCGGTGGGGTGATGCGCGTAGTCGTCGATGACCCGCACGCCGCGGGCCTCTCCCTTGAGGTCGAATCGGCGGTCGGAGCCGTGGAAACCGGCCAGGCCCCGCAGGGCGTCCTCCGCGGGGACCCCGACGATCTGGGTGACGGCGAAGGCCGCTGCCGCGTTGAGCACGTTGTGCTCGCCGGGGACCTCCAGGCGCAGGCGGTGGCTGCGGAGGTCGGCGCCCTCCCCCAGGCTCAGCTCGGCGGTGGCGCCGATGCCCTCGGTGCGGATCTCGCTCACGCGGATCTGCGCGGAGGCATCGGTGCCGTAGGTGACCACGCTGCCGCCGCGGCGGCGCACGGCCTCGGCCAGCCGGCGCGAACCGGAATCGTCCTGGCATGCCACCAGGGTGCCGCCGGGGCGGAGGGTGTCCGCGAAGTCCTCGAAGGCCTGGAAGAAGGCCTCCTCGGAGCCGTAGTGATCCAAGTGGTCGGGCTCGATGTTCGTGACCACGGCGATCGTGGGCGCGTAGGAGAGGAACGAGCCGTCGGACTCGTCGGCCTCGGCCACGAACCAGCGGCCGCGGCCCAGGTGGGCGTTGGTGCCCAGATCGGCCACGTGCGCGCCGATGGCCCACGACGGCTCCTGCCCGCACTCCTGCAGCGCCACTGCCGCCATGGACGACGTGGTGGTCTTGCCGTGCGTGCCGGCGACCGCGACCACCTGGGAGCCGCGCATGGCCACCCCGAGGGCCTGGGAGCGGTGCAGCACGCGCAGCCCGGCCTCCCGAGCCGCGGCCAGCTCGGGGTTGGTCTCGCGGATCGCGGTCGAGACGACGACGGTCCGGGCGTCGGCGATGTTCCCGGCCGCCTGCCCGATGCTGATGCGGGCCCCGCGCTCGCGCAGCGCGGCGAGCCCGCGGGACTCCTGGGCATCCGATCCGGAGACGCTCACCCCGTGGGCCAGCAGCAGGCGGGCGACGGCGGACATGCCGGCGCCCCCGATGCCGATCAGGTGGGTGGGCCCCAGCTCGGCGGGATCGGTGTCCACGCCCATGGACTCGTTCGGGGACCCGGTTCCGGGATCAGTGCTCACGTCGTGCCTCCTGCAGGATCAGTTCAGCCATGGTCGCGTCCGCATCGCGCACGCCTGCCCCTCGTGCCGCACGGGTCATCTCGGCCAGGCCCTCGGGGGCCGTGAGCAGAGGCAGCACGTTCGCGCGGTACCACTCGGGGGTGAAGTCGGAGTCCTCGACGAGCCGGGCGGCGCCGGCCTCCACGAGGGAGCGGGCGTTGAGCGCCTGCTCGCCGTTGCCGATCGGCAGCGGCACGAAGATCGCGGGCAGTCCGACGGCGGCCACCTCGGAGACGGTCGCGGCCCCGGCGCGGGCGATCAGCAGATCGGCGGCGGCGTAGACGTCCTCCATGCCGTCGACGTACTCCACCTGCCGATAGCCCTCGGCCTCCAGCGGGCGCAGGTCCGGGGTGAGCACGGGCTTGTCGCGGCCGGTGATGTGCAGCAGCTGGTAGCCCTGCTCGGCGATCCCCGGCACGATCCCCTGGATCGTGCGGTTGATGGCCACCGCCCCGGAGGAGCCGCCGGTCACGATCACGGTGGGGCGCTCCGGGTCCAGGCCGAGGCGCTGCCGGGCCCCGCTCTGGGCGGCCGCGCGGTCGAGCTGCGAGATCTCCCGGCGCATGGGCATCCCCACCGTGCGGGCGCCCTTCAGCGGCGTGTTCGGGAAGGCGGTGGCCACAACGGCGGCAAAGCGGGCTCCGACGCGATTGGCCAGCCCGGGGCGGGCGTTGGCCTCATGGATCACGACAGGGACGCCGCGACGGCGGGCCGCCAGGTACACGGGGGTGCAGACGTAGCCGCCCACGCCCACCACCACGTCGGCACGGCTCTCGTCGATGATCCGCCCGGCCTGGCCGATCGCCCCGCGCAGGCGCACGGGCAGCTTGAGCAGATCCACGGAGGGTCGGCGGGGCAGCGGAACGCGGTCGATGGTCTCCAGCGGCAGACCGGCGGCCGGGACCAGGCGGGTCTCCATGCCCGAGGCGGTGCCGACCGCGGTGACCTGCGCTGCGGGCTCGGCGCGACGCACCGCCGCTGCGATCGCCAGCAGCGGCGAGACATGCCCCGCGGTGCCTCCGCCGGCCAGCACCACGTTCACGGGGCGCTGGGACTCGGTCGGGTGGACGTCGTGGTCGCTCATGCGGCTGCTCCTGCGGTGTACGGGACGTGCGTTCGGGTCTGGGGGCTCACGAATCGCCGCGGCTGCGGAGGACCCTTCCGCGGCGGATGTCGTGGACCTCGGCGATGGGCTCGCGCTCATCGTCCATGAGGTCGTCGTAGCGGCCCTCGTGGTCGTAGGCATCGTACGCATCGTCGCCCGGCAGCGGCCGTCGGGCGGCGACGGGGCGCGAGCGCGGCTGCGGGATCGCCTCGACCATCCCGACCGAGGGCTGCCTGGCGAAGGACATCACGACGCCCACGGCGGACAGGCACATCAGCAGCGACGAGCCGCCGTAGCTGATGAACGGCAGCGGCACCCCGATCACCGGCAGCACGCCGGTGACCATGCCGATGTTCACGAAGGCCTGCCCGATCAGCCAGGCCAGGACGCCGCCGGTCACGATGCGCTCGAAGCCCGAGGTGGAGCGCATCAGGATCCGGGCCATGGCCACGGCCATCACGGCGAACAGCACCAGGATGGTGACGGTGCCGAGCAGTCCGAGCTCCTCGCCGATGATCGCGAAGATGAAGTCGTTGTGGGCCTCGGGGACGTAGTTGTACTTGGAGCGCGACTGCCCCAGCCCGACTCCCCACCAGCCTCCGGTGGCCAGCGCGGAGAGCCCGTGCATGGCCTGGTAGCAGCCCGCGGAGGGGTCGCAGTCGCCGGTCAGCCAGGAGGTCACGCGCTCCATGCGGTGGGGCGCGGAGATCACGAAGAGCACCGACACCGCGGCACCGGCGGCGAAGGCCGTGAGGATCCAGCGGATGGGCATGCCGGCGAAGAACACGGCGGCCAGGTAGATCAGCAGGAAGATGCCGGCCGTGCCCATGTCGCGGCCGTACATCACGAACAGCACCGGCACGACGACGGCCACGGCCGAGGGCCACAGCGCGTCCTTGAGCGTGCGGATGCGCCCCGCCACGCGGCCGAGCCACACGCCCAGGGCCAGGATGCAGGTCAGCTTGGCGATCTCCGAGGGCTGCAGCGTGAAGCCGCCGACCGACAGCCAGTTCCGGTTGCCGCCGACCTCGACGCCGAACGGCACCACGAGCGCCAGGATGACCGCCGAGACCCAGAACGCCAGGATCGCCAGCCGCCGCATGACCCGGGCCGGGACGCGCGAGAGCGCGAACATGGCGATCAGCCCCAGCGCGCCGAAGATCAGCTGGCGCACGAACAGGCCGTAGGCCGACTGCTCGGCGGAGATCGACTCGACCGCAGAGGCGGAGAGCACCATCGTGGCGCCGATCGCGAACAGCAGCACGGCGCACACGGCCAGCGCGTAGTACGACTGCAGCAGCGGGCCGCTGCGGACCCGGTGCTCGACCCCGCGCAGCGGGCCGGACCGCTCGTCGATCCGGTCCCGCAGCCGGGTGGCCACGGCTGCGGTCCGCGGGCTCACGACAGGCGCTCCAGGAGATCGGCCACGCTGCGCGCGAACGCGTCCCCGCGGTGGGCGTAGTCCCGGAACTGGTCCATAGAGGCCGCGGCCGGGGCCATCAGCACGGTGTCCCCGTCCACGGCCACGCGGTGGGCGGCTTCGACGGCGGCGCGCATGACGGCCTCGCCGTCGGAGGCGTCCTCGAGGCCGTCGGCGGCGCGCAGGATCGGCACGTCGGGAGCAGAAGCGGCCAGAGCGGCCTCCAGCCGGTCGTTGTCGGTGCCGATCAGCACCACCGCCCGCAGGCGGCGCGCGTGGGCGGCGACCAGGGCGGAGCTGTCCGTGCCCTTGGCCAGCCCGCCGGCGATCCACACGACCGGGTCGAAGGCCGACAGCGAGGCGGCGGCGGCGTGCGGGTTCGTGGCCTTGGAGTCATCGACCCACACCACCCCGAAGGTCTTGGCCACGGGCTGGATGCGGTGCCCGCCCGGCTCCCAAGCGGCGAGACCCTGGGCGATGTCCTCGCCGGAGACGCCTGCGGCTCGGGCCAGGGCGGCGGCCGCCAGCGCATTGGTCACGCCGTGCGGGGTCGGCACGGGCTTGATCGACTCCACCAGCCCGACTTCCAGCGCCTGGTTGCGGCGGTCGTCCAGGAAGGCCCGGTCCACGAGCAGGCCCTCGACCACGCCCAGCATGGACACGTCAGGGTTGCCCGCGGTGAAGCCGATGGCCCGGCAGCCCTCGACGACGTCCGCCTCCTCGACCATCTGCCGGGTGCGGGGGTCGCTGACGCTGTACACGGCGGCGACCTGGCAGTTCTCGTAGATCCGCGACTTGTCGGCCACGTAGTTCTCGAAGCCGCCGTGCCAGTCCATGTGGTCCTCGGCCACGTTGAGGCATACCGCGGCCAGCGGGGACAGCGAGTGCGCCCAGTGCAGCTGGAAGCTGGACAGCTCGACGGCCAGGACGTCGTAGTCCACCGGATCGCGCAGGGCGTCGAGGATCGGGGTGCCCACGTTGCCCACGGCCAGGGCCTTGAGCCCGCCGGCCTGGAGCATGGCCTCGGCCATCTGCACGGTGGTGGTCTTGCCGTTGGTGCCGGTGATGCACACCCACGCAGCGGTGGGGCGCCCCGCGCGCTCGCGGATGCGCCAGGCCAGCTCGACGTCGCCCCAGATCTGGATGCCGCGCGCGACGGCCTCGGACAGGACGGGGTCATCGGGGCGGAAGCCGGGAGAGGTCACCACGAGCTGCGGGTCCTGGCCGTCGACCTGGGGCAGCCCGGCCACGGCCTGCGCGCCCAGCAGGACGTCCGCGGCGCCCACGATGCCCAGCGTCTCGGCCTTCTGCCGGTTGGCCTCCGAGTCCTGGCCGTCGATCACGACCACGCGGGCGCCGAGCTCGATCAGCGTGTCCGCGGCGGCGAAGCCCGAGATGCCGATGCCCAGCACGACCACGCGCAGGCCCGCCCAGTCGGCGTCCCAGCTGGTCAGCGACGCCAGCCGAGGATCGTCCAGGATGGGGTTGTCATTGCTGGCATGGATCACAGGAACGCGCCTCCGTTGGAGATGAGCCACTCGCCGTAGAACACCGCGAGCGCGACGGCCGTGAAGAGCCCGGCGATGATCCAGAAGCGCACGACGATCGTGACCTCCTGCCATCCCTTGAGCTCGAAGTGGTGCTGCAGGGGCGCCATCTTGAAGATGCGCTTGCCGCCGGAGAGCTTGAACCAGCCGACCTGCAGGATCACCGAGACGGTGATGAGCACGAACAGCCCGGCGATGAGCACGAGCAGCAGCTCGGTGCGGGTGAGGATGGCGAACGCCGCCAGGGCGCCGCCCAGGCCCAGCGAGCCGGTGTCGCCCATGAAGATCTTGGCCGGGGAGGTGTTCCACCACAGGAAGCCGATCAGCGCGCCCACCAGCGCCGCCGCCAGGACGGTGAGGTCGGAGGGGTCGCGCACGGTGTAGCACAGCCCGGGCCCGCCCTCGCCGCACAGGTGGTCGGACTGCCACAGGGTGATCAGGAGATAGCCGGAGAACACGAGGATCGACGCGCCCGTGGCCAGCCCGTCCAGCCCGTCGGTGAGGTTGACGGCGTTGGTGGTGGCGGTCGCGATGAGGTTGACCCACACGACGTAGAGGATCAGGCCCAGGATCACGAGGACGATGGTCCGCTCGGAGGTCAGGGCCTCGACGAGCCCGCCTCCCAGCTGCCCGAGGCCCAGGTCGAGCCCGGTGTCGCGGGTGAGCGAGACCTCGGTGGAGCCGGGTGTGCGGCCCCTGGCATCGGGCAGCATCACCGTGAGCAGCGCGAAGACTGTGCCGATCGTGCCCTGCAGGGCGATCTTCCCGCCCGGGCTCAGGCCCAGGTTCTGCTTCTTGGTGATCTTCTTGGCGTCGTCGATCCCGCCGACGAAGCCCATGCCGAGCATGAGGAACGCGGCCAGCAGCCCGGAGGCGGTGGGACCGGTCCACTCCCCCGTGACCAGGCCCACGACAGTGTGCGAGGCCAGGTAGGCGATCACGGCCGAGCCCAGGATGGCCACGCCGCCCATGGTGGGCGTGCCGCGCTTGGTCTGGTGGCTCGAGGGCCCGTCCTCGCGGATGAACTGGCCGTAGCCGCGGCTGGCCAGGAAGCGGATGAACAGCGGGGTGCCCAGGATCGAGAGGAGCAGGCCCAGTGCAGCGGCGACGATGATCTGGATCATGCTCGACCTCCCTGGCCCGCAGCGGCGACCCGATCGCCGAGCGTCTTGAGCCCCGCGGAGTTCGAGGACTTGAACAGGACGATGTCTCCGGCGCGCAGGTTCTCGGCCAGGAAGGCCTCAGCAGCCTCCAGGTCCTCGACCCAGGCGGCCTCCTCGCCCCAGGAGCCCTCGAGCAGCGCCGTGACGTAGGTGGGGCGGGCCAGCGGGCCCACGGCCAGCAGCCGGGAGATGTTGTAGCGCACCACGAGCGAACCCAGGCGGTTGTGCTCCTCGACCGAGGAGTCCCCGAGCTCGTACATCTCGCCGAGCACGGCCCAGGTGCGGCGATGCCGCGGGGAGTCCTGCGGCCCGCCCATGCGCGCCAGCGTCTGCAGCGCCCCGGCCATGGACTGCGGATTGGCGTTGTAGGCATCGTTGAGGATCGTCACGCCGTCGGGGCGCTCGGTGCGCTCCATGCGCCAGCGGCTGCCCGGGCCGAGGCCCTGCAGGACACCGGCGATCGTCTCGGACGGGACGCCGGCCATGAAGGCGGCCGAGGCCGCGGCCAGGATGTTGGAGACGTGGTGCTCGCCGATCAGCCCGGAGACCACCCGATGCACGGTCCCGTCCGGGAAGTGCAGGTCCAGGGACGGGTGGCCGTCGTCGTCGGTGGAGATCCGGTCTGCCCATACGCGGGCGGCCGGGACCTCCGGGAGCGTGCTGGTCTCCCCCTTGCCGAAGAACACGACGGGCGCCTGGGTGCGCGTGTGCATCCGGCGCACGCGGTCGTCGTCGTCGTTGAGGATCGCCACGCCGTCGGCGGACAGCGACTCGACCATCTCCCCCTTGGCGATCGCGATGTTCTCCACGCCGCCGAACTCGCCGGCGTGAGCGGAGCCCACGCACAGCACGGTGCCGACGTCCGGGGAGACCATGCGGCACAGGTACGAGATGTTGCCGATGTGGGTGGCGCCCATCTCGACGACCAGGTACTCGGTGGTCGCATCCGTGCGGAACACGGTCAGCGGCACGCCGACCTCGCCGTTGTAGGAGCCCTGCGGGGCCACGGTGGGGCCCCTCTCGGAGAAGATCGCGCGCAGCAGGTCCTTGGTGGTCGTCTTGCCGACCGAGCCGGTGACCGCCACGACCTTGAGGCCGTTGTCCTGGCGCATCTGCCGCACGACCCAGCTGGCCAGCGTGCCCATGGCCTCCACGACGTCCGGCACGCGCACCGAGGGGTGCACGGAGCCGTCGTCGGCTGCGACCTCGCGCTCCACGAGCGCCAGCGGGGAGCCGGCGGCGAAGGCCGCGGCCACGAAGCGGTGGCCGTCCGTGACCTCACCGGGCTTGGCGACGAAGAGGGTCGCCTCCCCCGCCTCCCGAGAATCGGTCGTCACGTGCTCGACGACGGGGCCGTCCTGCTGCGGATCCAGCCCCAGCAGCTCGCCTCCGACGATCTCGGCGATGCGCCTGGCATTGAGAGGGATCACGAGCGCCCCCACCGTCCTTCCTGCGTGTCGTGGAGCGCGTCGCGCAGCTCCTGCCGATCATCCAGGGGATGGTCGACTCCTGCGATCTCCTGCGTGGTCTCGTGGCCTCGTCCGGCGACCAGGATCGAATCGCGCGGACCGGCCATGGCGGCCGCCGTGCGGATGGCCGTGGCCCGCGGGTGGATCTCCTCGATCTCGGTGGCCCGCGCCGCGCCCTCGTCGCGGGCCTGGCGGGCTCCGGCGATGACCTCGGCCCGGATCCCGGCGGGGTCCTCGTCGTGCGGGTCGTCGTCGGTCACGATCACCACGTCCGCACCCTGTGCAGCGATGCGGCCCATGAGCGGGCGCTTGGTGGTGTCGCGCTGCCCGGTGGCGCCGAAGACCACGATCACGCGGCCGTCGCCCTCGGGCGGATCGACCGCCTCCAGGGCGCGGGTCAGGGCGTCCGGGTTGTGCGCGAAGTCCACGACGGCGGTCGGCTCGGTGGCGATCAGCTGCATGCGCCCGGGGACATCGGTGGTCAGCGGGTCCTGATCGTCCAGCACGTCCTGCAGCACCTGCAGCGGCACGCCGGAGGCCAGCACCATGACGACGGCCAGTGCGGCGTTGGCCACGTTGAACTCACCGGGCAGCCCGGTCGAGACGCGCAGCCGACGGCCGTCGCGGTGCACCAGCTCGAAGCGGTGCCCCACCCCGCGCCGGGCCAGCGCGCGCAGCGTCCAGTCGGCTCCGTGGCGCTGCGGGCCGGAGTCGCGATCCTCGACGATCCCGCCGCGCAGGGCGATGACCTCGACCTTCTCGGCGCCGAGCTCCTCGCGGGCTCGGCGGGCCATGCGCAGGCCCCACTCGTCCTGGTCATCGGCCACGACGATCACGGCGCGGTCGGTGCGCCGGGCGGTGAACAGCTGGGCCTTGACCTCGAAGTAGGCCTCCATGGACCCGTGCAGGTCCAGGTGGTCCTGAGTCAGGTTGGTGAAGCCGGTGACGTCGTAGTGCACGCCGTCCACGCGGTGGAACTCGAGCGCGTGGGATGAGACCTCCATGGAGGCTCCGGTCATGCCGGCTTCGCGCATCACGGCCAGTAGGGCGTGCACGGACGGCGCCTCGGGCGTGGTCAGCAGCGACGGGATGCGCTGATCGCCGGCCAGGATCTCGATCGTGCCGATCAGCCCAGTGGTGCGGCCCAGGGCCTTCTGGATCGAGTTGAGGAAGTACGTGGTGGTGGTCTTGCCGTTGGTGCCGGTCACGCCGAACAGCGGCATGCGGGCGCGCTCGTCCTCGCTGCCGCCGTAGAGAGCGGCGGAGATCTGCCCCATGTGCTCGCGCGGCACGGCCGCCACGATCACCGGGACGCTGAGAGTGCCCTCGTCGAGCATGAGCTGCAGTCCAGCCCGGTCGGTGAGCACAGCGGCCGCACCGGAGCCGATCGCGGCAGCGGCGAAGCCCGCGCCGTGGAACCGAGCACCGGGAAGGGCCGCGTAGAGGTCGCCCGGCTGCACGGATCGGGAGTCGATGCTGATGCCGCGTACGGAAGCCGGCTCCTGCGCATCGCGGTGCGCCTCCGGGAGCTCCAGTCGCGCGCCGATCAGCTGCGCCAGCTCGGCGGCCGGCAGCGAGGCCGCGCTGCGGGGCCGCAGACGGGCCGCGTCGAGACCGGGCTCGGGCAGGTTCTGCATGTCGTCCTTCCTCGGATCGGCCGGTGGGAGCCGGCCGTTCCCTCGATGCGGGCCCCGTTCGGGACCCATCGGTCGCGGAGGCCGCGCTTCCCCTGCCCGCCGAGGACGCCCGACCTCGAGGACGGCGGGGGAAGAGCCGTATTCCGGACGTGGCGAGTCTAGTCCGGCAACCGAAGCAGCAGGACGAGATCGACCGCGCGGCGTCCACTCAGGCGATGCCGGTCGGCGTGTCCGGCAGATTCTCGTTGCGGTCCTCGTCCTTCCCGTAGAACTTGGGCAGACCGACCGCGCCGCCGGTCGAGGGCTGCACGCCGTAGTGGCGCAGCACCTGGCCCATGATCTGCGAGAAGGCCGCCGACGCCCCGATCGCGGCGACGGCGCCCTGCGGCTTGTGGACGGTGGCGGCCACGACGAACTGCGGGTCCTCCATGGGACCGATGCCCGCGAACGAGGTCGTGTAGCCGTCGTAGCCGCCGTCGGCGCTGGCGGCCTCGGCCGTGCCGGACTTGCCGCCCACGCGGTAGCCGTCGGTGGCCGCATCCGGAGCACCGCCGACGGTGATCACGGACTCCATCATCTCGCGCAGCTGCTCGGCGGTCTGCGCGGAGAAGATCTGACGGCCCTCCGGGCGCTCGATCTCGGTGCGGGTGCCGTCGGGGTCGATGATCGCCTGGAGGAGGCGCGGCTCGATCTGCAGGCCGTCGTTGCCGACCGCCTGGAAGATCGTGGCGGTGCGCAGCGGCGACTGGGAGACTCCCTGCCCGAACAGCACCGTGTACTGCTGCCGGATGTCCCAGTCCTCCCACGCGGGGAGCAGCCCCGGGGACTCACCGGGCAGCTCGATGCCCGTGAGCTCGCCCACGCCGAACTTCTTCATCCAGTCGTAGCGGCCCTGCCGATCCAGGCGCGAGCCCACCAGCACGGTTCCGGTGTTCATGGAGTCGGCGATGATGCCCGCGAAGGTGCGGTCCTCGTCCCCGTGCTCGAAGGCGTCGGTGATCGTCTGCCCGTCGATCTCCAGCTCCGAGGGGACGGCGACCTCAGAGAGCTTGTCGGCGTTGCCCGTGTCGATCGCAGCGGCCGCCGTCAGGATCTTCTGGGTCGAGCCGGGCTCCACAGCCGAGGCCACGCTGCGCGGCTGGAAGTCGCCCTCGTCCTCGGTGCGCCCGGTGTCGTTGGGATCGACCATCGACGAATCCGCGAGCGCCAGCACCGCCCCGTCGGAGATCCGCATCACGATCGCCGTGCCCCACTCGGCGCTGAGCTCCTCCACGCGGCGGGCGATGGCCTGCTGGGCGTAGAACTGGACGTCGCGGTCCAGGGACAGCTCGATCGACGAGCCGTCCTGCGCGGCCGTCTCGTCCTGGGGCGCCACCGGGATGCGGACGCCGTCGGCGCCGATCTCGAAGCTGCGCTCGCCGTCGATGCCCCGCAGGTGCTCGTCCTGGGTCAGCTCGATGCCGCCGAGGGCCTCGCCCTCTCCCCCGACGAACCCGACGACGGAACCGGCCAGGGAGCCGTTGGGGTAGCTGCGCTGGGACACGGGCTCGCCCGTCACGTAGCCCACGCGCAGGTCCTCGATGCGGCTCCACTGCTCGGGGGTCGCGTCCCGGAACAGGTACTCGAAGTTCTTGCGCTCCCCCACCGGGACGTCCGCGTCCCCCTGCAGCTTGTCCTTGACCTCCTGATCCGGCATCCCCAGGATGTCGGCCAGGCTGCGGATCGCCTCCAGGACGGTGAGCTCCTCGGTCGACCCGTCCGGGTTCTGCACGATCAGGTCCTGCACGATCGTCTGATCCACCGCGATGTCGTAGCGCTGGATGCTGCGCGCCAGCACGGCGCCCGTGCGATCGAGGATCTCGCCGCGACGGGCCGGTATGACCTGGACGCGCAGACGACTGGCCTCGGCGCTGGCCGCCTGCCCGCGCAGATCCAGTCCCTGGACCCACACGAGCCGCAGCGCCAGCAGCACCAGGGCCAGCAGGCCGATCAGCAGGCCCACGAACTCGCGACGGCCCATGCCGCCTGCGCTGCCGCTGTCATCGCGCGTGCTGCCGCTCACTGATCTGCTCCTTCCTGTGCCGTGCCGCCCTGTGCGGTCCCGTCCTGCGCTGCGTCGTCGGCCGCGCCTGCTCCGGCGGCGTCTGCCGAGTCCGTCTGCGGGGTCTGCGCCGATCCGCTCAGCGGGGTGTGCCCTTCGGGGGCCTCGGGATTGCCGTCCCCGCTCGACTGCTCGTCCTGCGCTGCGTCGTCGGCCGAGCTGTCGCCGCGCTGCTGCGGTGCGGGGATCGTGCCGCCGTGCAGCTCGACGTCCGCCTCCGCCTTGCGAGCACTGTCGAGCTGGTCCTCCGCCTCGGACTCCGAGGAGGGCAGTGCATCGCGACGGGCGCGCTCTTCCTTCTGGGCCTGCTCGGCGGCCGAGGATCCCACCTGGATGGGCACCGGGATGGCCGTGTCGACCTCGTCGTCATCAGCCTTCGGAGCGGGCACGGCCTCCCCCGTCACCTCGCCGGTGCCCAGGTCGACCACGCCCTGCTCGGTCGGTGCGGGCACCAGGCCCTCCTCCTGGGCGCTGCGGGCCAGGTTCTGCGGAGCCTGATGGAACTCGAGGTCCTGGGTCAGCGACTCGTTCTCGAGCTCGAGGGCCTGCTCCTGGTTGCGCAGCTCGACCAGCCGGTACTGCCCGTCGGTGATCCGCACGTTCATCAGCAGGATCACCGCGAAGGTCCCGAGCACCGCCAGCACCGCCGCAGCGACCGGGAGCAGCCGCGACCACATGGCCCGACGGGACGCGCGCTGGCGGTCGGAGACCCTGGGACGACGACGCGGCAGGCGCAGCCGCCCGCCCCGTGCCGTCCTGCCCGCTGATGTGCTCATGAGTGCTTTCCGTGCCTGCTGTCCGATCTGATCCGCTCCGCGGCGCGCAGCCGCGCGGAGGCCGCTCGCGGGTTCTCCTCGATCTCTTCGGCCGTGGGCGTGTGCGTGCCGCGCGTGATCATGCGGAAGGTCGGCTTGTGCTCCTCCAGCTCGACCGGGAGGCCCTTGGGCGCCGAGGAGCGCGAGCGTCCGGCGAGCTCCTGCTTGACCATCTTGTCCTCGAGCGAGTGGTAGCTCATGGCAGCGACTCGCCCTCCGAGCCTGAGAGCATCCAGGGCGTTCGGCACAGCGCGGCTCAGGACCTCGAGCTCCTGGTTGACCTCGATGCGCAGCGCCTGGAAGGTCTGCTTGGCCGGGTGGCCCTTCTTGTGCAGGGCCGCCGCTGGCTTGGCGGCCCGGACGATCTCCACGAGCTCCCCGGTGGTCGTCAGCTCCCGCTGCTCGCGCGCCTGCACGATCCCGCGGGCGATGCGCTGGGCGAAGCGCTCCTCGCCCCAGTCGCGCAGGATCCGCCGCAGGTCCTGCTCCGAGTACTCCATGACGATGTCCCGGGCCGTGAGCTCGGCCGTGGAGTCCATGCGCATGTCCAGCGGAGCGTCATAGGAGTAGGCGAAGCCGCGCTCGCGCTCATCGAGCTGCATGGAGGAGACGCCGAGGTCGAAGAGGATGCCGTCGGCGGCCTCGAAGCCGGCCTGGGCGAGGGCGGGCTCGATCTGGTCGTAGGTGGTGTGGACCGGGAAGAAGCGATCGGCCCACGGCTCCAGGCGCCGCCCGGCCAGGCGCAGGGCCTGGGGGTCGCGGTCGATGCCCACCAGGCGGACGTCCGGGAAGCGGCGCAGGATGGCTTCGCTGTGCCCGCCCATGCCGAGCGTGGCGTCGATGACGACGGGGGTGGGGCCCTCCAGGGCCGGGGCCAGCAGGTCCAGGCAGGCTTCGAGCAGGACGGGGACGTGCCGGTCGCCGGCGGGGCGCTCGAGATCGTCCATGGCTCGTCCTCCTGGTGCTCGGCGATGCGCGCGGGGCGCGCCTCGTCCTGGTGCTCGTGCTGGCATCCCGACGACCGCCCACCCTATCGGGCGCAGCGGCAGGCCCCGTCGCGGCGGGGCCGGGGACGGCCATGACCCGCGCCACCACGGTGCGCCCGATCGGCGCACCGTGCGATCGGGCCCGCAACGACGACGAGCACCGCATCTGGCGCTCCAGGGCGAGAACCCCAACCGCTGACCATCCCTCGAATCCGGCCTGGCTCAGGGGAAGGTGAGTCAGGACGGTGATGGCAGTGCGGGTGGAGATCCCATCCGGGAGATCCCGATGCAGTGCTCGTGGCGCCGCGTCTGCGGTCCGCCTCTCGGCGGTCCAGGTCGTCTCAGAAGAGTCCGGGGATGACCTCCTCCTCGGTGTTCGAGAAGGCCGCCTCCTGCTCCTCCAGGTACTGCTGCCATGCCGCGGCGTCCCAGATCTCGGCCCGGGAGCCCGCACCGACGACGGCGAGCTCTCGATCCAGACCCGCGTACTGACGCAGCGGCACAGGGACGGTCACCCGACCCTGCTTGTCCGGCACCTCGTCCGAGGCACCCGAGAGGAACACGCGGATGTAGTCGCGAGCCTGCTTGGAGGACAGCGGGGCCGCCCTCATCTGCTCGTGCACCCTCTCGAACTCAGCTGCGCTGAAGACGTAGAGGCACCGCTCCTGGCCTCTGGTGAGGACCAGTCCGTCCGCCAGCTCCTCGCGGAACTTGGCCGGAAGGATCAGCCGCCCCTTCTCGTCCAAGCGGGGGGAGTGCGTTCCGAGGAACATGCCCACCGCCGTTCGGACCCGGAGACTTCTGAGACTTCTGATTCGCTCTCGTGACCCCCACTTTACTCCACCTTCCTCCACCGTCAATCACGGTCGGTGGTTCCAGGCGCGTTTCGAGGCGATTCCGAGGAGGTCCTGCCCACAGGATCAGCCGCGTTCGCCCTTGTCATTGCGGGGTGGAGGCGACCTGGGAGGCGAAGTGGGGCGATGGGGAGGGAATTTCTCCGACCGCTGCCGGAGCCTTCGCCCTTCGCGTGGTCACGCGACAGGCCCACGGACCGCCGCCGCGCTGATCGGGTACGGAGATCCCCATGATCACGGGGATCCGCCGGCTTCTCAGCGCCGCCTCGAGGTAGCCGGCGTTGACCGTGGAGGGAAGTGGTGCGTCCTCGGGGAGAGGAGTTGGGAGCAAAGTGGAGGCCGTCCGCAGTCCTCGCTCATGCTCGCGAGGAGTCGCCGGTGCGAACCATCGACGCGCGAAGACCGGCGCACGAGACTCCTCGCGGGCGGGGGCGGAGCAAGGCGGCACCCGGGCATGACGAAGGCCCCCGTCCTGACGGAGCGGGGGCCTCGTTGATGTCGGTGCGGTGGGATCAGCTGCCGTTGCGGCGCTCGTCCCAGCGGTTCTCGAGATTGCGCATGAAGCTGGACTCCGGCTTCTTGGCAGCGGCCGGCTTGGCCTTGGCACCGCCGCGGGAAGAGCTCGATTCCCCCGCCTCCTTGGCGCCCGAGGAGCGGGTGGAGGCCCAGTAGACGCCGAACGACATGATCAGGAAGCCGAGGACGCCCACCAGGATCGAGTCCAGGGCCACACCTCCGACCACGATGCCCAGGCCGACCACGCCGATCACGGCTCCGAGCACGAGCGCGCGCGTGGAGAACGTGGGCTTCACGGGTCGTGAGTCCATCTGGCTCACGAACCTCGGATCCTCCGCATTGAGCTGCTGCTCCAGCTGAGCCAGCAGCTGCTGCTCGCGCTCCGAAAGGGCCACGACGTCCCTCCTGGGGGGTCTGCTTCAAAGTTCAGGGACACGTGCCGCGTCCCTGCGGTTGCTCCAGTCTACCCGCAAGGCCCCTTGCGGAGCACCCGGTCGTCACATGACGATCCGCCGCTCATCTGCGCGGCTGCGACCGGGCCCGCCCAGCGCCTCCCGGCGCAGGATCATCGCGGTGGCCGGCGCGCAGCTCGCTGCGCCCCACCGTGCCGCGCGGAGGCCTCAGCATGGAGGCCTGCCCCAGGACGGCGCCGCCGAATCGCTCGCGCGCCCGGTCCATGGCCGACTCGGCGGCGGCCCACTCCTCCTCGCGGCCGTCGATGCTCAGCTGCATGGCGGAATCGGCGTCCTCGAGGGACTCGGCGCGCACTCCGATCAGACGCACGGCGCTGGGCAGCGGCAGCTCCGCCGTCAGCAGCTCCTCGGCATGCGTGTAGAGGTCGTGCCCGGAGGTGAAGGGATGGCTCACCGTCCGCGAGCGAGAGATGGTGGTGAAGTCCTCCCACCGCAGCTTCAGTCCCACCCGCCGGGCCCGTAGCCTGTGGCGGCGCAGTCGCGCGGCGGTGCGATGGGACAGCCCGAGCAGCTCGCGGCGCAGGGCGTCGATGTCGCTGACGTCGGTCTGGAAGGTCTGCTCCGCCCCCAGGCTCTTCTCCTCGCGCTCCGGAGTCACCGGGCGGGGATCCACGCCGTGGGCCAGCGCATGCAGGTGCGCACCCGCAGCCGGGCCGACGACGCGGGCCAGCTGCTGCGGCGTGCGCTGTGCGATCTCCCCCACGGTGCGGATCCCCGAGCGCTGCAGCGCCTCCTCCGTGCGCCTGCCGACGCCCCACAGCGCCCCGACGGGCAGCTCCGCCATGAACGCCACGGTGTCCTCGGCGCGCACGAGCAGCAGTCCGTCCGGCTTGGAGCGGGTGGAGGCGATCTTGGCGACGGTCTTGGTGGCGCCGATGCCCACCGAGGCGGTCAGCCCCGTCTCCCGATGGATGCGGGCGCGCAGCTGCCGAGCGATGTGCACCGGCGAGCCCAGCCTGCGGATGGCTCCGGAGACGTCCAGGAAGGCCTCGTCCACGCTGATCTGCTCCACCAGGTGCGTGAGGTCGTGGAACATGGCCATCACCTGCTCGGAGTAGCCCGGGTAGTCCGCATACGACGGATCCAGCAGGATCCCCTGCGGGCACATGGCTCGGGCGCGGGAGACCGGCATGCCGGAGCGCACCCCGAAGGCGCGCGCCTCGTAGGAGGCGGACAGGACCACCGAGCGCCCGGAGTCCCGGGCCACGATCACCGGCTTGCCCACCAGATCCGGGCGCTCCAGCAGCCCGACGGCCACGAAGAACATGTCGAGATCGACGTGCATGATGGCCGCGCTTCGCCACTGCTCGAGCTGCTCGCCGCTCATGCTCATCCCCTCTCCTGAAGAAGCCGCTGCGAATGATCGCGGACCGGGTGCTGGTCCGCCGTCCGGAAGGCCGCGGGCTACCCTGACCGGAGGCGCTGTCCCACCGGCCGCGCCGCGAGAACCGCCACCGTCAGGAGCCCCTTGACCGACCCCAGCTTCGCACCCGACTCCGACAGCTCGAGCCCCGAGCTCTCACGCGTGGCGGCCGCCGAGTCCGAGGCCTTCCGCTACGACGTCGACGCCGTCCTGCAGTCCTGGTTCCAGGACCAGCGCACCGTGGCCGACGGCATCTCCGAGGCAGCCGGCCCCATGGTCGAAGCCATCGCCGGGCTGTCCACGGGCGGCAAGCGCACCCGCGCCCAGCTGCTCTACTGGAGCTGGCGGGCAGCCGGCGGAGACGCGGACTCCCGCATCCCGCGCCTGGCAGGAGCCGGGATCGAGCTCTTCCAGACGGCCGCTCTGATCCACGACGACATCATCGACCGCTCGGCGACCCGTCGCGGCATGCGCTCGATCCACGTCCTGTTCGCCGATCGCCACCGCGACAGCGGCTGGAGCCAGGACAGCGCGCACTTCGGCACCTCTGCCGCCGTCCTCGCAGGCGATCTGGCGCTGACCTGGTCGGAGCAGATCTTCGGCGAGGCCGTCGCGCTGGCCGGGCACCCCGCCGGCGCTGCCGCGGACTTCACGCGCATGCGCACCGAGGTGATGCTCGGGCAGTACCTGGACATCCACGCGGAGGTCGCCGCGCAGACCCTCCCGCCGGACAAGGCCATCGAGCGCGCCTTCGAGGTGCTGCGCTACAAGTCGGCCAAGTACTCGGCGGAGCACCCGGCGGCCCTGGGGGCCCTGCTGGCGGCGGCGCCGTCGTCGTTCGTGGAGGCGTGCCGCGGATTCGCCCTGCCGCTGGGCGAGGCCTTCCAGATCCGGGACGACGTCCTGGGCGTGTTCGGCGATCCGGTCACCACGGGCAAGCCGGCCGGCGACGATCTGCGCGAGGGCAAGCGCACCGTGCTGATCGGGCAGCATCTGCGCGACGCCGAGCCGCGGGACGCGCAGCTCGTGGCCCGGGCCCTGGGCAATCAGTCGCTCGACGACGCTCAGATCGAGGGCCTGAGGGAAGCCCTGCGCCGCAGCGGCGCCCTCCAGCGCACCGAGCAGATCGTGGACGAGCTGTCGCAGCGCACCGAGCAGGCTCTGGCGCAGATGCGGATCGAGGACCTGCCGCGGGCCGGTCTGCAGCAGATGGCCGACGCCCTGGTCCGCCGCTCCCGCTGACCGGGAGGCCGCCCGGGGCCGAAGCCGCCGCTTCCGGACGCAGCTGAGCCTGGCAGACGAGCGCCCGCCCCCGATCGGGGACGGGCGCTCGTGCGCGTCACGGCGCCGCCGTCACCAGTCCAGGGTCTGCGCCCGACGACGGATCTCGGCCTTGCGCCCGGCGCGCAGGAAGTCGATGGGCCGACCCGGCAGGGACTCGTCCTCGGTGAACAGCCAGGTCACGGCCTCCAGGTCGGTGTAGAGGTTGTCCCGCAGCACGGTCATGGTCCCGCGCAGCGCATCGATCGGCTGGCCGTCCATGAGGAACTCCGCCGGGATGCGGCGGACGCCGTCGCGGGGGTCGCGGAAGGCCACGAGCGTGCCGTCCTCGGCCATGGAGTGCACGCGGGTCACGATCATCCCGGTGGATTCGGCCACGTCCGGGAACGTGGTCCACTCGCCGACCAGGGCGTCGAGGGCCTCGAACTGCTCGAGGGTGGGCTGCGCGGGATTCATCTCAGACTTCTTCACGGATCCAGGGTGCCACGAACCGCCGTGATGCGCCGCCACCGATGCCCCGGTGCAGGCACCGGGTACCCTGCAGGCAGCAGCGCTTCAGCACTTCCCCCTGATCAGCGCATCTCCCAGCCCGAGGTCTTCGCCAGCATGCAGCACACCCCTCAGGATCCCCGCCCCCAGGACTCGGATCCGGCCCCCAGCGGCTCGCGCGCCCGCCGCTCCGCCGCGGCACTGGCCGCGCTGGCCGTGTTCGGCGCCTCCGGGACGCCCGCGGCCCACGCGGTGGGCCAGCCGGGGGGCGCGGCCCCGGATGAGCGCCCCGAGGCCGTCGACGGCCCCGCGCGCACCGTCCAGCCCGGCGACAGCATCTGGTCGGTGGCCACGGCCAACGGCCTGTCGGTCGAGGACCTCATGGAGTGGAACGGGCTGTCCGGCGATGCCTCGCTGGCCCCGGGCGACACCCTGCGCCTGTCTGCTCCGGCGAAGGAGGCCTCCTCCGCCAAGGCCGATGACTCCCCCAAGTCCGGTGACGAAGCCACCCGCGTCCAGGACCCCGCCGCCCCGGCAGCCGCCGCAGAGGCCGCGCCGAGCAGCACCGAGCACCGCGTAGCAGCGGGTGAGAGCCTGTGGGCGATCTCGCAGCGCCACGACATCATGGTCCAGGCCCTGATCGAGGCCAACGACCTGGACGTCGCCGCCCCGCTGCGCGAGGGCGAGACGCTGCAGATCCCCGCAGCCGAGGCGGCACCTGCCGTGCAGGACGACGCGGCCCCGGTCGCAGCCCCCGCCGAAGCCGCCGAGGCCCCGCGGATCCGCGACGACTTCCCCGGCTACGACTACGACGAGGAGACCCTGGCCTCCGCGCAGAGCCATCTCGATCAGCTCTACGAGCGCCCGTCGCCCTCGGCCGAGGAGATGCAGCGTCTGGTGCGCACCACCGCTCAGGAGATGGGCGTGGATCCGGCCCTGGCCCTGGCCCATGCCGAGCAGGAGTCGGGCTTCGTGCACCGCAGCGTCTCACCGGCCGATGCCGTGGGCACCATGCAGGTGCTGCCGTCGTCAGGCGAGTGGGCCTCCGCCCTGGTGGGGCGCGATCTCGACCTGCTGGACCCCCAGGACAATGTCGCGGCGGGCGTGGCCATCATCCGCGCGAACCAGCGCTCGGCGGAGGATCTCGACCGCGGGATCGCGTCGTACTACCAGGGCGCCTACGGCGTCGAGGAGTACGGGATGTACGACGACACGAAGACCTACGTCCACCAGGTGAAGGCCCGGATCTCGGCCTGGACGCACCTGCGCTGAGCCCGCCCGGACACAGGTCCCGAGGGCGTCACGATCGCAACCACGCCCGTCGTCATCCAGCCGCAGTCCAGTCCGCTCCCCTACTGTGGGGCTCGTGCACAAGCCCGTGGATGATCATCTGACCGGCTCGGTCCTGGAAGGCCGGTACACCGTCGGACCGCGCCTGGCGCGCGGCGGCACCGGCGGTGTGTATCGCGCTGTCGATCAGCGACTGGAGCGCACCGTCGCCGTCAAGATCCTGCACGCGCACCTGACGGAGGACCCCTCGTTCGTCGAGCGCTTCGCCCGGGAGGCCCGTGCGGCCGCTCGCCTGTCGCACCCGAACGTGGTCGCGGTGCTGGATCAGGGCCGCACCGATGACGGCCATGTCTTCCTGGTCATGGAGTACGTGGAGGGCGGGACCCTGCGCGACGTCCTGCGCCGCAAGGAGTTCCTGCGCCCCGGCGAGGCGCTGACCATCCTCTCCTCGGTGGCCGCCGGGCTCTCGGCGGCGCATCAGGCTGGGCTGATCCACCGCGACATCAAGCCCGAGAACGTGCTCATGCGCCCGGACGGCACGGTGAAGGTCGCCGACTTCGGCCTCTCCCGCGCCGCCGATCAGCACACCACCTCCGGGGCCGTGCTCGGCACGGTGGCCTATGCCTCCCCCGAGCTGGTCACCGAGCGGCGTCTCGACGCCCGCTCCGATCTGTACTCGCTGGGCATCATGGCCTGGGAGATGCTCACCGGCCGCCGCCCCTTCGACGGCAGCCCGTGGACGATCGCCCGCGCCCACGCCGAGAAGACCGTTCCCTCCCTGCTCGAAGCGGTCCCCGGGATCGATCGCCAGCTCGCCGAGGCCGTGGCCGGCTGGACCGCCAAGGACCCGCAGCATCGCCCGTCGGACGGCGCTGAGCTGCTGGCCTCGATCGGCGAGCTGCGTCGCGAGCTGAGCCTCGATGCCCTGGACCACCTCCCGGAGGGCTGGGAGCAGGGACCGGGTCCGGCCGCGCCGCGGCCCGAGGATCCGGGGGCCACGACCCTGCCCAGCACCGCCCCGGCCACCGGGCCGATCGATCTGGAGGCCGTGGACGAGCTGCGCCGAGGAGGCTCGAGCGCAGCCCCGGTCTCCGATCAGCAGGACGGCACGGCGGAGGCCTCCCCCGACGGCTGCGCTCACGCCCCCGAGACCGCCGACGGCGAGATCCCGCCGACCACGCAGGTGCTGCGCGTTCCGCTGGGCGCCGAGGGCGGGCGGGGCCTGGAGTCGGAGGATCCCGTCGACGAGGCCCCCACCGAGGCCATGCCAGGACCGGGCTCCGGCGCGGAGGGTCCCGATGCGCCCACGGACGCCATGCCGCGCTTCGCCGAGGCATCATCGGACTCCGCGTCCGCCGGATCCGCCCCGACCGAGGCGCTGCCCCGCTGGCAGGGGGCTTCCGCCGACCAGGATGACGATCAGCGCACCTCGGTGCTGCCGCCCATGCGCAGCGGCGCCGGTGCAGCGGGTGCCGCCGGCATCGCAGGGACAGCCGTCGCAGGCGCGGCGGCAGCTGCCGCGGCCCCCCGCACCGGCTCGACCGCCGTGGGTGCCGCAGGAGCTGGGACGGCGCTCGGTGCCTCGGTGGATCCGAACCTGCAGCGCAGGGGCCTCAGCGTGGACCGGCTGGCCGCCTTCGACGAGCCTTCGGACTCGGACGGCGAGACGGCCGAGCAGGAGACCGAGCCGCGTCGCGGTCGGTTGCACGAGTCGGCGCCGGTGGACCCGTCCAAGCCCACGGTGCGGCTGCAGCAGACCCCTCCGCTGAAGGCGGCCGTCGCCGTGGCCCTCGCCGCGCTGCTCGTGGCGCTGGCCGGCTTCCTGGGATGGCTGCTGGGCTCCGGCAGCTTCCGCACCGCAGTGGTCCCGGAGGTCGTGGGCACCACCCAGCCGCTGGCCGTGGACGCGGTGGAGACCGAGGGCTTCTCCAACGTCACGGTGCACGAGGAGCCCAGCACGGAGGTCCCGGCGGGCAGCGTCATCGAGTCCTCGCCCGCCGCGGGCACGGAGACCCGAGTGGGCGAGCAGATCGTGCTGACGGTCTCCACCGGACCCGAGCAGGTCGAGATCCCCGCGGTCGAGGGCATGTCGCAGTCCGATGCCGAATCGCAGCTGAGCTCCGCCGGCCTCGACGTCGGCACCGTCTCCGAGCAGTTCGACGACTCGGAGGAGGGCAGCGTCGTCTCCGCGTCGCCCTCCCCCGGCGCCAGGGTCGAGGAGGGCAGCACCGTGGACCTGGTCGTCTCCGCCGGCGCCGAGCCCGAGGAAGTGCCGCGCGTGGTCGGCAGCAATGCCGATGACGCCCGCGAGCAGCTCGAGGACCTCGGCTTCACGGTCGAGATCGAGGAGGTCGCCGGTGCGAACCTCAACCGCGTCGTCACCCAGAGCCAGGACGGCACGACGATCACACTGCGCGTCATCTGAACCGGCAGTGCCTCAGCGCACGGACGAAGGGCCCGGCTCCTGCAGGAGCCGGGCCCTTCGTCGTCAGCGGATCAGCGGATCAGCTCTGCTCTCCGGAGAGGTAGCTGGAGACCAGGAACGCGACCTCGAGGGACTGCATGTGGTTCAGGCGCGGATCGCACAGCGACTCGTAGCGATCGGCGAAGTGCGCCTCCTCGATCGCATCCGCCCCGCCCAGGCACTCGGCGACGTCGTCGCCGGTCATCTCCACGTGGATTCCGCCGGGGTGCGAGCCGATGGCGCGGTGCACCTCGAAGAAGCCGTTGATCTCGTCAATGACGTCGTCGAAGTTGCGGGTCTTGAACCCCGACGGCGTGGAGACCGTGTTGCCGTGCATGGGGTCGGTGACCCACACGACCTTGGCCCCGGAGTCCTGGACCGCCTGCACGACCGGGGGCAGCGCCTCGCGGATGCTCTTGGCGCCCATGCGGGTGATGAACGTCAGGCGGCCGGGCTCGCGGTTCGGGTCGAGCTTGTCGATCAGGCGCAGCGCGTCCTCGCCGGTGGTCTTGGGCCCGAGCTTCACGCCGATGGGGTTCTCCAGGCGCGAGAGCAGGTCCACGTGGGCGTCGTCGATCCCGCGGGTGCGCTCCCCGATCCACAGGAAGTGCCCCGACGTGCCGTAGGGCCGGTGGGTGCGGGAGTCGATGCGGGTCAGGGCGCGCTCGTAGTCGAGCACCAGCGCCTCGTGGCCGGTGAACAGCTCTGTCGTGGACAGGGCGTCGAAGTCGGCGCCGCAGGCCGCCATGAACTTCACGGCGCGGTCGATCTCCTTGGCGAGCTTCTCGTAGCGGGCGTGGGCCGGGTTGGAGGCGAAGCCCATGTTCCACGAGTGGACGTGGCGCAGATCGGCGAAGCCGCCGCCGGTGAAGGCCCGGATCAGGTTCAGCGTGGACGCGGAGGTGTGGTAGCCGCGAAGCATCCGCTCGGGGTTGTGGGCGCGGGACTCGGCGGTGAAGTCGAATCCGTTGACCATCTCGCCGCGGAAGCTCGGAAGCGTGACGTCGCCGCGGGTCTCGTCGTTCGAGGAGCGCGGCTTGGAGAACTGACCGGCCATGCGCCCCATCTTCACGACGGGCATGGAGGCGCCGTAGGTGAGCACGGCGGCCATCTGCAGCAGCGTCTTCACCCGCGCGGAGATGCGGTCGGCGGTGGCGCCCTCGAAGGTCTCGGCGCAGTCGCCGCCCTGCAGCAGGAAGGCTCGGCCCTCGGCCACCTCGGCCAGGCGGCGCTTGAGGGTGTCGACCTCGCCGGCGAAGACCAGGGGAGGCACGGTGTTCAGCTCTCCCATGACGCGCTCGAACTCGGGGTGCTGAGCCCAGTCCGGCTGCTGGTCGGCGCTGAGGCTGCGCCAGTCGTCCAGGCCCTGATAGTCCTTCGTGCTCGGCTTGGGGCCGGGCAGGAAGGGGGTGGGCTGGTCGGCGGACAGCGGCTGGGTCACGGTGATCGTCCCTCGTCTAGATCAGGTCGGCGGCGGCCCGGGCTTGCGCGGGTGCGGCAAGGACAGCCGGACAGGCGCCAGCAGCGTGGCTGCAGGGCACCGCACCGACTGCGGCCACCGCAGGCAACGCTATCGCAGGGCGGGAGATTCCCTGTGATCGGGGTCCCCTGCTCAGGAGGCCCCGCGCTCGACGTCGCGGCGGGCGTCGGCGGCGTAGACGTCCACGTACTCCTGGTGGGACAGCTCCTGGATCGCCTGAATGATGCGGTCGGAGATCTCCCGGGCGGCCACGCGGTCGCCGGTGCGGCCCTTGTACTCGGAGAAGTCCAGCGGCTCGCCGAAGATCGTCTTCACGCGCTTGCCCTTCTGCCGCCATGGAGCGGGGAAGGGCGTGCCCAGGGGCTGGACGACGTCCGTGTTGATCATGGCGATCGGGATGACCGGTGCGCCGGACTCCATGACCAGGCGGGCCACACCGATCTTGGCGCGGTACAGGCGGCCGTCGTGGGAGCGCGTGCCCTCCGGGTAGATGCCGAGCAGCTCGCCCTCGGCCAGCTTGCGACCGCCGGCCGACAGGGAGGCCGCGGACTTGCGCCCGCCGGAGCGGTCCATGGGGATCTGGTTGATCGCGCGGAAGAACGCGGCGATCGCCCGGCCCTTGAACGTGCGGCCCGTGAAGTAGTCGGACTTCGCCAGGAAGAAGATCTGCCGCTGCACCGCGATCGGCATGAAGATGTGATCTGCGGCGGAGAGGTGGTTGCTCGCCAGGATCGCCGCCCCCTGGTCCGGGACGTGGTGGGCGCCTTCGACCTCCGGCCGGAAGGCGGCGTTGACCAGCGGGGTCACGATCCAGTCCTTCAGGAACATGTAGACCATGGCGTATTGCACTCCTCGTGGCCCGGTTCGCGGGCATCGTGGCTGGATCTGGAACGGCCCGTGCGCGGTGCTTGACGGACCCCTGCAGCGGCGGTGAGCCCCGCCGCGCAGTGATTGTCGCATGAAGGACAGCCGTGCGAGCGGTCGGCGCGCACCCGATGGGGATCGGGCGCGCAGACAGTGAGAGGATGACGCCATGACCCCGCCCGAGCGAGATCCGGACAGCGACGCCCGCGCCTGGGACGACCTCGTCCGCCGGCTCCAGGAAGACGACGCCCCCGCCGACAGCGCGGCTGCCGAGGCAGCCCCGGCCCACGGCGCGCCCGTTGAGGAGGTCCGCAGCCACGAGGCTCCGATCGAGCTCGAGGACCGGGCCCGCGGACCCCGCGACTTCGAGCTGGCTCCGGAGACGGACGAGCCGGAGCTCCTCGACGACGACTGGCAGCCGCAGGACCCCGGGCCGGTGACGGCAGGCATGCGCCCGGGCACGATCATGGCCTGGGCCGTGCTGCTCGGCGTCGCCGCAGCGCTGCTGGTCCTGGGGTTCCTGCTCGGCGGCCTCCCCTGGTGGCTGTGGGTCCCCGGTCTGGCGCTGATCCTCGGTAGCCTGGTCTCGCTGTTCCAGGCTCTGCCCGAGGATCGCAGCGACTACGACGACGGCGCCCAGGTCTGATCCGCGGCACTTGACTCCCCCATCGACGAGATCACGAACGCGCACGAGCCCAGGAGGATGACCTTGACCATCGAAGCCGAGCCCGCCGTCGTCGCCGAGCTGCAGGCCCAGCGGATCACGGACCTGCTCGTCCAGCGCGCGGACTCCCCGCAGGACCCGGTGCTCTACGAGCGCCTCCACGCGCACGGATCCGTCGAGGTGACCGCGAGCGCCTTCCGCGACGAGGTCCGGGCCGTGGCCAAGGGACTGGTGGCGGCGGGGATCGAGCCCGGCGATCGCGTCGGCATCCTCTCGCGCACCCGCTACGAGTGGACACTGGTCGACTTCGCGATCTGGTGGGCCGGTGCGGTGCCGGTCCCGGTCTACGACTCCTCGTCGCCGGATCAGATCGCGTGGAATCTGGGCGATTCGCAGGCCCGCGCGGTCTTCGTGGAGGACGAGCGGCTCGAGGCCGCTGTCCGACAGGCCGCGGACGATCTGGCGGCGGGCAGCCTCCACGGCTTCGACGACGCTCCCGAGCTGGGCTCGAAGCTGAGCGCCGCCGAGCGGATCTGGCGCCTGGACGGCACCGGCGAGGACCTCTCGCGGCTGATCGGTCTGGGAGCCGCCGTCGAGGACGACGAGCTCGAGCGGCGACGCACCAGCCGCGGGCTCGACGACACCGCCACGATCATCTACACCTCCGGCACCACCGGCCCGCCCAAGGGCTGCGAGCTCACGCACCGCAGCTTCGTGTTCCTGTGCGAGAACCTGCGTCCGTTCCTGCCCGAGGTCGTCCGCCCCGGCTCCCGCACCGTGCTGTTCCTGCCGCTGGCCCACGTGTTCGCCCGCATGGTCCAGGTGATCTCGGTCCACGGCGGCGTCACCCTGAGCCACACCCCGGATGTGAAGTCGCTGATGAGCGACCTGCAGCGCGTGCAGCCCACGTTCCTGCTGGCCGTGCCCCGGGTGTTCGAGAAGATCATGACCAGCGCTCGGCTCAAGGCCGAGGGCGGAGGGAGGTTGCGCGCCGGGATCTTCCAGCGCGCCGTCGAGGACGCGGAGGCCTTCTCCCGTCAGCGTCAGGACGGCCGCGTCTCCCCCGCGCTGAAGCTGCGCCACCGGCTCTGGGACCGCCTGGTCTACGCGCCGCTGCGCGATGCCATGGGCGGGCGCGTGCACTGGGCGATCTCCGGCGGCGCGGCCCTGGGCGAGGAGCTCGCCCACACCCTGGCCGGCATGGGGATCTTCGTGGTCGAGGGCTACGGCCTGACCGAGACCACCGCCCCGGTGGCCGCGAACACTCCGCGCACCGCCGCGCTGGGCACCGTCGGGCGGCCCCTGCCCGGGCATGAGATGCGCCTGGGCGAGGACGGCGAGATCGAGGTCCGCGGGCCCCATGTGCTCGCCCGCTACCACGGCCGCCCCGACCTCACCGAGAAGGCGCTGCACGACGGCTGGTTCGCCACCGGAGACCTCGGAGTCTTCGACGAGCGCGGCATGCTGCGGATCACCGGGCGCAAGAAGGAGATCCTGGTGACGGCCGCCGGCAAGAACGTGATCCCCGATGTCCTCGAAGGCCCCATCCGCACCGCGGCGATCGTCAGCCAGTGCATGGTCATCGGCGACGGCCGACGGTTCATCGCCGCTCTGATCACCCTGGACGCGGAGCTGCTGCCGCAGTGCCTGCGCGCGCTCGGCCTGGACCCGTCCATGACTGCCGCGCAGGCCTCCGAGCATCCCGCGGTGATCGAGCACGTGCAGGAGATCGTGGACTTCGCCAACCGCCGCGTCTCCCGGGCCGAGGGAATCAGCGCGTTCCAGATCCTGCCCGTCGACTTCACACCGGCTTCGGGGCACCTCACGCCCTCGCTGAAGCTGCGCCGCGCGGTGATCCTGCAGGACTTCGCCGAGCAGATCGAGGAGATCTACTCCCGGCCCGCTCCGGCCCCTCGCCAGGAGATGACGCGCGAGCGCGCCGCCCAGCTGCGCGAGGAGCTGCGCGGTCTGCGAGAGCGCGTCCGGGAGTCGTCGGAGGCCTCCCTCGAGCGGCTGCGCGAGCTGCGGCTCGGCTCCCAGGAGGTCGAGGACGACGGCGCTGGTCAGCGCCGTGGGGAGGGTCCGCAGGGCGGCTAGGCTGGGCCGATGCCCTCGCCCGCCGGATCCTTCCTCAGCCCAGAGCGTCTTCGGCGGGCCCGTCTGGGCGCGGCCCTGCTGTTCCTGGTCAATGGAGCGGTCTTCGCCAATCTCCTGCCGCGCCTGCCGCAGATCAAGGACGCCTTCGAGCTGTCGAACTCGGTCTACGGCTTCGTGGTGATCGCCTTCCCGCTGGGGTCGCTGCTGGCAGGCACGGCACCGGCTCCCATCATGCGGCGATGGGGCTCGGGGCGCACTGCGGTCATGGGCTCCGTGGCCATCGCACTCATGATCCTGCTCGCCGGCGTCTCCGGAGGAATCGGCGGCGGCCTGCTGGTGCTGCTGGCCTACATCGTGCCCCTGATGCTCGCAGGCATGCTCGATGCCATCACCGACACCGCTCAGAATGCGCAGGCCCTGGACGTCCAGCGCGCCATGGGCCGCTCGATCCTCAACTCCATGCACGCCCTGTGGAGTCTCGGCTCCGTGATCGGCGGGCTGATGGGCACGGCTGCCCTGGCGCTGCAGGTGCCCCTGGCCCTGCATCTGACGATCAGCGGCATCCTCTTCTCCGCCGTGGCGGTCTTCGCCGGGACCCGGGTGCTCACCATGGAGGAGGTCGCCCGGGTGCGACCTATCGCCGAGTCGTCCGCGCAGCAGGACGCCTCGTCGGCGGACGGCCCCGAGCCGGCCCAGGACCTGCCCGGGCTGTCCGAGCAGGACGCGCCGGGGGTGGCGGCTGCCGCACACGAGCCGTCATCGGGGGCGGCCTCGGCTGCGACGGCGTCGCCGGGCAGCGCCGGGCCCGCCCGCCGCGCGGTGCTGATGCTGCTGCTGATCTCGGTCGTGTCGATCACCGGCGTGATGGTCGAGGATCTGGGGCAGAACTGGTCGGCCCTGTACCTGAGCCAGGTCCTGGAGGCCTCGGCCACGATGGCCGGGCTGGGCCTGGTGGCGCTGATGTGCGCCCAGTTCATCGGCCGCCTGCTGGGCGATCGCATGGTCGATCGGCTGGGGCACGTGACCATGGCGCGCCTGGGGGCAGTGGGGATCGCGGCCGGCCTGGGCCTGGTCGTCGCCGCTCCGGCACCGGCTGCTGCCGTGGCCGGGTTCTTCCTGGCCGGGCTGGGCTCGGCCACGCTGGTGCCCTCCGCCTACCACGCCGCCGATCTGGTCCCCGGCCTGCGCCCTGGAACCGGTCTGGCGGTCGTGAGCTGGCTGATGCGCGGGGCGTTCCTGTCGCTGTCGCCGTTCGTTGGCGTCGTGTCGGATGCGCTCGGCCTGCGTCTGGCCTCCCTGGTGATCCCGGTGGCGGCGGTGCTCGCCGTGCTCGCGGCGGGCCACCTCCGCCAGCACGCCCGCACCTGACCCGTCAGACCCCGCCGAATCGACGCTTCGATGCCGCACAAGGCCCCGAAGCGCGCACGCAGGCGTCGACTCGGCCTGCCCCGCTGGGGACCGGGACGTGCGGGGAACCGGACTGCCACACGTAAGGGATGGGCGGTGGCCCCCTCCGCAGACGTCAAGCGAAGCAGTCAAGGGAGGGGGCCACCGCCCATCCAGTCCAGCAGATCAGTGCTCGAGCGCCACTGCCTCGTCGACGTCGACATCCAGCCCGAGCAGCGCGTTCTCCACGACCTCCGCCAGAGCCGGGTGGATCCAGTACTGGCCGCGGGCCATCGAGGAGACGTCGAGCCCGAAGCTCATGGCCTGGATCAGCGGCTGGATCAGCGACGACGAGGACTCCCCGATCAGGTGCGCGCCCAGCAGCTGGCCGGTGGACCGGTCGGCGATCAGCTTGCACAGCCCGTAGCGGTCCTCCATGGCCCAGCCGTAGGCCACGTCGCCGAACTCCTGGGTCTTCACGGCGATCTCGGTGCCGTTCTCGGCCGCCCAGGTCCGCGCCTGGTGCTCGGTCATGCCCACGGAGGCGATCTGCGGATGCGTGAACACCGCAGACGGCACGAAGCGGTGGTCGCTGCGCAGCAGGGACTCCGGGTGCAGGAGGTTGTGGGCGACCACCCGGGCCTCGTGGTTGGCCACGTGCTTGAGCTGCCAGGGGCTGCAGATATCGCCCAGCGCCCAGACGCCCTCGACCACCTCGCCCGTGGGCGACAGGACCCGCTGGAATTCGTCGACCTGCAGCAGATGCGTGCGCTCGTCGACCCCCAAGCCACCGGCGGCTGGGTCGAGCAGGTCGGTCGCGGGGCGTCGGCCAGTGGCCAGCAGGACGATGTCCGCGACGTCCTCGCGCACCTCGCCCGCCGGTGCGGAGCCGTCGCCGCTGGCGATCGAGCGGACGGTGACGGTGCCGTCGCCGTTGTCGACGATGGCCTCGATGCCCTGGTGCAGGGCCAGGTCCCACTGCTCGGAGGCCGCGGCGGTGAAGCGCTCGACGATCTCGGCGTCATGGGCGCGCAGCAGCCTCCCGGAGCGGTTGAGCTGCACGACCGAGGAGCCCAGTCCGTGGAAGATGTGCGCGAACTCCGCGGCGATGAACCCGCCGCCGACCACTACCACGCGCTGCGGCAGGTCGTCGATGCGCATCACGGTGTCCGAGGTGTGCACCTGCGGAAGGTCCTCGCCGGGCACCCCCGGGGTGGTGACGTGCGAGCCGGAGGCGATCACGATCTGATCCGCCGTGAGCTGCTCGCCCGAGGCCGTCATCAGCGTCTTGGGACCGGTGAAGCGGACCATCTCCTGGAACACGGTGACATTCTCCAGCGACTGCCGGTAGGCCAGCCCGCCCACGGAGATCGCGTCGATCCGCCCGAAGATGCGGTCCCGGATCTCGCGCCAGCGCACGTCCTGGATCGAGACAGAGACGCCCAGCCGGTCCAGCTCGCGCGCCGACTCGGAGATCTCCGCAGGGTAGACGTACATCTTGGTGGGGATGCAGCCCACGTTGATGCAGGTTCCGCCGAAGATCCCGCCGTCGATGAGCGCGACGTCCAGACCTTCGTAGGCCTCCGAGAGGATCGTGTTGCCCGAGCCCGAGCCGATGATGATGATGTCGAAGCGTCGCATGGCCCCCACTGTATCGGCGCGGCGGCGCGCTGCCGCCCTGCCGGTCCGGCGGCCCTCGCTGGGTACCATGAGGGCGCCCGCCTGTTCCCCCACATGGAGCATCCCCAGAGGCGGAGGCACCGACGTCGGAGGATCCCACTGTGCAGATCGTGAGCATCTCGAGCCTCAAGGGCGGGGTCGGCAAGTCCTCCGTGGCCCTCGGCCTGGCCTCGGCGGCCATGGACGACGGCCATCGTGCCCTCGTGGTCGATCTCGATCCGCACGCTGATGCCACCACCGGCCTCGGCGCCGTCGCCAGCAGCTCTGCGGATGCGGGCTCGGTGCTCAACGGCCGCGTGGCCCGCTCCGGCGCCCGTGCCGCCGCCGTGCCCTCGGCGTGGATCGAGCGCGAGCACGCGGCCGCCCGGGACACCGGCAGGACCTCCTCGGCCCGCCTGGACGTGCTGCCGGGGTCGTCGAGCTCCTCGCGCCTGGACCGCTCGACCTTCCGCGGCAAGGACCTGGATCGGCTCTCCCGCGCCCTCGAGGGGCTGGACACGGACTACGACCTGGTGCTGGTGGACTGCCCGCCGAACCTCAACGCCCTGACCCGGCTGGCCTGGGCTGCCTCGGACAAGGTGCTCACCGTCGCGGAGCCGTCGCTGTTCTCCGTGGCCGGCGCGCAGCGCACCATGACGGCGATCGGTCAGTTCGAGACCAGCTCCAAGCGCGCCGTGCCCTCGGCCTCCGTGCTGGTCAACAAGGTGGCCGAGGACGATCCCGAGCATCAGCATCGCGTGGCAGAGCTGCAGGAGCTGTTCGGCGCCCTGCTGGTCTCTCAGGTCATCCCCGATCGCCCCGTGTGGCATCGCGCGCAGGGCGCTGCCTGGCCGATCCACCGCTGGCCGGGCGCCGATGCCGCGGACATGGCAGCGCGCTTCACCTCGATCCTGAGGGGCCTGCTGGACTGAGCCGTCTGGTTCCGCGCCGCCGAGCCGGGGGCGCTCCATGAGCCGGAAGTGACGAAGAGACCGCTCGAAGAATCGGCGGTCGAGAAACGGCTACCCGATGCGGACGGTCGGAGTCAGATCGGGCCGTCGGCTCGGCGGACGGACCGGATCAGGCGCTGAGGCCCGGGATCAGCTGACGTTCTGCTGGCGGCGCGCACGCCGGGCGGAGAGCTCGTCGCCGGGAAACTCCCCGGCCTCGGCATCTCCGTTGGCCGGGGGCATTCCGGCCAGGGAACCCTCGACCTCGCGCCAGACGCGGCCCACGGCGATCCCGAAGACGCCCTGCCCACCCTGGACGAGATCGATGACCTCCTCCTGGGAGGTGCACTCGTAGACCGAGGCGCCGTCGCTCATGAGCGTCAGGCGGGCCAGATCCTCCACGCCGCGCTCCTGCAGCGCGTGGACAGCCGAGCGGATCTGCTGCAGCGAGACGCCGGTGTCCAGCAGGCGCTTGACGATCTTGAGCACGACGATGTCGCGGAAACTGTAGAGGCGCTGCGTGCCGGAGCCCTTGGCGCTGCGCACCGTGGGCTCTACGAGCTCGGTGCGCGCCCAGTAGTCGAGCTGACGGTAGGTGATGCCGGCGATCTTGCAGGCGGTGGCGCCGCGATAGCCGACGGTGTCGTCGAGGGCCTGGCGCTCGTCGTCGAAGAGCACGCCCTGGGTGCCGCCGGTCAGAGACGTGAAGATCGGCAGGAGGGGGTCCTCGGAGAGGAGCTCGTCCGGGAAACCGGCGGAGAGGTGCTCGACGTGGTCGGTGTCCTTCACGCGCGTCCTCCCTTCCTGTGCTGCCGATGACGTCCCGCGGCAGGTGCCGGAGGCGGAAGCGGGCCCGACGGACTCGCTTCCGGAAAGTCTACCCGTCAGCCCTGGAAATCCTCGGGATCCACCGTGTCCAGGAAGTCGCGGAAGCGCCGGACCTGCCGGTCGGCCTCCTCGGGGCCCGCAGAATCGCCGTCGCCGGGCGCCGCTTCCCCGGGTTCGCGCAGCTCGCCGTCGCCCGTCATGATCAGCCCGGCCTGCTCCAGCACCGACGACGCGCACAGCACCGGGCACTCGACGCGCACCGCCAGCGCGATGGCATCCGAGGCCCGGGAGTCCACCACGGTGCCGTCGTCGAAGACCAGCGCGGCGTGGAAGACCGTGTCCTCGACCATGTGCACGCGCACCCGCTCGAGGCTGCGGCCGAAGGAGGCGGCGACCGACAGCAGCAGATCGTGAGTCAGCGGGCGGGGCGGCTCGATGCCCTGCACGGCGAACACGATCGAGGTGGCCTCGGAGCTGCCCACCCAGATCGGCAGGAATCGGCTGCCGCTGGATTCGCGCAGCACCACGACGGGCTGTGCGGAGGGCAGGTCCATGCGCACCCCGTCGATCTCCATGAGGTGGTCCTCCTGGGCCATGGCGGTCCTTTCCGAATCATTCGCAGCCGGCTGCGGTGCCGCCTCAGCCCTGCGACGGCTCCTCGGGGGCGATCCCCCGCTGCAGCTGCTCGAGGCGGCTGGATACGAGCGCGGCGTGCATTGACAGGCACAGCCCGGCGATCTCCTCGGCGCGCTGGGCGGCTCGGCGCGCCGACTCCTGGGTGCGCCGGGTCGCCTCGGTGGCCACGGCCTGCTCCACGAGCCCGGTCTCCCGGTCGGCGGCCTGCCTGAGGGTGCGCAGGTGCCGCGGCTCCACGCCGAAGGCCTGCAGCTCGCGGGCGGCGGCCGCCACGGCGATGTCGTGGCTGTCGAAGTGGCCCTCGCCGTCGCGGATCAGCCCGAAGTTCAGCAGCTCCCGCACCAGCGCCACGCCGGCACCGGAGCGCCGGCACAGCTCGCGCATGGTCAGGGAGTGCTCGCTGCGGCGGCTGAGCATGGGCCCCGACGACGGCACATCCGACTGCTGCTGCTCCGAGCTCTCGGCAGGCTCACTGTCCTTCGAGGCGACCGGTGCGGCAGGCTCCTGGAAGTCCAGCAGCCGCCCGGCCTCGGCGAGCTCGCGGATGACCTTCAGCGGCATGTAGTGCTCGCGCTGCAGTCGCAGCACCGCCTGCAGGCGCTCGAGGTCCTGGGCGCTGTACTTGCGATAGCCCGAGGCGGTGCGCTCGGGGTGCACGAGCCCCTGATCCTCGAGGAAGCGGATCTTGGAGGCGGTGATGCCGGGGAAGTCCGACTCGAGCGCACGCAGCAGCGGGCCGATGCTGACGCGGCGGACGGGCCGGTCGGCGGCGGGCTGATCGCTCACGGGCGTCCTCCCTTCAACGGATGCGACTGACTGCGTCGAGGACGACGCGCGCGGCAGGCTCCTGGTGCGGCCAGCGGCTCAGGCGCCCTGACCGGCGGTGCGAGCGGAGCTGTAGTAGACGAAGGTGAACTTGCCGATGCGCACCTCGTCGCCGCTGTTCAGGCGCACGGAGTCCACGCGGTCGCCGTTGACGTAGGTCCCGTTGAGCGAGCCCTGGTCGACGAGCTCGAAGCCGTTCTCCCGGCGCAGGAAGCCGGCGTGCTTGCGCGAGACGGTGACGTCGTCCAGGAAGACGTCCGAGCTGGGGTGGCGGCCAGCGGAGACCTCATCGGTGTCCAGTAGGAAGCGGGAGGCGCGGGCACCGTTCTCCACCGTCTCCACCAGGATCGCGGTGCGGGGAGGCAGGGCCTCGACGGCGGCGCGCTCCTCGGCGGTCAGGCGGCGGTTGGCCTCCCGCGACAGGACCTCCGTGACGACCTGGATGGTGGTGGTCTCAGGGCCAGCGGAGGGGGCGGTGCTCTCGGACGGCGTGCTCATGGCTTCCGTGCTCCTCGGTAGAAGTCGTGCTCGCGGGCCGTCAGGCCGACGAGAGGCGGTCGACCCGTGAGCCGTCCGCCGGACGCATGCTCATCAGCCCCCGGCGCATGACGCAGATGCGGATGATCACAGACAGTCTAGTCATGCCCGAGACATGCGCTGATCATCACTGGGGATGATCGTGAACGCATCCCACACGGGATGCAGGAGGCTGTCGCCGACGGGTGCCTGCACGCGCATCTCCTCGCCGTCGCGCACGGCCACGAAGAGACGGGCCAGGACGTCGACGGGCAGCTGGAGCCGCACCCCATGGGCCTGGGCGTGTCCCAGCGCCTCCTCGGCCGCTCCCAGCAGACGCTCGTACTGGTCCTCGACGACCCGGCGCATCTGCTCGCTGCGACGGGAGGCCAGGTGCATCTCGAGCCGGAACAGGTGCCAGTCGGAGCCGTTGGAGACCCCTGCGATCGCGTCGAAGACCTCTCGCAGGATCCTGCCGATGGCCATGCCCGATTCGAGCTGCTCGACCACGCGGTGCGAGAGCAGCTCGACCAAACCGTCGACGTGGTCCACGTAGATGGCTGCGGCCAGCTCCTCCTTGGACTCGAAGTTGCTGTAGAAGGCACCGCGGGTGAAGCCCGCCGCCGAGCAGATCTGCGCCACACTGGCTCCACCGATCCCGCGCTCCACGAATACCCTGGGTGCAGCCTCGATCAGGCGGCGTCGAGTCTGCGTGCGCGATCGCTTGGCGACCTCCGTGTCGGCATCCGCCCCTGCGTCGTGCATCTCACGTCCCTTCGAGTTCCCGTCGAGTCCTGTCAGTGCAGTGCTCGAGTGTAGCGTGGATACCAGACATTCAATACATCAGTGTATTGAGAATACCCGAAACGTCAAGCGAGGAGCACAAATTGACACCTTCTCCCAAGCCAGACACGACTCGGCCGATCGTGCGAGCGCTGCCGCGGACCGTCCGCTGGGTGCTGCCGCCGCTGGCCGTCATGGCCATCGGCTTCCTGGGCGTCCTGCTCTACATGGGCGGGCTCGGCTCGCCCCAGCAGAACCTGCACGAGTTCCCGATCGCCGTGGTCAACGAGGACGAGGGCGCGCAGATGCCCGGGCCCGACGGCAAGCAGACCGACGTGCAGATGGGCCAGGAGATCGCCGACGCGATCGTGGCTCAGGGCGATGACAGCGACGAGGTGGACTTCCGTCTGCTCTCCCGCGAGGACGCCGAGGACGCCCTGCACCGCGGCAATGCCTACGGCGCGATCGTCGTGCCCTCGGACTTCAGCCAGCGCTCGACCGCGCTGATCAGCGCCTCGCTGGGCGGCGACGGCGACGGCCAGCAGCCGGTGATCGACATCGTCACCTCCCCTCAGGCCGGGTCCATGACCTCCCGGCTGGCCACTGGCGTGATGGATCCGGCCGTCTCGTCGGCGTCCTCGAACCTGGGCGAGCAGCTGCTGCCGAGCGCGCAGAGTCAGATCCAGCAGCTCGAGAAGGCCGACGGCCCGACCCCGAGCCTCACCACGGTCGCCGAGGGCACGCTCAGCGATCCCATCGTCGAGAACCAGACGGTCTGGGAGGAGCTTCCCGACGGCGCCGCCCTGGGCATGGGTCCCTTCTACTGGGCCATCGTGGCGCTGGTCGTGGGCCTGTCCGGCTCCGTGGCGGTGTCCACCCTCGTGGATGGGCTCAACGGCGTGACCCCCTGGGAGATGGGCCCCTCGCTGAAGTTCTACCCCCCCACCGGCATGTCCCGGCTGGCGACCTTCGCGCTCAAGCTCGGCATCGTGATCATCGGCGCCGCCGGGGCGTCGGGGCTGATGATGCTGGCCGGGGCAATGGTGGATGTCCCCATGCCCAACGGCGGCACGCTGTTCCTGGTGACCTGGCTGGGCATCGTGACCTTCGGCGCGGCGACCCTGTCGCTGATCACCGTGATGGGCAGCGCCGGGATGCTCGTGGCCATGTTCTACCTGGTCTTCATGGGCCTGCCCTCGGCCGGGGCCGTCTCCCCGCCCGAGGCGCTGCCCGGGTTCTTCCACGGGCTGTCCCAGTGGGAGCCGCTGCACTACCTGTGGCTGTGCACCCGCGACGTCTTCTTCTTCGACGCCAAGGCGGATGCCGGTCTCGGCACCGGTGTGCTCGGACTGCTGGGCGTTCTCGCCGCGTTCCTCGTGCTGACCGTGATCGTCAGCCCGCTGTGGGATCGGATCTCCGGTCGCCGCGGGCTCATCCACGGCAAGGGCAAGCACGCCGCGGTCTGAGCCGCAGGCACCCCCGGCGGGTTCGCCGGACCGTAGGATCTCGGCGGGCGCGCGGCAGCGCGCCCGCCGTCTTCCGTCTCTCGAGCCGAGGAGCCCCATGAGCGATCCGAGCGCCGACCATCCGGGAGCCGCGCCCGACGAGCACGGGCTCGTGCGCGGCGACGACGGGCTGCTGCGCCCCGAGTGGGCGGCGGCCGGCCCGCTGCTGAAGCAGTACTACGACACCGAGTGGGGCATGCCGATCCGCGACGAGCAGGGACTGTTCGAGCGGCTGAGCCTCGAGGCCTTCCAGTCCGGGCTGTCCTGGGCCACGATCCTGCGCAAGCGCCCGGCCTTCCGCGAGGCCTTCGCCGGCTTCGACCCGGAGGCCGTGGCCGGATTCGGCGACGACGACGAGGCCCGCCTGATGGCCGATGCCGGCATCGTGCGCAATCGGGCCAAGATCCGGGCCACGATCACGAACGCTCAGGCCACGATCGCGCTGCGGGACGAGGGCGGGCTGGCGCAGCTGATCTGGTCCTTCCAGCCGGAGACCACACCGCAGCCGCGGACTATGGCCGAGGTTCCCACCCAGTCGCCGGAGTCGAAGGCGATGTCGAAGGCGCTGAAGAAGGAGGGCTTCGTGTTCGTGGGGCCCACGACCATGTACGCGCTGATGTCGGCGATCGGGATGGTCGACCTGCACCTGATGGGCTCCCACCGCCGGGGCGCCTCGGGGATCTGGCCGGCCTGAGCACGCTCGACGGCGGACAGAGGCCGACCGGCCCGTCATGGCAATGGGGCCGATGCAGGGTCGGCCGCCGTCGTCAGTCCTGCACGTATTCCGCCAGGTGCTGCCCGGTCAGCGTGGAGGCGTCCTCGAGGAGCTGGCGCGGGGTCCCCTGGAAGACCATGCGCCCGCCCTCGGTGCCCGCGCCCGGGCCCAGGTCGATGATCCAGTCCGCGTGGGCCATGACCGCCTGGTGGTGCTCCACGGCGATCACGGTGCGTCCGCCGTCCACGAGGCGATCGAGCATCTCCAGCATGGCGGCTACGTCGGCCAGGTGCAGGCCGGTGGTCGGCTCGTCGAGCACGATCACCCCGCCCTTCTCCCCCAGGTGCGCCGCCAGCTTGAGGCGCTGACGCTCGCCGCCGGACAGCGTGGTCAGCGGCTGGCCGATCCGCAGGTAGCCCAGGCCCACGTCCTGCAGCCGGGCGAGGATCTTCTGCGCGGCCGGGATCCTGGCCTCTGCGCCGGCGAAGAACTCCGCAGCCTCAGCCACCGACATGGACAGCACCTGGGCGATGTCCTTGCCGCCGAAGGTGTGCTCGAGCACGGAGGCGTCGTAGCGGCGCCCCTCGCACAGCTCGCACGGGCTGGAGACCGAGGCCATGACGGACAGATCGGTCTCGATCACCCCGGCGCCGCCGCACTGCGGGCAGGCGCCCTCCGAGTTCGCGGAGAACAGCGCGGGCTTGACGCCGTTGGCCTTGGCGAAGGCCTTGCGGATGGGCTCGAGCAGACCCGTGTAGGTGGCCGGGGACGAGCGCCGCGATCCCCGGATCGGCGCCTGGTCGATGCTCACCACGCCGTGGGCCTGCGCGGCATCGGCCGGCAGCGAGCCGTGGACCAGCGAGGACTTGCCCGACCCGGCCACGCCCGTGATGACGGTGAGCACGCCCAGGGGGATGTCGACGTCGACGTCCTGGAGGTTGTGGGCATCCGCCCCGCGGATCTCGAGCGCGCCGCTCGCCCGACGGACGTCGTCCTTGAGGCGGGCGCGGTACTCCACGTGGCGCCCGGTCAGGGTCTCGGAGGCGCGCAGCTCGTCGAAGCCGCCCTGGAAGGTGATCCGCCCGCCGTCGGAGCCCGCCCCGGGGCCGAGGTCCACGATGTGGTCGGCGATGCGCATGACCTCGGGCTTGTGCTCGACGACCAGCACGGTGTTGCCCTTGTCGCGCAGGCTCAGCAGCAGGCGGTTCATGCGCTCGATGTCGTGCGGGTGCAGGCCGGTGGTGGGCTCGTCGAAGACGTAGGTGACATCCGAGAGCGCCGAGCCCAGGTGGCGGATCATCTTGGTGCGCTGGGACTCGCCGCCCGAGAGCGTGCCGGTGGCTCGGTCCAGGGAGAGGTAGCCCAGGCCGATGTCGATGAACGAGTCCAGGATCTGCTGAAGCGGCTCCAGCAGCGGACCGGCCGAGGTCAGGTCGCGGGTGCGGACCCACTCGGCGAGCTCCGTGATCTGCATCCGGCACAGATCGGCAATGGACTTGCCGTCGATCAGCGACGACAGCGCCGCCTGGGACAGCCGGGTGCCGCCGCACTGCGGGCAGGTCGAGAAGGCGACGGCCCGGTCCACGAACTCCCGGATGTGGGGCTGCATGGACTCGCGGTCCTTGGAGAGCATGGAGGTGCGGATCTTGGGGATCAGGCCCTCGTACGTGGTGTTGATGCCCCGGAACTTGATGCGCTCGGGCTCGTGGTGCAGGAAGTCGTGCAGCTCCTGCTCGGTGTAGTCGCCGATCTTCTTGGTCGGGTCCAGGAAGCCCGACTCGGCGTAGTAGCGCACGGACCAGCCGCCGGCCTTGTAGCCGGGGACCTTGATGACGCCCTCGTCCTCGAGCGACTTGGTCGGGTCGTAGAGCTCATGCGGATCCAGGTCCGAGACCATGCCGCGGCCCTCGCACTCGGGGCACATCCCGCCGGTGCGCGTGAAGGAGCTCAGCTGCTTCTCCTGCCTGCCCTTGGCCACGGTGATGGAGCCCTTGGCCGTGACCGACGGCGTGTTGAACGAGAACGCCGGGGGCGGACCGATGTGCGGGTCCCCCAGCCGGGAGAACAGGATGCGCAGCACCGCGTGGGCGTCGGTGGCGGTGCCGACCGTGGAGCGCGGGTTCGAGCCCATGCGCTCCTGGTCCACGATGATCGCGGCGGTCAGGCCCTCCAGCAGATCGACGTCCGGGCGCGCCATGGACGGCATGAACCCCTGCACGAACGAGCTGTAGGTCTCGTTGATCAGACGCTGCGACTCCGCGGCGACGGTGGAGAACACGAGTGAGGACTTTCCCGAGCCCGAGACCCCCGTGAAGACCGTGAGTCGGCGCTTGGGGATCTCGAGGTCGACGCCCTGCAGGTTGTTCGCCCGCGCGCCGAGCACGCGGATGAACTCATGGGCTCGCTCGGCGGTGCTGTCCCGGCCGCTGCCGGCGGCGTCACGGGGGGCTGGATCGCTCATGAGGCACCAGAGTACGGAAGGCCCCCGACGATGCGGCTGGGCACGCCACGGCGCCGCTCGACGCACGAGGGGCGCCACCGCGGCACCCGTCGGAGACGACGCGGACGGCGTGGCCCTCGCTGGCCGAGACGCCGAGCTCGTGCCTAGCCTGGAGGGATGCGCACCCTCGATGACCTCCGCCGTGAGCTCGCCCGGATGGACGGGCGCGGCTACCCCGCCTACCGCGATCTGCAGGGTGCCTGGGACCTGGGCCCCGCGGTCCTGCACGTGGATCATGTGCAGTCCGATCCGTATGCGCCGCCGTCGAAGATCCGCCTGGTGCTCGATCGAGCGGCGACCGCGGTGCCAGCCGAGCTGGTGCGCGAGCACTCCCAGCGCGTGGCCGCGGGCGATCACCTGAACCGCGTGTTCTGCGCGGCGCTGCAGCGGGTCACCCCGAGCGGCCACGACAAGTCAGCCGGCTCGCTGCGGATGATGACCCCCGGCCAGCAGGTCCTGGAGCGCACGGCCGTGCTCGTCGGCCCCGAGCGCCTGGAGCTGCGTCTGGAGGCCGCGCTGCCGGCCGGCGGGCGACGGATCCGCGGCCGAGCGGCGACGGTACTGCTGGCCGAGGCCCTGCCCGAGGCGGTGGAGCGCTCGCTGCTGCCCGGCGCCCTGGACGTCGAGGCGCTGCGGAAGCATGTGGAGCTGGTGCTGGATCAGCTGGATCTTCAGTCGCAGCTGCGCGAGCGCGGGCTGATCGCCTTCGTGGGCGAGGGCTCGATCCTGCCGCGGGCCTCCGGAGACTCCGACCTTCCGCTGCGCCGCGGCGCACAGCCCCTGCAGTGCCCCGAGACCCTGCGCACGAGCTTCGAGCTGCCCAGCGGCCGGATGGTCACCGGCATGGGGATCTCGGAGGGCATCACGGTCATCGTGGGCGGCGGCTACCACGGCAAGTCCACGCTGCTGCGAGCCCTGGAGCGCGGGATCCATCCGCATATCGCCGGCGATGGACGCGAGTGGGTGCTCACCCGTCCCGACGCCGTGTCCATCCGAGCCGAGGACGGACGCAGCGTGGCCGGCACGGACATCTCCCCGTTCATCGGGGGGCTTCCGCAGGGCACCGACACCTCCGCGTTCGTCACTGCCAATGCCAGCGGCTCGACCTCCCAGGCCGCCGGTCTGGTCGAGGCGATCGAGGCGCGCAGCCCCGCCCTGCTGATCGATGAGGACACCTCGGCCACGAACTTCATGATCCGCGACGCTCGCATGCGCGCTCTAATCCCGGCCGATGCCGAGCCGATCACGCCGTTCATGGACAGGATCGGGCCGTTGCACCGCCAGCTCGGCGTCTCGACCGTGCTGGTGGCCGGCGGCTCCAGCGCGTTCTTCGAAGCGGCCGATCATGTGATCGCCATGGAGTCCTACCAGCCGCGCGATGCCACCGCGCAGGTGCGGCAGCTGATCGCCGAGCATCCGGCGGCTCTGGAGGAGGGCGATGACGAGCTCTTCCCGCACGGCGTGGACCGCGTGCTGCCTGCCGGAGCCCTGGGCGCCCCGCGCCGCGACGGCGGCTCCGTGCGCGGCCGGCGCGAACGGGGATCGAGCGGGGACGGCGAGCGCCCCAAGCCGTCGCGGGCCCGGGGACTGCACACGATCCAGCGAGGCCACGAGGACGTCGACCTCTCGGCGCTGGCCCAGCTCATGGAGCCGGGCCAGACCCAGGCGATCGCCCTGGCGCTGGACGCTGCGGCCGGGCACCTGGACGGGACGACGACAGCGGCCGCGGCGATCGATCGGGTTCTCGAGACGATCGACCGCGACGGCCTGGACACGCTGTCCGCGCATCGGGGGCATCCAGGCGACATGGCCAGGCCGCGTCGCGCGGAGATCCTGGCGGCGCTGAGCCGCTGCCGGAGCCTGGCCGAGCGCTCGAGCTGAAGCTCAGAAGGAGGCCTCCTCCGCGTGCGGGGGCACCTGCGTGGCGTCGACCCACCGGGCCCACACGACCGATAGCCCCACCAGGATCGCGGTCTCCGGATCGGGATCGCCTCCGGGGTGGGCCTGAGCGAGCGCCTGACCGGCCTGCCCTGCCTCCGGGCCGGTCAGGACCTGAGCCTCAGCATGGGCCTGGATCTCATGACCCTGGCCGTCCACCGCCACAAGCGAGACCTTGGGGTTCGACTGCAGGTTGAGGGCCTTGCGCGATTCCTTCGACGTCCCAAACACGATCAGACCGGACGGCGTGACGGCCGTGTTGACCCACGCGGACTCGGGGAAGCCGCCGTCGACCGGCTCGGTCGCCACGACCACGCCTCCGACGTCCGCGACGAAGGCCGCCAGCGCGGCGGACGGGTTCTCGGTGAAATCGCTCATGGATCCTCCTGCTCGGTGCCGCCGGGGCGGATCCCCCAGTGCTCCCACGCTAGAAGAGGGAGGCCACCGGCTCGACGAGTTCCGGCGAATTGTTCCGCACGCCGCCCACGGCCTGGCCCACCGGCCTCAGCTCCCACGTGGCCGCCACCGTCTCGTGCTGGGCCACCACGCGCTCGATGAGGGCCTGGGCTCCGTCCTTGTCCTCCGCGGAGGGGTCGAGCCAGGCATCGAGGGCATCGCGATCCATGGCCACCGGGATGCGGTCGTGGATCGCGGCGAGCTCGGCCAGGGTCTCGTCGTCGCTGTCCGGATCCGGGGAGTCGGCGGTGAGGATCGAGCACGAGAGGATCCACTGGCCCTGCGGGTCCTGCCACCACTCGTAGAGCCCGGCGAACCAGATGTTCTCGGACTCGCTGGGCGGGTGGATGAAGTACGGCTGCTTGGCCGGAGCGTCCTTGGTGCCCTTGGCGGGCTTGCCGTCGGGTCCGAGCCGCTTGCGCCACTCGTAGTACCCGTTGGCTGGGATCGCGCAGCGCCGCTTCTTCACGGCCGCGCGGAACGAGGGCTTCTCGGCGGCGGTCTCCGAGCGCGCGTTGAACATGCGGGCGCCCACGGAGATCTCCTTGGCCCACGACGGCACCAGACCCCAGCGGGCCACGTGCAGCTCGCGCAGCACCTGGCCCCCGTCGAGCCGCTCCAGGACGATGGGCACTTCGGTGGTGGGCGCGACGTTCCAGTTGGCCCGCAGCTCGTCGAGGTCCTCGCCCTGGAAGTGCTCGCCGGGGGCGGCATCGACATCAGCCATCAGGTCCCCGGCGGCCCGGGCGATCACATAGCGTCCGCACATCAGAAGGCCTGCTCTCTCAGTGATCCGTAGCCCATGTGGCGGGCGTACATGCCGTAGACCTTGCGCACCGCGGCCTCGACCTCCGAGACGCGGGTGCCGGGGCGGAGGTCGTCGACGGCCCCGCAGGTGCCGGGATCCCACTGCAGGCCGAGGTCGCGGTAGACGTCCGTGAGCACGGAGCGCAGCGGCTCGGACTGCTCCACGACGATCACCGTGGAGAAGTACCAAGCATCGGAGACGACGCGCTGGGCGGCACCGGCGAGCTTGATCTGCGCCTGCGCCCGATCGACGGTGCGCCCCGTGCCGTGGACGCTGTGCTCCCCGGGGCAGTACTCCCCCGGCAGCTCGCCGACATCCGCATGGACCTCGAGCTCCTCGAGGGCCGCCACGATCATGTCGCCGAAGAGCTCGAAGCGGTCCTGGATCCCGGCCTTGGGATCCTCCGAGGGCTCGATGTGGTCGATGATCAGACAGCCGCGGTGGTAAGCGGCCGCCCGCCCGCCGACCTTGCGCACGAGCGGGGTGAAGGCGCTGCGCCGAGCGGAGCGCTCCGCTGCGCCGAAGCCGGCCAGCAGCTCGTCACGGCGCCCGAAGGCCACCGTGGGCCGGGGCTGGTAGAGCCGCAGCACGGGCTCGCGGCTGGCCCGCACTGCGCGCAGCATCCGCTCGCCGGCGGTGTAGTCCAGCTCGGGCCCCAGGGAATCGCGCTGTCGGATCAGCTTCATACCTCGTCCTCCGGTCGATTCGACGCTGCGTCGGCCGGTGCGCCGGAGACCAGCTCGTGGTGATGGGCCCGGTACCAGGCGGCGAGCTCGCGCGCGGAGATCTGCACCCGCTCGAGCCATTCGAGGGCCTGGGAGTCGGCGTCGTCGGAGACGTGCTTGGCCATGCGCAGGGACACGCCCAGCTCGCGGCAGGCCGTGGCCACCGCGAAGCCCTCCATGTCCACCAGGTGGGCCCGCTCGGCCAGGGCATCGCGCACCGGCCCGCCGGCCACGAGCGAGTCGCCGGTGGCCAGCACGGAGCCGTCGCCGGTCTGCCCCAGCTCGGACAGGCGGATCAGGTCATCGGGATCGGAGCCCATGGCGCGCATGAGCTCGGCGTCGATATCCCGGTTGAGGATCTCGGAGGGCTCGCAGACCCCCGACAGACCGGGCCGCAGGCCGCCGCAGCTGCCCAGGTTCACCACCCTGAGCCCACGGCGCTCGGCCGGCGACGGAGCCCGTTCGAGCACCGCACGGGCCGTGACCGCGGCGGCTCGGGACATGCCGATCCCGGTCAGGACGACGTCGGCCTCCGGTGGCAGCTGCGCGGTCTCCGCCGGATGCGCCGCGATGACGAGCACTCGATTCACGCGCCCCACTCTAATGGGGCGCACCAGCCCGGCGGCGCAGGCGTCGTGGTGCTCAGCGCGCCCCGGGCTCGTCGTCGTCCTGCGCGCGCTCCTCCCAGTACGTCCGTCCCTGATCGGCCACCAGACGACGCCGCGAGTCCGGGAACCCGGTGTGCTCACCCGGCCTCAGGGCCCGTCCGCGCCGCGTCGCGTCCCGGTGGCGCCCGCCTCGGCCGCTCAGCGCCGAGGCCGCCCCGTGCGGGTCCGACGATGTGCCGCTGCCCCAGGGGCGCCCCACCAGGGATCCGATGAGGACGCTCAGACCGCCGCCGATCACGAGGGCGCTCACCGCTGTGCCCCACGGGGTGATCGTCCCGACCACGAGGCGGCTGCCGACGACACCCGCGAGCCAGCCGATGGTCAGCAGACCGAAGCCGACGTCGAACTCCGTCAGCCAGCGCGGCTGGTCGACGTCCACGAGCGGGGCCAGTGCCGTGGCCAGCATGATGTGTCCGACGGAGGCGCCGGTGAGCATCTGCGGCAGGAAGATCAGCGTGCCGAGCGCGGCCACGGGCGGCACCATGGTCCGCACGACCGGGCTGTGGCTGTCCACCAGGTTTCCCAGACAGGCCACGCCGGCTCCGGCCCAGAAGCACGTTCCGAGCGTGAGGAACAAGTTCACGGTCGCGGCGTCGGAGAGGAACTCCACCCCGGAGAGCACCGCCATGAACGTGGTCGGAGCCGAGACCTGGGTGGTGCCGGCGGCCAGCGCCACGACCATCCACACCGTCAGCGCGGCGAAGGCGATCACCCACGCCCACTGCCGCAGCAGCAGGGGCGCCAGCAGCAGGTCGATCACCGCTATGCACACCGGATAGACCGCGATCATGGCCACGAGAAGCCGGGGCACCGGCAGGGGGCCGTCGCTGAGCAGCTCGGCGACCACCAGGACGCCCGCGGTCGGGATCAGGGTGATGAAGTACGTGCCGATGCGTCCCGCCAGGATCCGGGGCCCGACGCGCGGCGGCTGGCTGAGGACGGTGTGGGCGACCAGCATGCCGCTGATCGTCATGGCCGCCTGCAGGCAGATCGTGGCGAAGAGGTAGCTGCGCTCATCGGCCTCGGAGCGCCAGGGGATCCAGACCCCCGGGGCCCCGCCGGCTGCCAGCGAGGTGCTTGCCATGCACAGCCCGAGCAGGGCCAGCAGGGAGAGCACGTTGCGCGCGCCGAACAGGTTCCGTCGGCGCCGCTCCCCCATCTCCATGACCAGGGGATCCGCATACTCCGAGGTCTCGGTGCGACTTCCGCTCATGCGCAGATCTCCTTCGGGGGCTCCGCCGCTGCCGTCACAGGGCCTTTGCGGGAGGGCAACAATACCCTGCTGCCCCGGCCCCGCTCAGATCAGGCGGGGCCCCCGCCTCAGGGGCGCGGGCGCTGGCCGAAGATCGCGCGCCCCGCCCGCACGCAGGTGGCTCCCTCGGCGATCGCCAGCTCGAGGTCGCCGGACATGCCCATGGACAGCTCGCCATCGCCCACGAAGCCCGGGCCGTCCTCGCGCGCCCGATCGCGCAGCTGACGCAGGAGCCGGAAGCAGTTGCGCACCCGCTGCTCGTCCTCGGAGTCCATGGCGATGGTCATCAGCCCCGTGACCCGCAGCGTCTCGAACTGCTCCAGCTCGCTCAGCAGCTCGGGCAGCTGCTCCGGGGCCAGCCCGGACTTGGACTCCTCGCCGGAGGTGTTGACCTGGACCATCACCTCGAGGCTGCGCCCCTCTCCCTGTAGGCGGCGCTCGAGGGCCTCTGCGGTGCGCAGGCTGTCCAGGGACTGCAGCTCGTGGGCGAAGGCCGCCACGTCCTTGGCCTTGTTGCGCTGAAGATGCCCGATCACCGACCAGCGCAGCTCCAGGTCGGCGAGCTCGGCGGCCTTGCCCGCGGCCTCCTGGACCTTGTTCTCCCCCAGCTCCCGGCACCCGGCGGCGACGGCGGCGCGCAGCCGCTCGGCGGGCACCGTCTTGGACACCGGCAGCAGGCGGATGCCCTCCGGATCGCGTCCGGCTTCCCGCGCCGCCGCTGCAATGCGCTCGCGCACGCCCTCGAGGCCGGCGGCGATCTCACGGGCCTGCTCCTGCGCGGAGGAGTCGTGCGTCCGGTGAGGTTGCTGAGTCGTCGAATCCATGAGCTCCACGGTAGGTCACCGTCGGTCGAGCCGCTTCCCCGACCCATGGGCCGGCCAGCGTCTAATTCGATCCATTCGCATCGGGTTGTGACGACGCGACCGTCCCCGCTCATCTGGGGTCAGATTTCGACCTAGATGTGATCGACAACACCCGGCAACTCGCGTTGCCCCAGTTCAATGCACAACTGTTCGGGGGATGTCGTGATCACTGCCCCTCTCTGTGGTGACGCGTCACGCACTCTGACCTGCGGCATTGATTACTTTTCAAGCGTTTCGACATGCCGTGCACAGCGCGGCGCCGGCGCCCCCTCATCTCGCCGGTGCGAACCGGGTGGTTCGCATGTCACAGCACTCAAGGGAGAGACACCATGGCCAAGAAGCGGCCGAACACCCGGGCAGCTCGCACCACCGAGACCGCCCTCGAGCCCGCCCTGCGCCGGACTCGCCTCATGAAGGCGTCCTCGGCCGTCTCCGCCTCCGCGCTGGTCGCCACGATGGCGGTGGGCTCCACCATCGCCGCCGCCCCCCGCCTACGCCGCACCCATCGAGCGGCCTTGCCGTGCGCTTCCCGCATCGAGTGGCGTGGTGGTGTGCGTTTTGATGTCGAAACGCACACCACCACGCCACTCGATGACAGCGGGTCCTCGATCGCGCGCCGCGACGCCACTCGATGGGGCGAGCGCCGAAGCGGCGGCGCATCAGACAGCTTCAGCGGCCTGCGGATGATGACGGGACGGGTCAGCTGAGGGTCCGGGTGACCACGTCGACGACGGCGGAGCCGTAGCGGTCCAGCTTCTTGGCGCCGATGCCGCTGACGCCGTGGAGGTCCGAGGTGGTCTCCGGGCGGCGCTGGGCGATCGCGATCAGGGTGGCATCGGCGAACACGACGTAGGCGGGGACCTCCTGCTCCTTCGCCTGGGCCGTGCGCCACTTGCGCAGCGCCTCGAAGATCTCCATCTCCTCCGGCGTGAGCTCGCTGCGCGCCGCGGCGGCCGTCGTCCGCGATCCGCGCGGGGCCGAGGCCCTGCTGCGCCCCGACTCCTTGCGCAGCTCGAGCGTGGTGCGACCGCGCAGGACGCCGTCGGCCTCGGGCCCCAGGGCCAGGGTGGCGTAGTCCCCCACCGCGGCCAGGACGTCGCGGGCCAGCAGCTGCCGGACCAGGCCCTTCCACTGCTGCGGGCTGAGGTCCTGGCCGATGCCCCACACGCTCAGCGCCTCGTGGTTGGACTCGGTGGAGCGGGGATTCGGCTTGCCGCGCAGGATGTCGATGAGCTGCCCCGAGCCGAAGTGCTGGCGACGCTCGCGGTCCAGGCGGATGATCGCCGAGAGGATCTTCTGCGCGGGGACGGTGGCATCCCAGCCCTGGGGCGGGTTCAGGCAGTTGTCGCAGTTGCCGCAGGGCTCACCGGTCTGCCCGAAATAGCTGAGGATCTGCACGCGGCGACAGGTCATCGTCTCGCACAGCGCGAGCATGGCGTCCAGGTGCTGGCGCTGCGAGCGCTGGTGCTCGGCGGTGCCCTCGGACTGATCGATCATCCGCCGCAGCTGCACCACGTCCTGCAGGCCGTAGGCCAGCCAGGCGGTCGCTGGCAGACCGTCGCGACCTGCGCGGCCGGTCTCCTGGTAGTAGCCCTCGATCGACTTGGGCAGGTCCAGGTGGGCCACGAAGCGGACGTCGGGCTTGTCGATGCCCATTCCGAAGGCGATCGTGGCGACCATGACCACGCCGTCCTCCCGCAGGAAGCGTGCCTGGCGCTGCGAGCGTTCGGATTCGGTGAGACCCGCGTGGTAGGCCTCGGCGTCGATCCCCTGCTTGGACAGGAACGCGGCGGTCTGCTCCACGGACTTGCGGGACAGGCAGTAGACGATGCCGGCGTCTCCGGGGTGCTCGTTGCGGATCAGGGACAGCAGCTGCTGGCGCGGCTGGTCCTTCTCGACGATCCGGTACTGGATGTTGGGCCGGTCGAAGCTGGCCACGAAGTGCTGGGCGTCCTGCAGGGACAGCCGCTGCGTGAGCTCTTCATGGGTGGCCTGCGTGGCCGTGGCGGTCAGGGCGATCCGGGGGACGTCGGGGAAGCGCTCGGCCAGCACGGACAGGCCCAGGTAGTCCTTGCGGAAGTCGTGGCCCCACTGGGACACGCAGTGCGCCTCGTCGATCGCGAACAGCGAGACCTGCACCCGCGAGAGCAGCTGCAGGGTGCGCGGCTGCACGAGCCGCTCGGGGGCCATGTAGACCATGTCGAGCTCACCGGCCAGCAGCCTCCGCTCGATCTCGTCGGCCTCCTCGAAGGACAGCGACGAGTTCAGATACGCAGCGTTCACGCCGACGGCGGCCAGGGCGTCGACCTGGTTCTCCATCAGCGCGATCAGCGGGGAGATGACCACGCCCGTGCCGAAGCGCATGAGGGCGGGGATCTGATAGCACAGCGACTTGCCGCCGCCGGTGGGCATGAGCACGACGGCGTCGCCGCCTGCGGCCACGTGCTCCACGATCTCCGCCTGCTTGCCGCGGAAGGACTCGTAGCCGAAGACCGATTCGAGGATCCGCAGTGCCTGGGTCTCCAGCTGGGGTGCTGTGGAGGTCGTCACGCGGAACCCGGCCTGCCTCTCGTGCTCGCGGATCGGTGCCGTCGGGCCCGGGCCCGACGAGATGCCCGAGCAGTCTAGCCCTCGGACCTGCCACGCGGGGGTGGCTGCGGGTTCAGCGACGACGCCGCGGGTCGGCCCGCGTGCGGTCCTTCCAGTAGCCGTGGATATCGAGCTGGTGCTTGTTCAGCCGCACACGCTCGGCGATCCGCCCGCGCAGGGCCTTCATGGCGTGCGACTCCCCCGCCGCGAAGACGAAGAGCTCCTCAGGATCCCCGAGATCGAGCTCGTCCACGGTCGGCTCCAGGAGACTGAGGCAGCCGTCGGGAAGGGGTGTGGAGTCGCGGTGCATCCACCGGATCTGCACGTCGGCCCCGGTGCGGGAGGCCAGCTGCTGCTCCTCGGCGGCGTCGGCCACCTCGATCACAGCGCTCACCCGAGACTCAGCCGGCGCCTCCTCGATCAGCCGGGAGATGGCCGGCAGGGCGGTTTCATCGCCCAGGGCCACGTAATGCGCAGCAGCTGGGAACTGACGGGCGCCCTTGGGGCCGAGCACGCCCAGTTCATCGCCCGCAGCCGCGCGCAGGGCCCAGCTGCCGGCGAGCCCGTGGTCGTGGAGCACGAACTCGATCAGCAGCTCGCCCTGACCGTCGGAGGCCTCCGGGTCGAAGCCGCGCACCGTGTAGCTGCGCGTCTGCGGCTTGCGCCCGCCGGGCCAGCGCAGGCCCTTCTCCGTGGACTCCGGCATCGGCAGCAAGCCGGTGGACGGATCCGGGAAGAGCAGCTTGACCTTGTCCGAGGGCGCGAACTCCCGGAACGGGAAGCCGCCCAGGTCCTCCCCGGTCAGCACGATCCGACGCAGCTGCGGGGTGATGTCCTCGACGCGGACCACGCGCAGACGGCGGATGCCGATGCCCTCGCGCTTGCGCTCCGGGCGCTCCTCACGACGATCGCGCGTGCTCTCGGGCAACGACCCACGACGGTGCTTCGACATGACGGCCTCCTGGGAACGAGATCAGACTCACCACGCTAGCCAGGGGATGGGGTATGCGCCACACGCAGCAGGTCTGCGACAGGCGCCTCGTCGTCCCGGATCCTGAGCGGCGGCCGCACCCCAGCTCACAGCTGCAGGGCCGAGCCCTCCCCTGCCGCGGCTTCGCCGGCGGAGCCGTCGGCCTGAGAGCCGGGCAGCGTCTCACCCGGGCAGGTCGCGGAGAACGCGGCCAGCAGAGCGGCGTTGGCGTCAGGGACCGGGCCGCCCGGAACCCACGAGCGGCCTGTCCAGGCCACCGCCATCCGGCGGGAGGCGTCCACCGTGGAGAACGACAGCGTCTGGGTGCCGAACCCGGCACCGTCATGGCCGATCAGCCGCTCGGGCTGCCCCGAGCTGTCCAGACAGCGGCTGGCCGCGACGTAGAGGCCGAAGCCCATGCCCGCCTCGGCGGCCGCGCCCCGCGGCGTGATCATCTGCTCGACCAGCTCCGGGTCCACGAGCTTCCCGCTCAGCAGCGCTCCCGAGAAGCTCGTGAGGTCCTCGGCCGTGGCGTAGACGCCGCCGGCGCCGGAGAAGATCGACGGGTCGATCGTGTCCAGAGCCACGAGCCCCTCCTGGAACCGTCCGTAGGGCATGAGGTGCCGCCCGCGCACGATGGTGGATTCCTCCAGGCGGGAGTGGTGCATACCCGCAGGGCGGAGCACGCGGTCGCGGAGGAGGTCCTCGATCCGGGTGCCGGAGACCTCCTCGAGCATGATCGACAGCACCACGTAGCCGGTGTTCGAGTAGGCCATCGCCTCCCCGGGCTCGAACAGCCAGTCCAGCTCGCGGGCGGTGCGCACGAGCTCGCGCTCGGGGTAGTGCTTGGCGATCGCGGCCTTCAGCTGCTGAGAGGTGACGGCCTCCTGACCATCCCCGACGCCGAGCAGGGTGTAGATCCCGTCGGGCATCCCGGAGGTGTGGTTCATCAGCTGGGCCACCGTGACGTGGCCGTGGCCGGGGTACAGATCCGGCACGACGTCGTCGATCGTGGTGTCCAGGCTCCAGCGCCCGGCCTCGATCTCCTGCATGACCATGGTGGCGACCATCCCCTTGGTCACCGAGGCGACCCTCGCCCGATCCTGGGGCTTGGTCGAGTCCCGTCCGATCTGCCGCAGGCCGGCCGCCGTCTGGAAGCCTCCGGAAGCGCCGACGACGGAGGCGACGACGCCCACCGCGCCGTCGTCCACCATGGCCTCGAGGGCGTTCTGGATCGCCTCGCGCCGGAAGCCGATGTCCTGTCCCTTGCCCTTGCCGTTGCCGCCGGGGGCGGCATGCGCGGGTGCGGCGACGGCGGCGGAGGCCAGCACTGCTCCGGTGATCAGCTGACGACGGGACGGACGGGCGAGGTGCGACGGCGAGGTCATGGCGGAAGCCTTCCAGTGGCGGCAGGCACCGGCGACGGACCGGAGCATGCTCGGGTGGTCAGGTGAGCACGACCCTATCGCCGCTCCGAGGGCGCCTCAGGACGACGGCCGCCTCTGCCCGGATGCGGCGAATCCCACGACGTTGTTGAATGGAGATGCTGCGGAAGCCCCGTTGGCCGCCTCTTACTCCGGCCGAGATCCGCGCAGATGACAGGAGACCCATGAAGCTCGCACCCCGTCACCTCGCCGTCACCGCGGCCCTCGCTCTGGCGCTCACCGCCTGCGGCTCCGACGACGACAGCGCCGATCCCACGACGCCGGCCGAGGAGACCTCGCAGGCCGCGAGCTCCCCGGAGGCCAGCCCCTCGACGGGGACCGAGCAGACGGGGCAGCCAGAAGGGTCGGCCGAGGAGACGGCGGAGGACACGAGCTCCCCCGCACCGCACTCCGCCCCGGTCGAGCAGGGAGCCGTGCCCGCCAACCCGGGCCCGGAGGACATCCCCGGCTTCACCGAGGACCCCGCAGCAGGGCAGGACCCGGCGGCAGGCCAGGACCCGGCCCAGCAGGGCCAGGGTGAACAGCCGAGCCAGACCGGCACCAGCCAGGGCCAGGCCGCCCAGAATCCCGCGGGGCTCTCCGACGAGGCCTTCGCCCACTTCCAGGCAGGCGGCGCCTGCTACTCGGACTTCTTCCCCGCCGGCATCCCCAGCGCCTCGGCCCTGCAGGAGATCAAGGACTACTGCGCCACCACCGACCCGGCGGACTGGGATGTCACCGACGGCGTCCCCAACCCGTTCGGGGTGCCCGACCCCGTCATGTGATCCGCTCCTGCTGGCCCAGGCGCTCGCGGATCAGCGCCATCGTCGCCGCGGCGCGCGGTCGGCTCCGCATCGGGCGACCAGGCCAGGACCACGGGCTCCACGACGGCGTCGCGGGCCAGCGGCACAGTCACGATCGGGAGGCCCTCGCGGCTCAGCGGCACGGGCGCGGGCAGGTATTGGATGCTGAAGCCCAGGCCGCGGGCGACCAGCGAGCGCATGAGCTCGAAGTCGGCGGTGCGGTGGGCGATCGTCGGGCTGAGTCCGAGCCGGCGCAGCTGGGTGAGGGTGGACTGCGCGCTGGGCGGCTGGTTGAAGAGGATCAGCGGCTCCTCAGCCAGTTCCGACGGCTCGATCTGCTCTCGATCCGCCAGCCGATGGCTGCCGGCGAGTGCGACCATGGGCTGCGCCAGGAACAGCTGTCGCCGCGGCAGGTCGGGGGGAAGCGCCAGTTCGTAGGCGATCAGCATGTCCAGGGACCCGTCGCGCACCAGCTGGGCGAGCTCGGTTCCGGAGCCCTCCCGCACGGGCAGCTCCAGCTCCGGATGCCGCTGCGCCAGTGCCGTCCACAGCTCGGGGACCGCGGTGGGTGCGAGCGTGGTGTAGCAGCCCACGGAGACCGGCCCGCTCAGCGCGTCCCCGCTCAGACCGCGTGGCAGCTCGCCGGCGCGGCGCAGCAGATCGCGCGCGGCCTCCGCCAGCTTGCGGCCCGAGGCGTGGGCGTGATCCCCCGAGCCCGATGCCGCAGGACCAGGCGCGTCTGCATCCGCCGCTCCAGATCCGTGACCGCCTGCGCCACCGAGTTGGGGCTCAGGTGCCGAGCCTGGGCGGCCGGGGCGAATCCCCCGTGCTCGGCGGCGGCGACGAAGAGATCCAGCTGGCGCAGGGTGAATCCGGGGTCCATGGACTCCGAGGCAGCAGGCGGCGTGGCCGCATCGTCGCGGTTGTCGTGCTGGTCAGCGGCCATAACGCATCTCACCTGCGGAAGATGGACTCTTATTCGCAGTTGAACAGTAGTTGAGACGCGCCTCACAGTAGAAGGACACAGCATCCGAGGCCCGCAGAGGACCCCATGGCGACCACAGCTCTTCTCTGGGCCGTCCATCGCGACTTCCTGCGCTACATGTCCCGGATCGAGGACGGGCAGGTGGCCGCCGTCGACGGGGCCCAGCAGCTGCCCGACACGGATGCCGCCGCACCGACCCGCGCCCGGCGTGCATCCCCCGAGGGGCTGCCGATGCTGGGCATCGTGTTCGGCACCGAGTCGGGCAATGCCGAGCTCGTGGCCGAGGAGCTCGGCGCGGCGCTGAGCGAGCACCTGGACGTCACGGTGCGCGACATCGCCTCCCTGGATCCTCAGGATCCCGCGAGCGCGCTGGAACTCGAGGTGCCCCACCTGATGATCTGCTCGACCTACGGCGACGGCGAGCTGCCGGTCTCCGCGCGCCCGTTCTGCCAGGCGCTGCGGGAGCAGGCGCCGTCGCTGGAGGGCCTGCGCTACGCGATCTTCGGGCTGGGCGATCACTCGTACCACGCGACCTACTCGCGCGGCGGCGAGATCCTGGACGAGACGCTGCGGGCCTGCGGGGCCCAGCGCGTGGGCGAGTTCGGCCGGCACGACGCAGCCGCGGCCATCCCGCCGCACGACGCAGCCCGCGCGTGGGCGCAGGGCGCGGTCGAGGAGCTGACGGGAGTCGCGCAGGCGCTGGGCTGAGGGTGAGAGGATGCTCGCTGTCTCTCGCCCGGAAGGATCCCCATGGCCCCGCGCTCAGCCGTCCCCTCGCCCGCTGCTGCCCCGCGGCCTGCGCACCTGCGGGCGGGCGCGATCGCCCTGGTGCTGGTGGGCGGGACGCTGGGCACGGCCGTCCGCGAGGCAGTCTCGCTGGTCCTCGGCACGCCATCGGGATTCCCGCTGGGCATCCTGGCCGTCAATCTCCTCGGCGCCTTCCTGCTCGGGCTTTTGCTGGAGGCACTGGCCCGCCGCGGCCCTCACGAGGCGCCGCTGAGACACCTGCGCCTGCTGCTGGGCACCGGATTCATGGGCGGGTTCACGACCTACAGCACGCTGGCCGTGGACGGGGCGCAGATGCTCGGCTCCGGGGCACCCGCGCTGGGTGCGGTCTATCTGCTGGGCAGCGTGATCGCCGGCGGCATCGCGGCATGGGCGGGCATCGCTGTGGCCGCGGCGCTGCGGCCTGACGCAGGCGCGGACTCCAGCCCTGAGGCCGACTCTGACCTCATGGCCACATCCGACGCGGGCCCCGCAACCCACCCCAGCACCGACCCTCGTTCGGGTGAGGGCCGATGATGACGCCGCTGCTCTCCCTGGCGATCGCCGTGGCCGGCGGCATGGGAGCGGTCTGCCGCTTCGTGCTCGACGGACTGCTGACGTCCCTCTCGGAGGCCGACTTCCCGTGGCCCACGGTCCTGATCAACATCACGGGCTCGCTGCTGCTGGGCCTGATCACGGGACTCACCGTGAGCGGGCTGCTGCCCGAGGCCTGGCGCCTCGTGCTCGGCACGGGGTTCCTGGGCGGCTACACCACATTCTCCACGGCCAGCGTGGACACCGTCCGGCTGCTGCAGCGGCGGCGCTGGGCGGCAGGCATCGTGCACGGGCTGGGGACGCTCGTGATCGCGGTCGGTGCGGCAGGACTCGGGCTGGGCCTGAGCCTGTGGCTCGGGCCAGCGGCCTGACACCGGCCTCAGCCGGTCCCAGGCGGCTTCCCCACTCAGCCGGGAGGGCCGGTCCGGCCACCCCGCTCAGTCAGCCGCGCCCGTTCGGTCTCCCCTCTCAGCAGCCCGGTCTGCTCCCCGCTCAGCCGCCCGCGACAGGATGTTGCGCGCCATGGACGGGAAGATGAACCCGTGGAACGGGTACACGCCCCACCAGTAGGCCTTGCCTGCCGCTCCCTGCGGGAAGAAGATCGCGCGCTGGCGGTACTCTGTGCCCCCTCCGTGCTCAGGCACCGCGGACAGCTCGAGCCAGGCCTGTCCCGGGGCCTTCATCTCGGCGTGCAGCAGCAGGGTACGGGTACCGTCGGGCCCGGTGGTGATCGACTCCACGCGCCACCAGTCCACGGCCTCGCCCACGACCAGGCGGTCGCGGCTGCGCCGGCCCCGAGCCAGTCCCACTCCCCCGGCCAGCTTGTCCATGACCCCGCGCACCGACCAGGCCAGCGGCCACGAGTACCAGCCGTTGTCCGCGCCGATCGCCTGGATCACGGCCCAGACGTCGTCCGGTGAGGCCGAGCCGGAGCGGCTGCGTTCATCCACATAGACCCTGCGCCCCGCCCAGTCCGGATCCGAGGGCAGCGGGTCCGAGGGCGGAGTGTTGGCCGCAGAGGCCCAGGTGGTCTCGACCTCGTCGGCTGCCAGTTTGCCCAACGCCAGGCGCACGGCCCGGCGGTAGCCCGTGAGCCCGTCGGCCGGCGGGGCGATGTACTGATCGATGTCGTGGTCATCCGTCACGGCGTCGTGCTGCAGGGACTGCACCAGCGGCACCGCCAGCGGGCGCGGGATCGGCGTGGTGAGCGCGACCCACCAGCCGGCCAGCCGGGGCGCGGGGATCGGCAGGGCGTAGACCCGGCGCTGGGCCAGACCGGCCTCGTGCGCGTAGCCGTACATGATCGCCCCGTAGGTCAGGACCTCGCGCGAGCCGATACCGAAGCGGCGGTTGGTGCCCTCCGGGATCTCGGGGGCGTGGACCAGGTAGTGCAGCAGGTCCCGCACCGCGATGGGCTCGATCCGGCGCAGCACCCAGCTGGGCGCCGGCATGACCGGCAGGTTCTCGGTGAGGTGGCGGATCATCTCGAACGATGCCGAGCCGGAGCCGATCACCACGCCGGCCTCGAAGACCACCGCGGGGACGTCGCCCGCCAGCAGCGCATCGCCTACCGCGGTGCGCGAGCGCATGTGCGGGGAGAGCTCCACGCCCTCCGGGTGCAGCCCTCCCAGGTAGACGATCCGACGCACTCCGGCCCGGGCGGTGGCGGCTGCGACCGTGCGCGCCATGGCCAGCTCCGTCGCCTCGAAGTCCGAGCCCGAGGACATCGAGTGCACCAGGTAGTAGAAGGTCTCCACGCCGCGGGAGGCCCTCTCCACGGTCTCGGCGTCGCCCAGATCGCCCTGGACCACCTCTACGTCCTGGCGCCACGGCACCCCCTCAAGGCGCTGCGGCGAGCGCACGAGCACCCGCACCGCATAGCCGGCCTCCAGCAGGCGCGGCACCAGGCGCCCGCCCACATAGCCGGTGGATCCAGTGACGAGCACGCGATGAGTCATGCACCACACACTACGCCGGAGCACCGACGACGCATGCGCCGCAGCCCGAGTCGTCCCCGAACGATAGGGTCCCGTGCATGCAACAAAACCCTCAGGCCACTGACGATCTGGCCATGCGCCTGGGCGAGGCCCTGATCCGCTCCGGCGCCAGCTCGGCGAGCACCACCTCGTCCCTGCTGGCGCTCTACCGCAGCTCCGAGCTGCATGACGTCTCCGTGGCGATCACCATGGGCCAGATCACCATCAGTCGGCCGGGACAGGATGGAGCAGCCCCGAGCACGCGCGTCCACGAGACGGCCGCCGGGACGCTCGACATCCATCTGCGCTCCCAGGCCAATCGGATCCTCGAGGACGCGGTCCTGGGGAATCTGGAGGCGACACAGGCTCTCGAGGCCCTGGACGAGCTCGAGACGCAGCGCAGCCTGGCGTCGCACTGGCCCTCCGCCCTCGGCTTCAGCGCGATTGGCGTGGGGTTCAGCATGATCCTCGGAGGAAACGGCATCACGACGATCGCGGCGGGACTCCTGGCCGTCGTCGTCTATGCCTCCTTCGCCGCCCTGGAGCACCTGCGCGCCCCAGGGATCTTCAGCCTGGGCGCCGGCGGCCTGATGGCAGTGGCCGGGGCCAGCGGGCTCGCCGCCGTCGTCGACGGCGCGCAGACGGCGGTGTGCATCGTCGCGGCCCTGGCCGCCTGGCTGGCAGGCGTCGCGGCCTACGGCGCTGTCCAGGACGTCATCACCGGCTGGTACCTCTCCGCGACCGGGCGGCTCATGGACGTGCTGACACGCACTGCGGGCCTGGTGTTCGGCGTGGCGCTGGGAATCCATCTGCTCGAGCCGCTGCTGGGCCGGGACCCCGGCTTCCTGGAGACGCTGCAGACCGACGGCTCACGCTGGGTCCCCTCCATCGTGGGCGCGGTGCTCGTCTCCAGCGGCTTCGCGTTCTCGGCGGGCGGGCGCGGTCGAGTGCTGGCCTCTCTCGCGGTGTTCGGCGGACTGGTCCAGGTGGGCGTGCTCAGCCTGGGCGAAATGGGCGTCAGCTCCTATGCGGCAACGCTGGCGGCGTCGGTGATCACTGGGGGCATGTGCGTGGTGCTGACTCGAGCGCTGGGCGTCTCCTCGAACGCGAGCATGACCGTGGTGCTGCTGCCCTTGTTCCCCGGCATGTACGTCTACCAGGGGGTGCTCGGGATCATCTTCTCCGTCGAAGGCGCCGCGGACGCCCTGCTGCAGGGCGCCATCACGGCCTTCTGCCTGTCCGTGGGAGGCCTGCTCGGACAGTACCTGGCCTCGGAGGCACTGTGGGCCACTCGCGCCCGCCAGTTCGCCAGGGCCCACCCCGGGCGCACCTTCCGCAAGGAGATGCCGGTGGAGCAGAACGCCCGCGACATCATGGTGCCGGTCTTCTCCCGGCCGTTCTCCCAGTAGGTCTCCTGGGCCATGAGGCCCTCTTCACGGATGGGGCGCTGAGGCGCGGCCTCTCCGCCTGATCCCACGCCCCACCAACCCCAATGCCTATGTGGTTGTTTGCGCACGAGGAGGCACATCGCGCATCGGCGCACGTAGGCCCGGGCTAGCGCGACAGGCGGGGCGTCGTCAGGAGCGGGAAAGGCGCAGTCCAGACGATTCACACTCCGCCCGCCGGTGCTGAGCACCGCTGGCCCAGCCCCTGCGCCGGGGGCGTCGCTAGCGTCCTGGCCATGCCTTCACGAGACGACGACGCCTTCCGCCTGGCCGTGCTGCTGGGCGAGGCGCTGATCCGCGGCGGGGCCAGCTCCGCCGCCACGACCACGTGCCTGCAGCGTGCACTGCGCAGCGCCGGAGTGGATGACGCCACCGTCGGGGTGACCATGGGCCAGATCATTCTCAGCCGCCCCGGTCGCGGCACGAGTGCTGCGATCACCCACGTCTCCGAGGCGCCGCCGGGCTCCCTTGACCTCGAGCTGCGTCGGCGCATCACGGCCATGCTCGACGACCTCGCCCAGGGCCGGCGCACTGTGCGCGAGTGCCTGACCGAGCTCGAGTCCCGGGAGGCCGGCGGCTCCGGCAGCGCTCAGCACACCGGTGCCCGGCATGCGATCCCCGCAGCCGGGCTCAGCCTCCTGGGCGTGGGGTTCTGCCTGCTCATGGGCGGCACCGCGGCCACGGCGCTGTGCGCCGGGGTGCTGTCGGTGGCCGCCTATGCCGCCTACGCCGCGATGCAGCACCTGCGCTCCCCCGGCATCTTCTCCCTGGCCGCCGCGGGGCTCACCGCAGTGCTCGGGGCCACCGCCGCGACCGCTGTGATCGACGACGCCCAGACAGCCCTGTGCATCGTGGCCGCACTGGCGGCGTGGCTGGCCGGGATCACCGCCTACGGTGCGGCCCAGGACATGATCACCGGCTGGTACCTCTCCGCCGCCGGACGCGTCATGGACATCGCCTCGCGCACCGCCGGGCTCGTGGCCGGCGTGGCGCTGGGGATCCATCTGATGGCGCCGTTCGTCGGGGAGTCGGTGGCCTACATCGAGGCTCTGCGCCCCGACGGCCTCTCCTGGGCCACCGCCATCACCGGCGCCGTGCTGGTATCCGGCGGCTACGGGCTGGCCAGCAGCGGGCGAGGAATCCGCTTGGTCGCGCTCGCGGCGCTCGGCGGCCTCGTGCAGGTGCTCGTGCTGATCGCTCAAGCGGTCGGGCTGAGCTCCTTCGTGGCGATCCTGGCCGCCGCTGTGGTGGTGGGGGCGATCTGCGTGCGCGCCGCTCCTTCACTGGGGCTGCCGTCGAACGCGTCCATGATGATCGCGCTGCTGCCGCTGTTCCCGGGGTCGTACATCTACCAGGGGATGCTCGGCACGATCTTCGGCGTGGACGGCTCCGGGGACCAGCTGATCTCCGGAGCCGTCACCGCCTTGTGCCTGTCCATGGGCGGGCTGCTCGGCCAGTTCCTGGCCTCGCGCTCCCTGACCGCCGCCCGAGCGCTCGGGCTCGACGATCACCCCGACGACGACCCGCATGACGATCCCGCCGGTGCCCGCCTCGAGGCGCGTCAGCTTCCCGCGGACACCCTGCAGCACGTGCGGCTGTGAGGCCTCACCGCGAGCGCACGGCCCCTCACCGGCTCAGCAGCAGGGCATCACCCTGTCCGCCGCCGCCGCACAGGGACACCGCAGCCTTGCCTTCGCCACGTCGGCTCAGCTCGTAGGCGGCCGTCAGCGCCAGGCGAGCGCCCGAGGCGCCGATGGGGTGGCCCAGGGCGATCGCCCCGCCGTGGATGTTGGTCTTCTCGAGCGGGTAGTCGAGATCTGCCAGCGATTGGCACACGACGGCGCCGAAGGCCTCGTTGATCTCGATGAAGTCCAGCTCCTCTGCGGTCCACCCGGCCTTGGACAGCGCGGCCTTGATGGCGTTCGACGGCTGGGAATGCAGCGAGGTATCCGGTCCGGCCACCTGCCCGGCCCCGGAGATCGAGGCCAGGATCTGCAGTCCGTGCTCCTCCGCGTAGGCCCGCGAGGTCACGATCACCGCGGCAGCACCATCCGTCAGCGGCGAGGAGTTGCCGGCGGTGACGGAGGCGTCGTCGTCCTTCGAGAAGGCCGGTCGCAGCTTGCCCAGCGACTCGGCGGTGGCATCGGCGCGCACGCCCTCGTCGGCGCTCACCTTGACCGGATCACCCTTGCGCTGCGGGATCTCGGTGGGGACGATCTCGTCGGCGAAGATCCCGTCCTCCTGAGCGGCAGCTGCCCGCTGGTGCGAGGCTGCCGCAGCCTGATCCTGCTCGGCACGCTTGAGGCTGCGTTGCACGTTGCCCTGCTCGGTCAGCAGCCCCATGGACTCGCCGGTGTCGGCGTCGGTGAGGCCGTCGTGGGCCACGGAGTCCAGCAGCCCCACGGTCCCGTACTTGTGCCCGGTGCGAGAGCCCGGCAGCAGGTGCGGAGCGTTGGTCATGGACTCCTGGCCGCCGGCGACCACCACCGAGGCCTCCCCCAGACGCACCAGGCGGGCGGCGTCGATGATCGCGGCCAGCCCCGAGAGGCAGACCTTGTTGATGGTCATGGCGGGCACGTCCCGGCCGATGCCCGCGGCGATCGCGGACTGGCGCGCCGGATTCTGACCGGCGCCGGCCTGGACGACCTGGCCCATGAGCACCGTGTCCACGGACGCGGCCCCTACCCCGGAACGCTCCAGCGCCCCGCGGATCGCGGAGGTCCCGAGCTCGACGGCGCTCAGCGAAGCCTGTGCCCCGAGCAGCCGGGTGAACGGCGTGCGAGCGCCTCCGACGATGACGGGGTCGGTGGTGGCGGGTGCGGCGGTCATGGGGAGGTCTCCTTCTGCTGTGATTCCTCTCACCATTGTGGATCGAGGGTCCGACAGCTCAAGCCCTACCGACTCAAGTCCAGTGAACGCCCGTAGCGTTCCTCGAAGCACCCACCCCGCAGCGAAGGAGCCTGACCATGAGCGACACCCAGCCCGAGTGGTTCACCGCCCAGCAGATCGCGCAGCGCATCTCCCCCGATCGCGCCCGTCGCCTGATCCGGCAGGCGATCCTCGACGGCTTCGACCCCTCCGAGGATCCGCACCGCATCGGCGTCCCGGCCGGGCCCGGGCACGTGCTGCGGATGCCCTCGACGCTCACGCGGTGGACGGGCGTGAAGGTCGCCACCGTCTCCCCCGAAAACGCGCAGCTCGGCCTGCCGCGCATCCAGGCGACCTACCTCCTGATGGACACCCGCACCCTTACGCCCACGGCCCTGCTCGATGGTGCTGCGCTGACCACTCTGCGCACCCCGGCCGTCTCGGCTGCCGTCGCCGAGGACCTCGCTCCGGCCGAGGCGAAGCATCTGGTGGTGTTCGGCACCGGCCCGCAGGCCGAGGCGCACGTGCACGCCATGCTGGCGATCCGCCCGCTCGAGCGCGTCACGATCGTGGGGCGGAGCCCGGAGAAGGTCGAGCGGCTGGTCTCCGGGCTGCAGCAGATCGGTCCGCAGGTCGTCGCCGGCACCGCCGATGCGGTGGCCGAGGCGGAGATCGTCGTGTGCGCCACCTCCGCTGCCGAGCCACTGTTCGACGGCTCCCTGGTTCCCGATGGCGCCTGCGTGATCGCCATGGGCTCTCACGAACCGGATCGCCGCGAGCTGGACGCCGCGCTGATGGGGCGCTCGCTGGTCGTCGTCGAGGATCCGGCGGCGGCACTGCGCGAGGCCGGCGATGTGGTCATGGCGATCGACGACGGCGCCCTGGCCGAGGCCGACCTGATCCCGCTGCGTGCCTCTATCACCGGCGAGGTCGCACGGCGCGACGAGCGCCCCAACGTCTTCAAGGGCATGGGCATGTCCTGGCAGGACCTGGCCGTCGCCGTCGGGGTGCTGGAGGACTGAGAGCTCAGCGAAGAACGGGGCGTGCACCGCTGAAGTGCACGCCGCGCCGTCGTCGGGCTGATCAGGCCGCGGAGGCCCGCTCCTCCGGAGCGGTGCTCTCCCGAGCCGCCAGCCGCTCGTCCCAGAACCGCAGCACCTCGGGATCCGTGGGCCGGGTGGCCAGCGAGACGGCGACGAACACGACCGCCGAGACCGCCAGGCCGATGTAGATCGGCGCATTGGCCATCACGCCGAAGGCGATCATCCCGATGACCACGGCGATGGCACCGGCGACCATCGAGCTCGCCGCCCCCACCGCATTGCCGCGCCGCCAGGTGAGCCCGCCCAGGATCGCGACCAGAAGCCCGCCGACCAGCAGGTCGTAAGCGATCGTCAGCGCGGTGACCACATCCGGGACCAGGACCGAGAAGATCGTCACGGCCACGCCGAGCACGATCATGTAGCGGCGGTCGCCGGAGACCTCTTCCTCGCCGGCGGGAGCGTCGGAGCTGGAGACGGCACCCTTCAGCATCGGCAGCACGTCCACGCGCGCCACCGTGGCGGCTGCGATCAGCGCGCCGGAGGCCGTCGACATCATGGCCGCCACACCGGCCGACAGCACGATTCCGCCCAGCCCCGCGGGGACGTGCTCCACTGCCATGCGGGCGAAGGCGTCGTCGGGGACCTCGAGCGAGGGCAGCACGACGGCGGCGGCCATGCCGATCACCGCACCGGCCACGCCGAAGATGCCGATGTAGACCGCCGAGAGGACGCCGCCCCAGCGCGCGACCTGCGGCGAGCGCGCGGTGAGCACGCGCTGCCAGATATCCTGCCCGATCAGCATGCCGAAGCCGTAGATCACGAACATCGTGATGATGGACTGGAAGCCCATGCCGTCCAGGGAGAAGTAGGTGGTATCCAGGCGCTCCCCCAGGCCCGACCAGCCGCCGGCGGCGCTGAGCGAGAACGGCAGCAGGATCGCGAAGATGCCGATGGTCATGAACAGGAACTGCATCATGTCGGTCAGCGTGATTGACCACATGCCGCCCAGGCACGAGTACGCGATGACCACCAGGGAGCCCAGCAGGATGGCCGAAGTCCGCCCCATGGGGAACAGCACCGTGAAGATCGAGGCGTAGGCGGAGGTGGACGTCACCGCGAGCATCACGGTGTAGGCCAGCATCACGATCGAGGAGACCCGCGAGGCGATGCCCGCCCCGAAGCGCAGCGCCAGCATCTCGGAGACGGTGTAGATCTTCAGCGACGCGATCCGCCCGGCGAAGAACAGGCTCAGCGCCAGGATGCCCACGGCGATCGCGACCACGAGCCACATCCCGGACAGCCCGTACGTGTGCCCCAGGGCGATCCCGCCGACCGTGGAGGCTCCACCGAGGACGACGGCGGCCATGGTCCCGGTGTAGAACACTGGCCCGAGCCGGCGCCCGGCCACGCGGTAGTCCTCGGCGCTGCGGGCCCGACGGGCTGCGATCAGCCCGATCGCGACCATGGCGATCAGGTAGAGGAGGATGATGGCGATGTTCATGGGCTGCTCCAGGTGCTCTTTCGCCCGTGAGGGTCAGGCGGTGTTCCGTTCAGCAGGTCAGTCCTGCGGCGTGCCGGTGGCCAGCACCTGGCCATTGTCGTCGAGCGCCTCGACTGTGACGTGCCGCACGCCCTGCTCCAGCGGAATCTCTGCCCCAAAGCCGTCGCCGCCGTGGTGAGGCGTCGGGGATGAGATCGGCTGCCGAACCTGCGAACTCCAACGAGCCGGTGGCGATGTCGACCTCATGGATGCATCCATCGGGCACCCATTCGTCCATCGCATCACCCCCCAGCGCCGAGGTCCTGTGGTGTGAGGTGGTAGGGGCCCAGTAGCATGGTGGCGCGGTCGGTCATCGTTGTGTCGCAGACGTCCGCGCTGCTGGGTCCGGTATCTCCGCCGGTGGTCACCGTGGCGATCTGCTGACAAGAGCTGTCGAACATCGTGATCTCCACTTCACCCCGGGAGTAGTTGGGGCCACGATAGTGTGTCAGTACGCGGGCCTTGGTAGTGCTGGACGCGAACGCCGAAGCAGTTGTCCGCGCCCTCCCCATCGACCGGCTGCATCCACACGAGCTCGCCTTCAAAGTCATAGATCCCCGCGCCGTGATCGGGCTCGGCATCGCCCTCGAAGCAGGGCGAGTGCACGTAGTACCCATCCTCCCCGGTGAGCCGTCCAGTGGTGGGATCGTCGGCAACGTCGACCTCTAGATGTTGTGGGTCATGAGGTTCTTGGCGCGGGTGCGTCGATGAGATGAGGAACGGGCTCCTCGGCACAGGATGGAAGTTCCTACACAAACATCCGCACGAGAGAGCCCGTTCATGACTCACGTTAACGCACCCCTGACACCGACCGGCCGGCTGCGCATGGTGTTGCGCCACCTCGACGACGGGATCCCCAAAGCCCACGTGGCCGCGGAGTTCCGCGTCTCCCGACCAACCGTGGCGACCTGGGTGACCCGCTACCTCCAGCACGGTGAGGCCGGGCTGGTCGACCGCCCCTCGACCCCGCACGAGAGCCGTACGCGCACCCCGGCGGCGGTCGTGGAGCTCATCGAGACCCTCCGTCGGAAGCGCAAATGGTCGGCGAGGCGCATCCATCGTCACCTGATCGACCGCGCTGTGGCGATCAGTCTGCGCACCGTGGGCCGGTGGCTGCACCGGCTGGGGATTTCCCGCCTTCGGGATCTGACCCCTGAGGGCGAGAGCTCGCGCAGGACTCCAAGACGGATCCGCGCCGCCTGGCCCGGACACATGATCCACCTCGACGTGAAGAAGGTCGGCAAGATCCCCGACGGCGGCGGCTGGCGCGCCCACGGCCGCGGATCCGACGCCGCGAAGGCGGCCAAGCGGGGGCCCGGGGCGAAGGTCGGCTACACCTACCTGCACTCGGCCGTGGACGGCTTCTCGCGCCTGGCCTACACCGAGGCCCTCGAGGACGAACGGGCGGTGACCACGATCGGGTTCTTCTGCCGGGCGAGGGCCTTCTTCGCCGCCCACGGCATCACCCGGCTGCACCGGGTCGTGACTGATAACGGCGCCAACTACAAGGCCCGCGACTTCACTCGCACCGTCGAGGCCCTCGCGAGCCGGCACCAGCGGATCCGCCCCTACACACCGCGCCACAACGGCAAGGTGGAGCGGTACAACCGCCTGCTCGCCGACGAGGTGCTCTACGCCCGCCCCTACACCAGCGAACACGCCCGACGGGATGCGATCGGGGTGTGGGTCAACCACTTCAATTACCATCGACCGCATACCGCCTGTGGCGATCAGCCCCCGGCCTCACACGTCCCGGCCCGAGCCAATAACGTCATGCCCTCTTACATCTAGATGTACCAAGTCGGGGCGGGTAACGAAAAATCGACCCCGGAAGTTGGCGGCAGGTAGGTCTGCAAAGGACGAGCTGCCAGGGTCCTCGCCTGTGTTATTCAGGGAGGAACCGGCCAGGAACAGGGACAGTAGTCCAAGGATGGCTCCGTTGACGAACAGAACATAGCGGCACATGACAACCATTGGCTTCAGGCACAGTCAGGGACGCTTCCAAGACCCGCACGGTTCAGACTTGCATTCAGCTGAGTCGGCGAGCTGAAACGCACATACGACTTGCGTCACATCCCGACCCATACATGGAAACTACTGTTGCTCCTGGGCCTCATCAGCAAAGCTGTCCCTGGTCCTCCCGCAAGGAACCAGCTCCGCGACCTCAGAAGCACACCAACCCCGGAGTCACATGGAAACATGAGCCGCCGAAGCTAGCCGAGGTCAAAAGAAGTAAGTACCGCGGGAGGACAATATTCATCCGCATACAATTCACCCAAGGACAATCAATGGAACTCGGAAGTATTGCAGAATTGGCGTCGGCGGCAGCCGGTGGCACTGGAACAATCTTGAGCATTTTCGCGCTATCGTACGCAAGAGGCGCAAACGCAACAGCAGAACAGACCCGCCTGGACATGAAGGAAGACGCCGAAAAGAATCGAGAGATAGCCAGCGAACGAGAGAAAAAACTCGACCTCAAGCAATCAGAGGTAGACCGAAGGGAAAGTGATCGTGAAGATCGAGAAAAGAAGCGAGTGGAAGATGAAATTGCTCGCGAAAAGCGAAACATGGCCGGAAGCTTACAGGCGTGGTGGGCAAAGCACGGCGACGACTGGGGCGTGATTGTGTCCAATCGGGGACCGGCTGCCACCGTCTTTCATGACGTGGCGATACGTTGCACCGGCAATCATTACGGAACAGCCATCACATTCGAAACATTCCCCCCTGGAGTCTATTTCGTAAAAAGCGGAGACAAGAATCGAAAGTGGGGTTTCCCAATTCATGTAGCTACGCTCGATAATTACGAATCGATTCTCAAGTCTCCGGATCACAGGTTGAACAAGTGCGATTCAGTGACCCCGCAGGTGAAACATGGGAATGGACACCGAAAACAGGAATTAGGACAGTGGATGACGCCTAAAATCGGGGCTATGGGCCCCTGCCGGTAAACTTCAAAAATGATACTCGATCCTATGTCCCATTAAAGTCAGTCACCGGTATAGCCAAAAAGTCTTGACGGCAGCGGAGGTCGCGACATCGAATTGGGCCCGCTTGCGGAACAACATCAACTCCCCCGGCTATCCGGAAGAGGCATGTTGATAATCGAGAATGTTTACACAGAGGCAGTGATGACCGCACCCGCGACGCCCTGAAATCGGAATAGAGCCCAGGAGGTGATTCACCCTGCGACGGTCAACGTAGCCGCAGGACCTGCATGCATGCTCCGACCAAGCCAGCGACCCAGACTGGGGAGGGAAGGGGATTCCTACCCAGCAACAGAGCTGACCAATGTTGAATCGGATGCTACCCCCTGACCCGGGAACGACGCCACAAATCGTTCTCATAGTGAATAACACATCCACCTGACACCGCTGAGACGTGTGCAACTCCGCCCGGTGGATCACTCGCTCCGAAGGAGGACAAAGACCCCCGAAGTACACTGTTCCCTATTCTAAAAAGACGATATTTCAGTGGGAATAATTGCGGCAGCTTTAGGGGCAGGGTGTCTCCACGTGTCCATTCACGTTTTCCGTTAATTACGAGAAAGTCAGATACTGACTATCTCGCTTGTCGCGATCACCCCAATCGCGCCACAGAATGCAGATCAACGGCTAGGATATATGAACAATTATGTCATCACTTCAAAGAGCGACTGCCACCCATTCAATCGCAATTTCGTCATTGCTTGTCGGCGCAGCACTATCATTTTGGGGTGGACCAGGCCGACCCGTTTGGGTGTGGGTGATTGTCGTCATATTAGTCGCAATAGCAATAGGATCCGCCTTCTTTGACATTCATAATACAAAAAGGGATGAACCGCGGAAATTTCACGGAAAGACCAAAAATGCAGATATTCGTGATTATATGAATGGCATCTTTGAATCAGAGGGCAGGTGCGTCGTGTGCTCGAATGATCTCTCGTGGGCGACCGAACGGGAGATCGATACATTGGCGAGGAAAGCAGAGAAAAAATCACTCACCTTGATCATGCCCAGAGAAAACGAAAGAAGTGCAGAACTTGTCAGCAAAGGGGCTACCGCTCACTACTATAACAATGACAAAGCTCAAGGCAAAGGCGCACGAAGTAGGCTGGTGGAAAGTTCATTTACCCTCATAAATGCTGAACGATCTGATGCATGGCTGGCTATCGGTCACGGCGGAAAGGATGAGCACACAATTCGTGAAGTGACCGATCCATCCGATCCAGTCCTGTTCCTGGCCAAGGATCTTGCTCGACTCGCCGCGAGAGCCGACCGGCAATAATTGAATGGAGAGCAAGGAGCCTAATGAAAATAGTTTCAAATAAGACGCAGTCCGAGATTACAGCAGAGTGGGACAGGATGGCGCCAATTAGAGAAAGTCAAGTATCTTCAGGGCTGGATAGTAGCTTCACTGAAGTTCTACGCCCTTGGATACTGCAGAGATCCGCTGGCTTCCACCACATACTAGACGTGGGGTGCGGCACGGGGCAACTTACAGCTGAACTTCACCGAATGGGGAATAATGTAATTGGAATTGACCCCAGCTCAGTAAGCGTCGAGATCGCGAAAAAAAATTATCCTGGACCACAATATTACGTATCCACAATTGAAGACTGGACCCCTGGCGCCAATCACCAAAGCTCCGATCTCGTGATTGCAAACATGGTCCTCATGGATACACTCCACTTAAAGAAAGCGTGTCGACGGATTGTTGAAATCGCGCCATATGCGCAGGGGCTCTTCACAATAACCCACCCGTCATTTTGGCCTCAATATTGGGGGTACGACGACGACCCGGCATTTGACTATTTAGACGAGGTGCTGATCGAGGCCCCATTTAGGACCAAGAATTTTCCAAGCACCTTTCAGACAACGCATGTCCATCGCCCAATCGCATTCTACTTGGAAGCTTTCCGCCTATGTAACATGCGGATTGACGAAATTTGCGAACTTCGCGGGACTGAGTCAAAGGTCGAGTTCCCCTATCCTCGGTTTATCGCATTTCAAATTGCATGGGGTTAGGGCGACATGGCGACTCGATTCACTTTGAATCGGCCAACTCTTAATATCGTTCCCGTTTAACTCAAGAAGGATGAATAGCTTCCTGCAGGCAATCGACCCCTAGCATCGCGACAGATACGTGCTACTGATGCGCGAGTACGCCCAAGAGTACGCAGCAGTGACCGATGGGGTAGCGGCGCTGGGGTCTGCTACACGAGTAGGAGACACAAAATCTGTGTCGTTCACCGGCGTCGCAGCAGAGAATGTGCAACATGCTTCCGTGCCCTTGTCCGCGTCACGTGCGTAGAGCACGATGTGCAGGTGTCGGCCAGCCGGTCCTCGGCGCCTCCTCGAGAAGACACCGAGTAGTGGAATTGCTGCTCCAGTCCTCCCCCGCGACGGCTGTGCCGCCGGTAACATTGGACATCACGATTTCCGGCGTCAGACTCAGTCCGCTACATAGACTTCGTGACGCCCCCTGGATCGACCGATCCTTTCCCAGCACACAGCAAGGCGGACAGAGATGACCACGCAGAGGATCGACGCCGACCGGAAGCGCGCAGCGCGCGATTTTGCCGAGCGCTGGGCAGGTCGCGGCTACGAGAAGGGCGATACCAGTTCGTTCTGGCTGGAGCTGCTTCGGGATGTGGTCGGAATGACCGACGTGACCACGAGCGTGCGATTCGAGACCAGCACGGCGAAGCGCGGCTACATGGACGTCACCATCCGTGACGCGAAGACCGTGGTGGAGCAGAAGTCGCTCGGCGTCGACCTGGACAAGCCCGAGCAGCGGCAGGGCCAGATGGTCACCCCGTTCGAGCAGGCGAAGCGCTATGCCGACTCGCTGCGCAACTCAGAGCGTCCCGACACGATCATCGTCTGCGACTTCGACCAGTTCCGCATCCACGACCTCGATGTGGAGTTGCCGGAGTCGAATTTCGAGTCATTCCGGCTGGCGGAGCTGCCGGAGCAGCTGCATCTGCTGGACTTCCTGGTCGATCCGCAGCTGGAGCGCCAGCGCCGTGAGACGAGGGTGTCGCTGGATGCGGGCGCACTGATCGGCAAGCTCTACGACCTCTTGCGGGCGCAGTACATCGATCCTGATAGCGAGGCGTCCCAGCATTCGCTGAACGTGTTATGCGTGCGGCTGGTCTTCCTGCTGTTCGCCGAAGATGCTGGCTTGCTGCCGAAGAACGCGTTCTATCAGTACCTCAAACCCGTCCCGGCCTCGGGGGCTCGTGCAGCCATGAAGGAGCTGTTCGTCCAGCTGAAGAGCTCGCCCGATGAGCGCGATCCTTACGCCAGTGATCTGTTGAAGGCGTTCCCGTACGTGAACGGCGGCTTGTTCTCCGACGAGGTGGAGATCCCGAACCTCACGCAGGAGATCCTCGACGTGCTGCTCGATGAGGTCAGTATGGGCACTGACTGGTCGCAGATCTCGCCGACCGTGTTCGGAGGGGTCTTCGAGTCCACGCTGAACCCGGAGACACGGCGCAGCGGCGGTATGCACTACACCTCACCGCAGAATATTCATCGACTGATCGATCCGCTGTTCCTCGATGCTCTCAAGGCTGAGCTGGACGGGATTGTCGAGGCTCAGGGCATCGGCGAGCGCAAGCGCAAGAACGACCTGATGCGATTTCACGACAAGATTGCTGGGCTGCGGTTCTTCGACCCTGCCTGTGGGTCGGGCAACTTCCTGACAGAGACGTACCTCCAGTTGCGCAAGCTCGAGAACAAGATCCTCTCTGTGTTGATGAACGACCAGGTGGCCTACGCCGTCACCGAGGAGGCCTCGCCCCTGAAGGTATCGCTGCGACAGTTCCACGGCATCGAGATCAACGATTTCGCAGTGAGTGTGGCTACGACTGCACTGTGGATCGCTGAGTTGCAGGCCAATGCCGAGGCCGAAACGGTGGTGTATGGCGCGATCAAGGATCTGCCGTTGCGGGACTCGGCGCACATCGTGCTGGGCAACGCGCTGACCACCGAGTGGACCACGGTGCTCGACCCGGTGGAGTGCGACTACATCATCGGCAACCCGCCGTTCGTCGGGAAGCTCTCCGACGAACAGCACGCCGAGCGAGAATTGTGGTTTGGAACCAAAGCTGGACGCATCGACTACGTGGGTTGCTGGGTCAAGGCTGCTGCCCAGTACATGAAGGGCACACGCTGCAAGGCTGCGCTCGTCTCGACGAACTCCATCACGCAAGGCGTGCAGGTCGCCTCTCTGTGGAAGCCGCTCATGGACGATGGGCTGGTCATCAACTTCGCACATCGTTCGTTCAAGTGGACGACAGAGAGCAGGGGGGCTGCGCAAGTCACGGTGATCATCGTGGGCTTCTCTTACGTGAACGATTCGCCGAAACGGTTGTGGGACTACAGCGTAGGCGGCGTCTCGGAATCTGTCGCAGGCCACATCAACGCGTACTTGGTGGACTTCCACGACGTTTTCATCGAAAGTCGCTCGAAGCCTCTCAGCGGGGCGACGCCGATGGTCTACGGCGGCAAGCCCGCCGACCACAAATTCCTCATCTTCAGCGCAGGTCAATACGACGAGCTGGCCGCTACGGACCCCGAAGCGCTGCGGTTCCTGCGACCATTCACGGGAGCCGAGGAGTTCATCCAGGGGAAGCGGCGCTACTGCATCTGGGTCACGGCGGACGACTTGCCGGCCCTGGCGTCTCATCCCGTGCTGGTTGAGCGCATCCGTGCGTGTGGTGAGTGGCGCTCGCAGCAGAAGACGACGGGCGCTGCCTATGCGGGCCGTGATGTTCCTTGGCGCTTCCAGCAGATGCCGGCGGGCGATGTCGACGCCCCGTATTTGCTAGTACCGGGTGTTACTTCTGAAGCTCGCCGGTATTTCCCGATGGGGTTTATTGACAATGGCACAATTCCAAGCAACCTGGCGTTCTTCATGCCGCACGCCTCGCTATATGATTTTGGCGTTTTGACCAGTCGCATGCATAACGCCTGGCTCGAGCAAGTTGGGGGGAGACTGGACGCTCGCACCCGCTACGCGAGCAGCCTCGTCTACAACACGTTCGTGTGGCCCGATGTCGACGATCAAACTCGCCAGAAGATCGGGGACCTCGCACAGGCGATACTGGACGAGCGCGCGCGTCTCGCTGACACCCACGGCATGTCATTTGCTGGGATGTACAAGCCCGGCACAGAGATGCTCTACCCGGCCTTGTTCGCCGCTCACGTAGCTCTCGACGCCGCTGTGGAACAGGCATACGGGCTCGAGTCTGACCTCGAGGAGAAGGATCTCGTGGCACACCTGTTCGGGCTCTACAGCGCAGCTGTCGGGGCGGCCTGACGAAGACAGTTGCGAGAAGGATCAGGGCCGCGAGATCGGCGACTGATAGGGCGGACGAGAGCCCCGCAGCATCGATGCTGTGGGGCTCTTGGTCGTTCATCGGCCTAGCTGTTGTGGGGCATGAGGTTCTTGTCACCAGCGGCGTGCGCAGATGAAGCGGGCGGGCCCCTTCGCCACAGGATGGAAGTTCCTACACAACCCATCCGAAGCCAGGCAGCCCGCTCATGCCCTGTCTCGCCCCGGGGATGATGGAGGCAGTGAAGCCACGGAAAGGACTTCCCTGTCATGCCTGCACCACGCAAGTACCCCGACGAGCTGCGCGAGCGAGCGGTTCGTATGGTCCTCGATGCCCTGGAAGACGATCCCGGCTCGCAGCGAGGAGTCTTCCGCCGAGTCGGTGAGCAGCTCGGCATCAACCCCGAAACGCTGCGCGGCTGGGTCCGTCGAGTCCAGATCGACGCCGGCGATCGCCCGGGCACGACCACCGAAGATGCCAACCGCCTGGCTGAGCTGGAGAAAGAAGTCCGCGAGCTGCGACGGGCCAACGCGATGGCGGATTCAAGCGGTCAGTGCAACGAGTCCTGTGAGATGAGGCAGTCACTGATCACAGGAGGATCCGGATGCAGGGCAAGCACGGTCATCTCAGCCGGGAGCAGAAGCAGCTGGCGCTCAGGCTGCACGCGAGGGGCTGGCGGCTGGTCGATATCGCCAAGGAGATCAGCTGTAGCGCGCCGCTGGTCGGCATCATGGCCCGCGCCGGCAGGCACCTTGACGCCAGGCCGTTCGGGTGGGAGCCACGTCAGGGCTGTCTGACGATCGACGAGCGCGAGCAGATCCTGCTCGGGATCAATCGCGGCGATACCTTCACCGCGATCGCCGAGCAGCTGGGGCGTGCGGTGTCGACCGTCAGCCGTGAGGTGAAGCGCGGTGGGGGTCGCTGCGGCTACTCGGCGTGGCGTGGTCATGAACGTGCCCGCGAGCAGGCGCGTCGACCGAAGCCGTTCAAGCTTGCGTCGGGCCGGCTGCTCGAGGAGGTCGCCAGCCGGCTGGAGCAACTGTGGTCACCTGAGGAGATCGCAGCGCGCCTACGGTTGGATCACGCCGACGACCCGGAGATGCGCGTGAGCCACGAGACGATCTACCAGTCGCTGTTCGTGCAGGGCCGAGGCGAACTGCGCCGTGAGCTGGCGCGGTGCCTGCGGTCCGGAAGAGCGGCCCGCAAGCCCCGCGGAACCACGGACGGTCGCGGCCGCATCCCCGGCATGATCATGCTCAGCAAGCGCCCCGCAGAAGCCGACGACCGCGCCGTGCCAGGCCACTGGGAAGGAGATCTCATCCTCGGCGAGGGCAGCCGCAGCGCCATCGGCACGCTCGTTGAGCGCTCGACGCGAATGACACTGCTGCTGCACCTGCCCGACGGCAAGAGCGCCGAGCAGGTCGAGGCCGCGATGCGCGCCGCAATCAGCAAGCTGCCGTCCTCGTTGATTCGAACGATCACCTGGGACCAAGGCGCGGAGATGTCCAAGCACGCCGCGTTCACCATCGCCACAGGAATCCCGATCTACTTCTGCGATCCCCACTCGCCCTGGCAGCGGGGGAGCAACGAGAACACCAACGGCCTGCTGCGCCAGTACCTGCCCAAAGGCACCGACCTGAGCGTCGTCAGCCGCGAGGAGTTGGACGCGATCCAGGACAGCCTCAACGGACGCCCCCGCAAGACGCTGGGCTATCTGACACCATCAGAGAAGCTCGCAGAGTTCCTTGCGCCCACCGCTTGAATCCGCCATCTCGTTGGCGCGGCGTGCTTCGGCGAGTTCTCGACGCAGCCTGCGGTTCTCTTCGCTGAGGCTCTCGTCGGTGGGGGCTGCGGGGTTGGCTTTGCCTGCTGCGATGGCTTGGTTGCACCAGGCGCGCAGGGTCTCGGGGCCGCAGCCCAGCGACTCGGCCACGACCCGGATGGAAGCGGCGCGTGGTCCGCCCTCGGTGGTTTGGCGGTCGAAGACCATCCGCACGGCGCGTTCGCGGAACTCGGGAGTGAACTTCTTGGGCATGATCCGATTCTCCTTCAGGAAGCTCGGAACCAAGGGCGCTTCAAACCGCCTAGAATGACGCGGATTCAGAACTGTCGAGACGAGGGCGTAGCTACGAATGCCCGCCGAGCTTCCGAGGCGCACCGCTCCGACATCTGAAACCGGCCTGCGGCTGCCCGAGTTCAAAGTCGGGCGCGTCCGTCAGCTGTCAGCGCGAATGGCGAGGACGCCTCCCTTGGTTCTCACGGAAAACGACAGACCCGCCTCAACCAGTGCGATGTAGTCCGCATGATGCTCAGCGGCAACAAGACCGATCCTGTAGGAGGCTTCGCCGACGGTCCACACTTCGATGGGTTCAGCTGCTCCGCCCGCCCTCAGCGAGACAGGAATCTCGGACGGCGGGTACGGGTCCATGGGCTCGTGCAGGTTGGCCGTTGCTTCAGCGGAGGAAAGCAGCTGTCGCAGCAGGCTGGTGGCGGACATATCGCGTGTGAGGTCTGCCAGGTCCTCGATTTCGCGCGTCGTTGCGTCGAACTCGTCAACCCAGCCGGCGATGTGCAGCTTGCGGAGCCAAGGGATCGTCTCGTCAAGCAGAAGCCCCATGTCCGCGGCCTTGCGGCCGACGGCGTGGGCCAGGCGCCTTGAGCGGACACCGCGGCTCAGGATCGCGACGGCTTGCGGGGTGTCCACGCCGTACCTGATCATCAGTGGCAGATCCTGGGGTAGCCGGACCGGCGCGTCGGTCTCGCCCAGGATGCGGTTTGCCTGTTCGACGAGGACTCCGACGGTCCAGCTGAAGAAGTGCTCGACGGCGCGGCTGATGGCGTCGACAGTCTGCTCAAGGCGCCAGGCGGCGTCGGAGACCATGGGCTGTGTCGCTGCTGCGAGCGAGGGCATGTCGAGACCTTCGAGCCATCCCTGCAAGAAAGGTACGACTTCAATTTCCAGAGTCTCGCGCTTTGCGGGAGTCTCCTTGAAGGTCCACACCTTTCCGCCTTCGGGGAGCCCGAGCAGGGTGTGGAAGGCTGTGACTTCGTCGAGCACGTCGAGCGCCTCGCGGAGGGTGAGGACGCGTGCGAGGCCGGCGTCGGTCGGGTCGGGGTAGGTCGCCGTGACCAGGTCAGCTACGCGCGTAGCGAGCCGTTCGAGTTCGCGAGCACTACCTAGGGAGGTTCCCGCGATCGCCCAACGGTGCCGGCTGTCGGTGGGTGCCTGTTCGTAGATTCCGGCGATCCGTTGGGCGAACGCCATCCATCGGGCGGCCAAATCCGGCGACATCTGGTCGAAGGCGAGGAGTCGCTTAACGGAGGCGATGATGTTGTTGCTGGTCGCCAGTTCCTCCAGCCTCTGGTGGGCTGACAGGACGAACCACACGAACGACGCGAAGCTTGCTGCTGCGGAATCGGCGAGCGTGAAGAGTTCGTCGGCGCTGGATGCCAGCAGCGCTTCCGCTTCCTCCAAGGCCTCCAACGCCTCGTCCGAGGTGAGAGTCGACTCGATGAGCAGGTCGTCTACGGCAGGGCGGAGCTTGTCAAAATCTGAAGTCTTCGATTTCTGTTGCAGCGCGAGGATGATCCAGCCTTCGGTCTCGCGACCTGCCCTGCCCGCCCGGCCCACCGCGTTCAGCAGCCGAGCGGCGTCGTAGTGCTGCGATCTGTCCTGGGCCGGATAGGAGGTCTCGGCAATTAGGACCGTCCGAACCGGCAGGTTCACGCCGTCGGTCAACGTCGACGTGGCCACGAGTGCGAGCAGATTCTCCGAGCGGATGGCCTGCTCAAGCGCGTCCAGAACGTCGACAGGAAGGCCCGCGTGGTGGTAGCCGACCCCGTACCTGACGCACTCAATGAGGGGGTGTTCGACTCCGAGTCGTTCGACAAGGAAGTCGATCAGCTTCTCGGTCCGGTCGCTGATCGGAAGCCCAGCCGCCATCACTTTCGCGGCGTTTCGTGCGTAGTCGCGCCTGGTGACGATCATCAGAAGGCTTCCTGCCGGCAGGAAGGCACGGGCTGTCTTGGCGCAAATCTTGTAGAAAGCAGTCGACTTGCCGACCCGGGTCTTGCCGTCGCCGGCCGGGTACTCGAGTCGCTTGACGCCGAGCGGACGCTCGCTATGGGTCCACAGGACTTTAGTCGCAGCTTCAGCTGGCTTGATTCGGAGTTTGCCGACCACATCGAACTCTTTGCGGACGGGGTAGGCGACCGAGTTTGTTTTCAGTTCGCGTTCGCTGTCCCACACGATCTCGCTGTTGAGGACGCTGTGAAGCCTGCGGGGGCCGCGCCAGTCGGACGAGAACAGAGTGTTGGGGCTGCTGTCGTCGAGCCAGGAAGCGACTTGCTGCGCGTTTCCCATCGCTGCGGAGAGCAGGATCAGGCGAGCATCGGATGTGCCCAAGACGCTGAGGAGTGATTCGAGCAGGAACCCGCGGTGCGGTTCAGCAACGAGGTGCGCCTCATCGATGACGAACATCGTGAAGCGCCCGAGGGCGCCATCCGGGTCGCGGCGCAGAAGGTGTGAGAGCCGCTCAGGGGTCATGATTTCAACCGAGGCTGCGCTGGTCGTCTCGCTGAAGAATGTGAGCAGGTCGTTCAGGTTCATCGACCCGAAGTCGGGGAGGTCATCACCGAGGCTCTTGTGCAGGATCCGGAGTCGGTTGGACAGCGCTTGGCGCATCTCACGTCCGAGGCTTCTCAGCGGCGACACATAGCAGACGTCGCCAGATGCCGTGGCCAGGTGGTGACACATGATGATTTGGGCAAGCAGCGTCTTTCCGGCGCTCGTGGGCACGGATAGTAGCAGCCTCTTGGTCGCCGGGTCGAGAGGGTTGAGTTCGGTGCGGCGCAGTAGTTCCCGTTGTGGAGGCCAGAGGGTGAGAACTGGGGGTGTGCCGATCGTAAAGGCCTGCGCGAGTTCGGGCGGGCTGTCAGGCGGCAGCACGCTCCAGATACTGGAGTCCTCCAACCCGTCGGCGATGGTCAGCAGGTGGGCCGCTACCCAGCGTGAGTCTGTGTCTCCTTGTCCTGCTGAGAGGTCGACAACCGACTGCAGGGCGGCCCGTGCAGTCTCCAGCCTCGTGCCTTGCCCGTAGCGGAGGTAGTCGACGAGATCCTCGATGGCTTGGACAACCTGCTCAGCTGGCCCGAACATGGTTGGGACCAGGGAACCGGTACCTATGATGTCGCGCATATCCTCGACGTTTGCCCGCCAGGTTGTCAGTAGTTCGGATATACGCCCGATGTCCAGGCCCAAGAACGCGATACCTGCTCGCAGCGCCATAAGGGAGAAGGCACTGCCGCGGGGTAGGCCGATGCCTGAGGTGATGGCCTCGGTATCCGGCTCGGTGTCTTCGCCCGACCGATCCGCTTCGTCGTCCGGGGGTTCTTCCGTTGAGACGCTCTGTGCTTCCCCGGCGTTCGGACCGTGTGGCGGACTGTCGTCTAGGTCGGCGTCTACTCGCCGCCAGATGGCGGTGGCGTTCGGGTCCAGATCTGCGCGGCGGTATCCGACCTGTGCAGCGAACGCGTAGTTCAACCGGTCCATCAGGCTGAGGTTCGACGTGTTCAGTGCCAGATCGAAGATGTGGGCGGAGACGGCGAAGGCACGCTGCTGCCTGGCAGCCGTGTAAAGATCTGCCGCCAGGGAGGCTGAGGCGACGCCGTGCAGGTACCAGGCCGTTTCGAGCAGTTGTTCGTCGACGGCGTCCGCACCGGCAAAGGCGCCTACCTCAACTGCTGCGATGAGGTCGATGAGCTGTTCGACCGTAGGCAGCACGATCCCTTCGGCGTGCTCCCCGAGCGCCTCGGCGACGAACTCTGGTCTTAGAGCGCGGTCCACAGGTACTCCCGAACGGTGACGGCGAGCTGCCAGAGGTCTTCGACGGTGAACAGCAGGCCTTCGAGCTGGCCTGGATTGTCGAACTGTGGGAAATGGGTGCCCATCGTGGTGAACGGCGCAGCTTCCGGCGGGACCCGATCCGTTGCCACGCTGACTCCGACGCCGGCCCGCGAACTCTCTTCCACCCACAGCTCGGCGAGTTCGCTGCCCAACTGTCCCACCAGCCCAGGCTGTTCGGCGTAGCTCTTGGTGAGCTTCGCTAGATACTTGCCGCCCTTCTTACGAAGCTGGCGGTAGGCCTTCCCTGTGGTTCCGGACATCGGCGCTGTTCCGGTGAGCTTCTTCATCTCCCAGAGGCAGAAGGATGTGTCTCCCCCGGTCAGGGACTCGTACAGCGCCAGACCGTCTGCTCCCTGCTCAGTCACGCCGAACTTCGGTGACTCCAGGTTCAAAATCGCACGGTGGTCCTCGGCGAACTCGGACAGGTGGAGGTACCAGAGCCATTCGCCCACGTGTCCGAGTAGATGGTCCGCCGGGGGCTTGACGCCGCCGGGCAATCCGAAGACGTCGTCGATGAACAGTTCAACCAGCCTGGCGTCTTTCCCCGACAGCTTCGTCTCGGTGGTGATGGCCGTGTGCCAAATGTCGAAGGCGTTACCGCCTCCGGTGCGGGCCCGCATGACCGCTTGCGCCAAGATCCAGGCGATCGCGGCACGTTTGTCATCAGGTAAGGCCAGAACCTTCGCGTGATGCCAGCGACAAACCCCGCCAATGACAGCGTCGTCAAGCGCGGCGTCCGCGAAGGCGTGAAGCCTGTCGCCCTGAGCGCCCGCAGTCGCCAGGGCGAGGATTGCCGGGATCGGAATCGGTACTGGCTCGGGAACGACTGCCTTTGCCTTGGCTGCGGAGGCCGTCGCGACCTTGTTGGCAGCCTTCTTCCCTTGCTTCTTGGCCGGCGTCGATGTCGCGCTCACCGCGTGTTTCCTCCTTCGCATCCGGCAGACGCCGCGTCAGACGCCACAACGGTCCGAGCATATCGGCAGACGGCACTGCGGTGCCTCCCAGCCGTGGTGACGGCGAGCGGGGCGCAGCGGAATGACTGCGTCAATCTGCCGCGAAGGTTCTGCTTCGTATCCGGCATGACTCCAGTCATATCGGTCGCCGACGGACAGGTCCGCCGAGGTTTCGGCGAAGTGTGCGCGCTAGGATGCTTGCATCCATTCGGGGTGTACCTTCCATTGGCCACTGAGGCTCCAGAGATCTCAACTACACCCTGAATCGGCCCGGGTTTGCTGCCTCTGCTGTTTGAGACCGGAAGGATGGACAGCATGCCGAAGAAGATCGATCCCCAGCTGCGCGCCAGATGAGTGCGGCTCGTGCAAGAGCACGCGCAACCGTACCCGACCGTGACCGATGCCGTGGCCGCGGTGGCCCGCCAGGAGGGGTCTCGAACGAGTCCGTGCGCCGCTGGCTGGCCCAAGCCGACGTCGACGACGGGACCCGTCCCGGCGTCACGAGCGTGAAGTCCGCCGAGGTCCAGCGTCTCAAGGCGCAGAACAAGCATCTTCGCGAGGACAGTGACATTCTGCGTCGGGCCTCGATCTTCTTCGCGGGGGAGCTCGACCCCCGCAACCGCTGATCCTTGCCTTCATCGACGAGATGAGAGCCGAAGGCTACGCAGTCGAGTCGATCTGCGGGCCCTGGATCAACAGGGCCTGAGGATTGCTGCACGCACTTACTGAGCCTGGAGGCGTCCGGCCCGTATCGCGGCCCGGACCGTCATAGACGCCTTGGTCGAAGATAAGATCCGTGCTCTGGTCTGGGCCGTGAATCCGGTTACCGGGCAGCTGATGATGACGCCAGAAGGTCTCTACAGGCGCAGGAAGTGGCTCGCGCTATTGCGCCGCCAAGCAGGTCTGGCCGGCACTTCCCGTGGAGCAGTCGACCGCGCGATGCACAGTCTCGGGCTCGAGGGAATCCGCCGGTCGAAGAAGCTGCGCACCACTACCCCCCCCCCCCCCCCCCCCCGGGGCCGATGGCAGACGTGCCGGTGACCTTCTGAATCGTGATTTCAGCGCAGCAGCGCCAGATCGTGTGTGGGTCGCGACTTCACTTATGTGAGGACCTGGGCCGGGTTGGTCTATGTCGCGTTCGTCGTGGACGTGTTCGCCCAGCGCGTTGTCGGCTGGCACGCCAGCTCGAGCATGCGCACCGATCTCGTGATGACTCCGCTGCGGATCGCGCAGTGGCAGCGCGATCGTGAAGGGCACCCTGTCTCGCCCGGTGCTCTGATCAGTGACAGTGACGCGGGAGCTCAATACACATCTGTTCGCTACACCGAGCATTTGGCTTTGGAGGGCATCGAGCCCTCGATCGGCAGCGTCGGCGATGCGTATGACAACGCGCTCATGGAGACCGTGAAGGGCCTGTTCAAGACCGAGTGCATCCGCACCACGGTGTTCCACGCCGGCCCCTACAGGACACTCTCCGATATTGAGTTCGCGACCGCAGCCTGTGGGGAGTGGTACAACAACAATTAGCGGCTACACGGCACGCTGGAAATGTTCACCCCGACAAATTCTAACACGCTGCACTAAGAGGCCCTCATCCAAGCCCGCGAACCCGTAAATTAGCTACAGAGGACCAGACCCGATTCAATCAGAGCGCATCAAGAGTCCATTGCCTTCTTCGAGCCCTTAAGAATTCGGGTCCGAGAGCATCCGAGACTTGGCTATTTGAAATTCCTCATCAGTAAGTACGCCAGTCTTTCGAAGCTCTCCCAGCTTCGCGAGCTGGGAGACAAGATCGTTTGCCGATTCTGTCGCCGGCCGCCCCCCTGAGGGAGCCATTGGAGCGGGGGCGGAAACAACAGGCCGCTTTGCGTCTGCGATTCGTCGACGCAGTTCCGACATTTCAGCATGGGCGCTTAAATATTCGCGATTGTCGATAGGCAAGGTATTGCTGAGGGTCCACGGATCGCCGGCATCCGCATTGCGACCTTTTGAGGCTCCTCGCCAGAAGTCATGATTCTCGGTCCCCCGATAGGAGGCGGTTAGAATCTCGAGCACGCTTCCAAATGGTTGTTTATTGAACTCAATGGCGTTAATGTCATGGAAGTAGAAGGTCGCACTTCGACCTCCAAACATTGCCCCGGCCATAAATCCCTGCATATTCCCAGCCTTGACGACCATAAGCCGGTCATCAAAGCAAGCCAAACAGCCAGCCTGAAAACTTTTCAATATAAACCACGGCTCTTCCCCATCGTGACAATGCTGCAGAATTATCAGCCCGCTCGCCTTGTTGGGTGAGCCATTTGGAAGGCGCGTGTTGGGCCATGTCTTCGTCGCAGCTCGTTCCTTGAGGGAGCGTTGATAATCTGCCCCTACTATTGCAGAAGCTTCCCGCTCAGCGACCTCAACCTTACGCGCCTCTTTAGCAATTTCTTTCTGCGACGGCACATATTCAGCAGCAAGCTCCTTACGGCGATCCACCCAGGCGTGCCATGCTTCGATATTCGATCCGAGTCTCGGAAAAATATCCAATGCTGCCTTGAGCGCGAATCGCTCCTCTGAATTCAGTTTCTGAATCGAAATATCACGCGCATCGCCGTTAAGGCGAATGATCACTCCGCCCTTCTTGGTGTCACTGTACCCAGCGACATCACGATACATAAACCGTTGCTCAATCTTCGACCACAGGAATCCAGCGAATCCGTATGTAGTTAAATAAAAGCTGTTCAGCCCATCACTGATTCCCGGACAATTTCCGATAAAGAATACTTCTTCACCAGGATCGAGGTTCGCCATTCTCTTGGCAAGTGATTTCGGCTTGTTATCAAACTTCGCAGCCTCGGTGATCTCAGGTTCCATGCACTCCACCTCTCCATAGCAGCCTTCGGCACATTCTAACCCGGTTTGGGATGTTTCACGCAGTCCGTTCGGCGCCCATTTCAACCGCCACCGGCCCCACCGGTTGCTCCCCCACCGAGCGACCCCGCACCCCGCCTCCACGACCCGACCCAAAGCAGCCGCCAACACCATCGCCACAGCCCAGATCCACGACCGGGTGCGCACCGACCGCATCGACAAAGCAGGCGTAGTGACCCTGCGGCACAAAGGCCGACTGCACCACATCGGGATCGGACGAACCTACGCAGGAACCTACGTCCTGCTGCTCGTGCACGGCCTGGAAATCCGTGTCATCGACGCCGCCACCGGAGAGATCCTCCGCGAGCTCACTCTCAACCCGAACCGCGACTACCAGCCCACCGGCAAGCCATACGGACCACAACGCCACAGACCCCGGAAAGACGAATAGCCGAACCTACGAAAACCGTAGGTTCGGCTATTCCGATGTCGTGCGACATCACATGGTCGGGATGACAGGATTTGAACCTGCGACCCCCTGACCCCCAGTCAGGTGCGCTACCAAGCTGCGCCACATCCCGTGGACGTTGCCGTCCACTGCACCCGGATCGCTCCGAGCACTCGCAGTACTGTACCCCACCGCCGGGCCAAGTTCACATCGACGCGTCCGGCGACGTCGGGCGCAGGAAGTACTCGTACAAGCTGTCGTCCAGCGGCGCCTCAAGTTCCAGCTTCATTGTCACCACGTCCAGCATCTTCCCGGACCCGCCGGGCATCTGCGTCTGCTCGGCCTCCCGCGGGGCGGCCTGGCCCAGGTAGAAGAAGTCGGTGCCCTCGGCGTCGTCCTTCTTGGCGAACACGTGCAGCGGGACCTCGTCGGCGGCGATCGCCCGCTCGTCGCGCGACTGCAGCGTCTTGCGGCTGCGGGTGTACCAGCGCACCGTCGACGGATCGAGCAGCTCGTCCTCGTACTTGGTGGACGCGGACACGTCGTCGTCCTTGTGGTACGTGATGAAGATCGGGCAGGTCTGCGTGGCGGCGTCGATCTTGTACCCGAAGATCACGCCCTGCTGGTTCGACTCCCACCCCAGCAGCCGGCACACGTCCTTGCGCGAGTACCGCTGACCCTGCTGCAGCTCGCTGCGCCAGCCGTGGCGGTGCCGCGCCAGGTACAGCCCGGTCTCGATCGCATCACGCACGTGGGCCCGGAACGTCTCGTCAGCCTCCCATTCGGCCAGGAACGCCTCCGAGAGCCGGTACCGCTCCCCCGTCGTCTCGACGACGCCCGCCCCGCCGTACTTCGTCGTCTCCTGCTGCGTGAAGAACCGGTAGGACAGCACCCGCTCGCTCGACAGCACCGTGCGGGCGTCGTCGGCCAGCCCTTGGGCGCGCAGCAGGTCGCGAAACTCGGGGCGGGTCAGGGATTGGCCGTCGAGCAGCGCCTGCAGCAGCAGGAGCTCGTGCGGGCGTTTCCCAGGGAGCAGCTCGTGATCCAGGAACGCCAGGAACCCGCGCTGCTGCCGGGTGGGTGCCGCATCGGCGGCTTTGGCCTTCACCAGGAAGTCCCAGTACGACGTCGCCCGGGCCGTCGCCAGCACCACGGGATCCACGGTCTCGAACCGGGCGAAGTCCATGAGCCACGGCTGCTGCCCCAGCCGCTGGTGCATCTCGCGGTACGCGGTCTTGAGGTTGGCCAGCGAATCGAGGTTCGTCTCGGAGATGGAGCGCAGGATGGCGTCGCGGGAGATCTCGTCGAAGTTCACGGACGACAAGCCCGAGATCGCCCCGGCTGTCTGCGCGCCCAGGACCTGACGCCGCAACTGGTCCTTGCTCAGTGACGAATCCCCGAACAGCGCCATGGGGATCATGTAGTTGTTCGTGTAGTTGCCGATGAAGTCGATGACCCGCAGATGGTCCTTGCCCTCGGCCAGCCGCAGCCCGCGCCCGAGCTGCTGAGTGAAGATGATCCGCGACTGCGTCTGGCGCATCATCACCACCTGATTCAGCGACGGGATGTCGATGCCCTCGTTGAAGATGTCGACCGTCAGGATGTAATCGAGCTCGCCGGCTTCCAGGCGTTCGACGACGGCCGCCCTCTCCTGCTGCGACTGCGCACCCGTCAGGGCTTCCGTCCTCAGCCGCCGACCGTTGACCGCGGAGAGATTCAGCAGCTCGTTGAGCTCGCGTGCTTCTTCCACGCGGCTGCAGAAGATCAGCCCGCGCACCTCGCCATTGTGTCCATAGCGCTCGATCATCCGCAGCAGGTGGTGCACGCGCTCTGGAGCCACGAGCCGGGAGAGCTGGGCGGTCTCGTCGACGGTGGTGCCGTCCTCGTACTGGAAGTCCTGCACGCCGTAGTAATGGAACGGCACGAGCATGTCGGCTTCCAGCGCTGCCTGTAGGCGGATCTCGTAGGCCACGTTGTGATCGAAGAGCTCGAACACGTCGACGGCATCCGTGCGCTCCGGAGTGGCGGTGAGCCCCAGGAGGAAATCGGGGGTGAGCCGATCGATCATCTCCCGGTAGGTGCGCGAGCCGGAACGATGCACCTCATCGATCATCACGTAATCGAAGCCGGCGGCCTCGATCTCCTCCAGCGCCCCAGGACGGGAGATCGACTGGATCGTGGCGAAGACATACCGGCGGTCCAGTTCCCGCCGCTGGGCCACGAACTTGCCGAACTGATCTGCCGGCTCTTCGAGCACGCGTCGGAACTCGCTGAGCGCCTTGTCCACGATCTGTTCGCGGTGCACCACGAACAGCATCTTGCGCGGCTTGGCCTGCCGCACTTCCAGCGCGCCCAGGATCGTCTTGCCGGTGCCCGTCGCGGAGATGACCAGGGCCCGCCGCTCCCCCGCCAGGCGCAGCCGCTCGATCCGCTCGAGCGCCTCCTCCTGCATGGAGTTGGGCACGATCGTCGTCGGGATCCCCGACGACGCCGGCGGGAGGAAGCCGTCGACGGGAGCTGCCACGAGCTGCGGGCGCTGCGCGTACTCGATTGCGTAGGCGTCGATGAGCTCACCGGTGAGCACGACGGCCTCGTCGATCTGTCGGTCCACGGCGGTGCGCAGCTGCTCGGCGATATCGCCCTCGGGCAGCGCGGAGAAGCGCAGGTTCCACTCGCGATTGCGCAGCAGCGCGTTCGACGTCAGGTTCGAGCTGCCGATGATCGCGGTGGTGCCCAGGTCCTGGTCGAAGACGTAGCCCTTGGAGTGGAAACCGCGCTTGGGATCCAGGTGGGCGTACACCTCGATGCCTGGCAGGGCGAGCAGCTCCCGCAGCGCGTCCGGGGCGTTGAAGTTGAGGTAGGTGGAGGTGACGATCCGCCCGGTGCCGCCGGCAGCCACGAAGTCGAGCAGCGGCTGCTTGAGCATCGCCAGGGCATCGGTGGTCACGAACGCGACGGAGAACAGGAAGCTGCGGGAGCGGCGCAGCTCGTCGAGGATGCCGCGCAGCATCGTGTTCTCGTCGTCGTTGGAGATCAGCACCGGGTGGTGCAGCTGCTCCGAGGCGGTCTGCCTGTCCAGGAAGCCGAAGGCAGTGTCGGCGCGGAGCGCCTCGCGCTTCATGCCTGCAGGTCCTGGATCACGCGCTCGACAGCGGGGATGTCCGCCGGCGCCCAGTCCAGCTCGCGCAGCTCAGCCGCAGGCACCCAGCGGATCTCGGAATGCTCTGTGAGCTGGGGTGTTCCCTCGCGCAGGGTGCAGTAGTAGGTGGCCAGGGAGACGAGGATCTTCTCGTACTCGTAGACCGTGGTCTCCACGTGCTCGCCGATCTCAGCGGTGCATTGCAGCTCCTCGACGAGCTCGCGCGCCAGCGCCTCCTCGGGCGTCTCCCCCGCCTCGATCTTCCCGCCAGGGAACTCCCACATGCCGGGCAGGCTCATCTGCTCGCTGCGCCGCGCAGCCAGCACCGACTGCCCGTCCACCAGTATGGCACCCACGACCTCGACCTGCTTTTTCACCCTGGCTCCTGCCCGTCGGTTCTGCCTGGGCCAGAGTGGCCCGGTCATGTGCAGCTTAAAAGATTCCTGCGACGGCGGGAGCCCTCCCGGATGACCAGGCCGTCACCAGAACGCGCTACCGCGCATTGCATTTCGGCAGCAGACGGTCGTCAAAGGTCGCCATGCCTCAGCGCAAATAATCACCTCCCAGATACGCTCGGTTCACACATCCGACAAAGGCGATCTCAAAAATGTGCCGGAAAGTCATTGACGGAATCCAATTTTAAGCAACTAGATTCGACCTCGCTCCGTAAAACTACAGAGGATTACGCCTGCCCCATTTCTACCACCGGATACACCAGCAATTTCTGCCACAAACGAATAGAAAAGCAGTCTGCGGCGAGATCGAGACATCCATGTCATACTAGAATCGGCTTGAAATATTGATCTTATCAAAAGGAACACCGACCTGATGCGCAATCCAATATCGGATCAAATCCATAGCCTCACCAGAAAATCGAGCAGCCTCCGCTGGATCTACGGCAGCATTATCAGCATGCTTCGCCCCCTTGAACGCTCTATTGAATTCAATTCGCCAGTTGCTTATGGACATACCCTGGCGCAACTCAAATTGTGGAGGCAATGCGACGTCGGTGACCCTATTCAACAACTGCGGGTACTGCGGGGTCCGCTCATCCGAGTTGCCCAACCCTTCCAACTCCGTTTTCCAGATGGCGTAGCCTAGCGCCTCCAATGCGACTCCCATTTGGAGCAGCTCCACTTCGACAACACTCCCTTCCTGAAACATGGAACTCACGGCAATCCAGGTCGGTCTCGACCAATGCGAAAATTCATCTAGCCATTTTTGCATTTTCCCCAGATCAACGTCCTCAAACAGGAACATTGGGGAACTATCCTCAGGCAAGCTAGCAGCGGGAGCAGTAGCCGATCGCCCCAAGTGTGGCTCATAGGCATCGCGCCACCACCGGCGGGGACTCTCCTCATCAACAGGACCCTCTTGGTCATCTTCTCGCTTAATGCTTTTCAGTCGCATACCAACTGGCTTCCCATAAACGAGACACAGAAGGTCTTGCATCATCCGGTGAACTGCGGCATGATCCCCCCACGGTGCTAAGTCTTGAGAATGAGTGCGTAATAGAACTTCATCGGTAATGGAGAATCTATTACCTTCCCTACGGGGAGGGTGGCTAAAAGAAGTCTCTGCAGTTAGGTTAAAGTTTCCGCCGATATTCAGTTGCGGCTTATTTCTAGCGTTCAGGCCCACCCCAATTATCTCTTCGGACTCTTTATCAAACAGGGGAGAAGTCTCAACGGCGCTTAGTCCAACCCAGGCGGCAAGACCGTCTATGACCGTACACATCCCGTCAATCTCTTGGTAATCGCACTCCATATTTCCAGAACGAATCACTCTTCGCGAACGAAACTTATCAATCACTACCCTATTTGTATTGGACAGCGTCCCAGTCCTGGCCAGCTCAGTAAAACGGATGAATCCTGAGGTGTCTGCAAATGTAAACGAACTCGGCGTCTCTCCAACATTCGTCATAGCAAATCCAAATGCATCTGCCACTTCAACTCTAGAAATAATAGCTCCGCCTTCGTCAAACTCTACTTGGCCAAACGAATCTTCTTTGTCAGAAGAAACCAGAATGCCATGGCATCGAGTGCCAATTTCGAGTTTGTGCTTCATTTCTTTTCTCGCCTTCGTTGAGATTTGTAAAAACGTGAGGCCCCGCCGATCCGCAGATCGCCGGGGCCTCCGTCGTCGTTCAAGAGCAGAGCAGTATCACTCCGTCTCGATCTCCACCACCAGATCCCCGCCGGCCACCTGCGCCGGCCCCTGGACGACCACGCGCTTCACGATGCCGCCCACAGGGGTGGTCACCGAGGCCTCCATCTTCATGGCCTCGATCGTGGCGATCTTGTCGCCGGCCTCGACCTTGTCGCCCTCGGAGACCGTCGGCGTCACCGCACCCGCGAAGGGCGCCGCCACGTGCCCCGGGTTGGACTTGTCCGCCTTCTCGGCCTCCACGAAGTCCGTGGCCACCGAGGTGTCGCGGACCTCCATCATGCGCATCTGCCCGTTGAGCGTGACCATGACGGTGCGCATGCCCTTCTCATCGGCCTCGGAGATGGCCTGCAGGGTGACCAGCAGACGCACGCCGCGGCCCAGGGAGACGATGTGCTCCTTGTCCGGCAGCAGGCCGTAGAGGAAGTCGCGGGTGTGCAGCACGGACATGTCGCCGTACTCCGCCTGGCGCGCCTCGAATTCCTGCGTGGGGCCGGGGAACAGCAGCCGGTTCAGCGTGGAGCGGCGTACAGCGGCATCATCCGACTGCAGACCGGCGCGGTCCTCCTCCGACAGCGGAGTATCGGCCGGCGTCTCGTGCCGCCCCTCCAGCGCCTTGGTGCGGAACGGCTCGGGCCAGCCGGCCGGCGGAGTGCCGAGCTCGCCGTTGAGGAAACCGATCACGGAATCGGGGATGTCGAAGCTCTGCGGGTTGGCCTCGAACTCGGCCGGATCCACGTCCATGCCCACGAGCTGCAGGGCCAGATCGCCCACGACCTTGGACGACGGCGTCACCTTGACCAGGTGCCCCAGCATCCGGTCGGCCGCGGCGTACATGTCCTCGACCTTCTCGAACTTCTCCCCGAGTCCGAGCGCGATCGCCTGCTGGCGCAGGTTGGACAGCTGACCGCCCGGGATCTCGTGGCGGTACACGCGCCCGGTGGGCCCGGCCAGCCCGGACTCGAACGGCGAGTAGATCCCGCGCACGATCTCCCAGTACGGCTCCAGGTCGGAGACCGCGTCCAGGGACAGCTCCGTCTCGCGCTCGGTGTGCTTCAGCGCTGCCACCAGGGCCGAAGCCGACGGCTGCGAGGTGGTCCCGGCCATCGAGGCTGCGGCGACGTCCACGGCATCCACCCCGGCCTCGACGGCGGCCAGCAGCGTGGCCACCTGCCCGCCGGCGGTGTCGTGGGTGTGCAGGTGCACGGGCAGGTCGAACTTCTCACGCAGCGCGGTGACCAAACGGCGTGCGGCCTCCGGGCGGAGCAGACCGGCCATGTCCTTGATCGCCAGGATGTGCGCCCCGGCGTCGACGCACTGCTGGGCCAGGTCCAGGTAGTAGTCCAGCGTGTAGACGGCCTCGTCCGGATCCAGCAGATCGGAGGTGTAGCACAGTGCCACCTCGGCCACGGCGGTCCCGGTCTCGCGCACGGCCTTGATCGCCGGCTCCATCTGGGACACGTCGTTGAGGGCATCGAAGATGCGGAAGATGTCCACGCCGGTGGCCGCGGCCTCCTTGACGAAGGCGTCGGTCACCTCCACCGGGTACGGGGTGTAGCCCACGGTGTTGCGCCCGCGCAGCAGCATCTGGATCGGGATGTTCGGCATGGCCGCGCGCAGGCGGGCCAGCCGGTCCCAGGGGTCCTCGCCCAGGAAGCGCAGCGCGACGTCGTAGGTCGCCCCGCCCCAGGCCTCGACGGAGAACAGCTGCGGGACGGTGTGCGCGTAGGCGGGAGCGGCGGCCAGCAGGTCACGGGTGCGGATGCGGGTGGCCAGCAGGGACTGGTGGGCGTCGCGGAACGTGGTGTCGGTGACGGCCACCGAGGTCTTGGAGCGCAGGTGCGCCGCGAACTCCTCCGGGCCGTGCTCGAGCAGGTAGCTGCGCCAGCCCTCGGGGTACGGAGCCTCGGAAGGCCCGTCGAACGGCGAGCGATCCGGCTCCTCGGTCTTGTCACCGGGGTGGCGCGGCAGCTTCTCGCGGGGATCGATGCCCTCAACGCGCGGGCCGTTGGGCTGGTTGACGGTGACCTCTGCCAGGTACTGCAGCGCGCGCGTGCCGCGATCGGCGGAGCCGCGGGCCTCGAGCAGCTCCGGGTGGCGCTCGATGAAGTCGGTGGTGATCTGCCCGTCCAGGAACTCGGGATCCTGCAGCACCGACTGCAGGAACGGGATGTTGGTGGCCACGCCGCGGATGCGGAACTCGGCGAGCGCGCGCGAGGCGCGGTGCACGGCGGTCTGGTAGTCGCGGCCGCGGCAGGTCAGCTTGACCAGCATGGAGTCGAAGTGCGGGGAGATCTCCGCACCGGCGTAGATCGTGCCGCCGTCCAGGCGCACGCCCGAACCGCCTGCGGAGCGGTAGGCCGAGACCTTCCCGACGTCCGGGCGGAACCCATTGGCCGGATCCTCCGTGGTGATGCGGCACTGCATGGCGAAGCCGCGGACGTACAGGTCCTTCTGGCGGATGCCGATCTGCTCCAGGGTCTCCCCCGCGGCGATGCGCATCTGGGCCTGGACCAGGTCGACGTCCGTGACCTCCTCGGTCACGGTGTGCTCCACCTGGATGCGCGGGTTCATCTCGATGAACACGTGCTCCCCGGCGCGCTCGCCCACCGTGTCCACCAGGAACTCGACGGTTCCGGCGTTGAGGTAGCCCAGCTCACGGGCGAAGGCGACGGCGTCCTTGTGCAGGGCCTGACGGATGTCCTCGTCGAGGTTGGGCGCGGGGGCCATCTCGATGACCTTCTGGTGGCGGCGCTGCAGCGAGCAGTCGCGCTCGAACAGGTGCACGGTCTCGCCGGTGGCATCGGCCAGGACCTGGACCTCGATGTGCCGCGGCTTGAGCACGGCCTGCTCCAGGAACACGGTGGGATCGCCGAACGCGGTGCCGGCCTCGCGCATGGCGGCATCGAGTGCGTCCTCGAGCTTGTCCTCGGACTCCACGCGGCGCATGCCGCGCCCGCCGCCGCCGGCCACGGCCTTCACGAAGACCGGGAAGCCGATCTCCTTGCCCCACTCGAGCAGCTGCTGCTTGTCGTCCGAGGGCTCGGAGCTGTCCAGCGTGGGGATCCCGGCCTTCTTGGCGGCCTTGAGTGCTGCGACCTTGTCTCCAGCCAGGCTCAGGACGTCTGCTGCGGGGCCGATGAACGTGATGCCGTTGTCGGCGCACTTCTGAGCCAGATCGGCATTCTCGGACAGGAAGCCGTAGCCGGGGTAGATCGCATCGGCGCCGCACTCCAGGGCCACGCGGATGATCTCGTCCACGTCCAGGTAGGCCTTGACCGGGTGGCCCTCCTCCCCGATCCGGTAGGCCTCATCGGCCTTCTGCCGGTGGATCGAGTTGCGATCCTCGTAGGGGAACACGGCCACGGTCTTGGCCCCGAGCTCGTACGCCGCGCGGAAGGCGCGCACCGCGATCTCACCGCGGTTGGCCACCAGGATCTTCGAGAACACGTCAAACTCCAATTCCAGGGCGCGGAACAGGCCGCGGACCCCTTTGGGGTGCTTGCAGATGCACCCCAGCTTACGGGGCCGACGTGACCGGTGTGTGACACGACGACATGAGGCAAGCCCCCGTCGTCGGGATCTCGACGACGGGGGCTTGCCGTGGGGCGCAGCCGTTCAGCGCTTGCGGGAACGACGCTCGCGCACGCGCATGGTCACCTCGATCGGGGTGCCCTCGAACCCGAAGGTCTCGCGCAGCCGTCGGGCGATGAAGCGGCGGTAGCCGGGATCCAGGAACCCGGTGGTGAACAGCACGAACTTGGGCGGGCGCGTGGAGGCCTGCGTGCCGAACAGGATGCGCGGCTGCTTGCCGCCGCGCAGCGGGTGCGGGTGCGCGGCCACGAGCTCACCCAGGAACGCGTTGAGGCGCCCGGTGGGGATGCGGGTGTCCCAGGACTCCAGCGCGGTCTCCAGGGCGGGGACCAGCTTGTCCTTGTGCCAGCCGGTCTTGGCCGAGACGTTCACGCGCGGGGCCCAGGCCACGTGCGCCAGGTCCTTCTCGATCTCGCGCTCGAGGTAGTACCGGCGCTCCTCGTCGAGCAGGTCCCACTTGTTGAAGGCCAGCACGATCGCACGGCCCGAGTCGATCGAGGACTGCACGATCCGCACGTCCTGCTCGGCCAGCGGCTCATCGACCGCCAGCAGGATCAGCGCGACCTCGGCCCGCTCGATCGCCGACTGCGTGCGCAGGGAGGCGTAGTACTCCGCGCCCTTGGCCATGTGCTGACGACGACGGATGCCCGCCGTGTCCACGAACCGCCAGGTCTTCCCGCCGAGCTCGATGTTCTCGTCCACGGGGTCGCGGGTGGTTCCGGCGAGCTCGTTGACGACCACGCGCTCGGAGCCGGCCAGCTTGTTGAGCATCGAGGACTTGCCCACGTTGGGGCGGCCCACGAGTGCCACGCGGCGCGGTCCGCCGACCAGCTCGGGCTCGGCCACCTCGGAGAACTCGGGCAGGATCTCGAACAGGGCGTCCAGCAGATCCGCCGCACCCTTGCCGTGCAGGGCGGAGACCGGGAACGGCTCCCCCATGCCCAGCGACCACAGCGCGGTGGCCTCCAGCTCCATGGCCTGCGAATCGGCCTTGTTGGCCACCACGATGACAGGCTTGTTCGCCCGGCGCAGCATGCCCACGATGGCCTCGTCGGTGGCGGTCACACCCACGGTGGTGTCCAGGACGAGCAGCACGGCATCGGCCTGCTCCACGGCGAGCTCGGCCTGCTCGGCCACCGAGTGATCGATGCCGGTGGCGTCGGCCTCCCAGCCGCCGGTGTCGACCATGGTGAAGGGCCGGTCCATCCACTCGGCGGAATACCGCACGCGATCGCGCGTCACGCCGGGGACGTCCTCCACAACGGCCTCGCGCCGGCCGATCACGCGGTTGACCAGCGTGGACTTGCCGACGTTCGGGCGACCGACCACGGCGACCACAGGGGCCGGCTTGCGGTACAGGTCCGCGACGTCGTCGCCGGCCCACTCCGCGAGCAGCGCCAGGTCCTCCTCGTCAAGGTCGTAGTCTTCCAGGCCCTCGCGCAGGGCCTCGGCGCGCAGCTCGGCCTCCTCGTCGTCGATCGCGGCCAGGCGCTCGGAGATGTCCTGATCGCCGCCGCCGAGGATCTTCTCCTCGTACTGGTCCGCCGGGCGCTGAGGCGCTGCCTCAGGGCCGGGGCCGGACCACTCGGAGTCGTAGTTCGTGTTCTCGGGGGTCTCGGGCATCGGAGCCCCTCCTTCTGAGGTGTGTGGGGAAAGTGTGCGGGAGCTTCAGGCGAGCTCGGGGACCGCGCGCAGGACCAAGTCCATCACGGCGGTGACGGTCTGCTCGATGCTCAGCTCCGAGGAGTCCAGGTGCGTGACGCCGTCGGCGGCGTCGGTGAAGTTCACCAGCTTGGAGTCCTTGGCATCGCGGCCGGTGACCTGCGCGGCCAGGGCCTCCTTGGACTGCGAGGAGCCCAGCTGCGCGCCTCGGCGGGAGAGCCGGGCCGCTTCGGAGGCGGTGAGCAGCACGCGGACGTCGGCGTCGGGGGCCACCACGGTGGTGATGTCACGGCCCTCGGCCACGATGCGGCGCCCGGAGGCCTCGATCATCTCGCGCTGGCGCTGGACCAGGATCTCGCGCGCCTCCGGAACGGTGGAGACCGAGGAGACCGCGCCGGTCACTTCGGTCGAGCGGATGGCCGCGGTGACGTCCTGGCCGTCCACGCGGACCTGCTGCTGATCGGGATCGGTCGAGACCTCGATCGGTGCGGTGCGGGCGGCGTTCACCACGGCATCGCCGTCGCCCAGGTCGATGCCGCAGTGCACGGCCCACCAGGCCACGGCTCGGTACATGGCACCGGTGTCCAGGTAGCCCAGGTCCAGCCGGCGGGCGATCTCCTTGGAGACCGTGGACTTGCCGGACCCGGAGGGCCCGTCGATGGCCACCACGGCCTGGGTGCTGTGCTCGGTCACTGGACCACCTTCCATCCGCGCTGCTCGAGCGCCTCCACCAATTCGTCCCGACGGTTCGGGTCCACGGAGATCTCCGCCAGGCCGACGCGCCGGCCCAGGGAGTGCTCCAGGCGCAAGTCTTCCAGGTTGATCCCGGTCTCGCCGACCACCGTGAACAGCTCGCCCAGCGTGCCGGGTCGGTCATCCACCAGGACGGTGAGCTGGGCGAAGGCCTTGGGGGCTCCGCCGTGCTTGCCCGGGATCCGGGCCTGACCGGCATTGCCCTCGGCGATCAGCTCGGCCATGTCCAGGCGCGCGCCGGGGCCCGTGGGGTCCTCCAGCGTGTTGATCAGCCGGTCCAGGTCCTCGCGCACGCCGTGCAGCGACGGCACGATCGATTCCGCGTTGGCCGAGAGGATCTGCACCCACAGCCCCGGATCGGAGGCGGCGATGCGCGTGGTGTCGCGCAGCCCCTGCCCCGCCAGGGACAGGTGGTGCAGCGGCGTGTCCTGCAGGCGCGAGGCCAGCAGCGAGGACATCACCTGGGGGACGTGCGAGATCAGGGCCACGGCGGCGTCGTGCTCATCCGCCTCCAACTCCGTGACGTGCGCGCCCAGGTCCTGGGCCAGCGAGCGCACGCGCTTCACGGCCGCCGGATCGGTCTCCGGCGCTGCGCACAGCACCCACGGCATGGTCGTGAACAGCTCGCCGCGCGCGGCCACCGGCCCGGAGCGCTCGCGCCCGGCCATGGGGTGGGAGCCCACGTAGCGGCGCAGATCCGCGCCGCGTGCGCGCAGACCCTCCTGGATCGCGGACTTGACCGAGGCCACGTCCGTGACGATCGCCTGCGGGTGCTCCGCCAGGGCCTGCGCCACGGTCTTCACGACGACGTCCGGAGGCGTGGCCACCACGATCAGGCTCGGCTCGGGGACGGTCTCCCCCGCCGCCAGGGCCAGGCGCTCGGAGCTGCCGGCACCGATATCCGCGCCGATGGCCTCGGCGGTCGGGGAGGCATCGCGCAGCCAGGTGCTCACACCCAGATGCCGCAGGCCCAGGCCCACCGAGGCGCCGAGCAGGCCCGCGCCGATAATCAGCACGGGCCCCTCGGCAACGGTCTCAGCGCCCACCCTCAGCCTTCCAGGCCCACGGAGGCCAGCAGGTGCCCGACCTCGGTGTTGGACAGATCGCGCACCACACCCTGCTTCTGATCGCCGATGCGGATGGGGCCCACCTGGGTGCGCACCAGGCGCTCGACGGGGTAGCCCACGGCATCGAAGAGGCGGCGGATGATGCGGTTGCGCCCCGAGTGCAGCACGACCTCGACCAGGATGTGGCCGGGCACGGAGTCGACCAGGCGGAACTCGTCCACCTTGGCCACGCCGTCCTCGAGCTCCACACCGGCCTTCATGATGTCGCCGATGCCCTTCTCCATGGGCCCGCGCACCTGCACCAGGTAGGTCTTGGGCACCTCGTAGGAGGGGTGGGTCAGGCGGTTGGTGAGCTCGCCGTCGTTGGTCAGCAGCAGCAGGCCCTCGGTCTCCGAGTCCAGGCGGCCCACGTGGAAGACGCGGTGCTGGAGGTGCTTGGAGGAGGTGAGGAAGTCCGAGATGCACGGACGCCCCTCCTGGTCCTCCATCGAGGACACCACGCCCTCGGGCTTGTTGAAGGCGAAGTAGACGAGCTTGTCATCGAGCTGGATGGGCAGCCCGTCGACCGTGATCTCCACGGTGCGCGGATCCACGCGCACGCCGAGCTCGGTGACCTTCTGGCCATCGACCGTCACGCGGCCCTCGGCGATCATCTCCTCGCACACCCGGCGCGAGGCCACTCCGGCGTTGGCCAGCAGCTTCTGCAGGCGCACGCCCTCGGAGTCGTGGACCTCCAGGCGGTCCACCGGCGGGTTCTTGGGACGACGACGGCGGTGCGGTCCGTAGATCGCCACCTTGTCCGGCATCTTGCGATCGTAGCGCTCCGACTTGGCGAAGGGCTTGGGGCCCTTCTGGCCCTTGGGAGCCTTGGGGCCGACGGCATTCGCCTTGGTGGCGGGCTTGCCGGGACGGCCCTTGCGGCCTCCGGCTGCTGCACCGCGGGGGCCGGCGCCCTTGGGGCCGCTCTTCGGGCCCTTGCCGGGGCCGCCGGAGCGTCCCGGTGCGCCGGAGCGGCCGCCCGAGCCCTTGCCGGGGCGGGACGGGCCGCTGCCGCGGCTCTGGGAGGGGCGCTTGCCCCGGGAGTTCGAATGGTTCTCAGCCATGTCGCACTGTCCTTTGCAGGTCTGTGGTGGTCTGTCGGTGCCGCCTGGCTCGGCGCTGACTCGCATGCTGGGCAGCGGCAGCGCCGGGATCGCTCGCGTGCCGGGCCTGACGTCCTGTGGGAGTCGGCTCAGCACGCACCGAGCCGCCGCGAGGGCGGGCGTCGGTCGGCGGTCGTCGTCGCTCGATCGGTGCGGACCCTCGTTCGGGTCCCGCTGCGCCGGTCGGCGTGATGCGCGGGGATTCCCGCGCGGACGACAGGCCATCCTATCCGCTGAGCCCCCGCCGGCGCAGTACCCGGGATCACGCGCGGCGTCGGGAGCCCGGCGCTTGGCAACACCCCTCAGCCGCGAGGGGCGGAGGCTCAGCCGTCGTAGTCGCCGACGTCCTCGACGCCGGGCAGGTACGGCGAGATCTGCGGCAGCTCGGAGATCGAATCCAGGCCGAGCTTCTCCAGGAAGTACGGGGTCGTGCCGTAGAGAAGCGCGCCGGTCAGCGGATCGCGCTCCATCTCCTGCACGAGCCCGCGGGCCACCAGGGTGCGCACCACGCCGTCGACGTTCACGCCGCGGATCGCCGAGACGCGCGCCCGGCTGACCGGCTGGCGATAGGCGATCACGGCCAGGGTCTCCATCGCGGCCTGCGACAGCCTCGAGGTCTGTCCCTCGAGCACGAAGGCCTGCACCACCGGGGCGAACTCCGCGCGCGAATAGAAGCGCCAGCCCCCGCCCACCTTCCGCAGCTCGAAACCGCGCGGCACGGCCGGGTCGTCGTCATCGCCGGTGAGGCCGTCGTACTCGGCGCGCAGCGAATCCAGGGTCGCGCGGATCTCGTCGACGGGCTGACTGAGGACCTCGGCCAGGTCGAACTCGGAGACGGGGCGCTCGGCGACCATGAGCACGGCCTCGATCGCGGCGGCCAGTCCCCCGGGCAGGGTGTCGACGTCGACGACGCCGGCGGAGATCTCCTGCGCCAGGGACGACGCGGCCGCCTCGTCCGCGTTGCCGTCGGGGGCGGGCTCGTGCTGCTCAGTCATGGGGCGTGTCTTCTGCCGCGGGGCCCTCGGCGGCGGGATCGGTCGGGGCGGGGACGTCGTGCTCGTCGGACAGCCGCTCGGGGCTCCAATCCTCCGGGGCGGTCCAGGTGATCCAGACATCGGCCAGCGGCTCGTCCTGGCGGACGTCGATCGCGCGGTCGCGGAACAGCTCCAGGACCGACAGGAAGCGCACGACGACCACCAGGACCGTCTCGGCATCGGCGATCAGCTCGGCGAAGGCGTGCTCCTGGCCGTCGGCGAGCATCAGGCGCAGCTGATCGGCCTCCTCGCGCACGGTGACCTCGGAGCCGTGGAGGTGATCGACGCCGACCTCGGTGGGCGCGGCCTCCTTGGGCGTGAGCGCCCGGATCGCGATCTGGGCGAACTCCTCGGGAGTGGTGCGCCAGATCAGCTCGGGCATGAGCTTCGCGAACTGCGGCTCCAGCGGCACGGAGCGGGCCTGGCGGGCGGACTCGGTGCGCATGGTCTGGGCCATGAGCTGGGACATGTCCTTGAACGCCTTGTACTGCAGCAGCCGGGCGAAGAGCAGGTCGCGGGCCTCGAGCACGGCCAGGTCGGCCTCGTCGTCGACCTCGCCGCGCGGCAGCAGCCGGGCGGCCTTCAGATCCAGCAGCGTGGCGGCCACGACCAGGAACTCGCTGGCGGCGTCCAGGGCCGCCAGCGAGTTCGTCTCGCGCAGGGCGCGGACGTAGTCCAGGAACTCGTCGGTGACCATCGACAGCGAGACCGTGGTGATGTCGAGCTCGTGCTTGCCGATCAGCCCCAGCAGGACCTCGAACGGCCCGGCGAAGTTCTCGAGCTCGACCGCGAAGCCGCCCTCGGACCCGGCCAGGCCCGAGGACTCGATCTCCGGGACGAGTGCGCTCATGCGCGGATCACGGAGCGCCGCCGCGCGAGATCAGCTCGCGGGCCAGCTGGCGGTAGGCATCCGCGCCCGTGTGGTTGGTCGCGAACGACGTGATCGGCTCGGCGGCGACCGTGGCGTCCGGGAACTTCACGGTGCGCTTGATGACGGTGTCGAAGACCTTGTCGCCGAAGGCCTCCACGATCCGGTCCAGCACCTCGCGCGAGTGCAGGGTGCGGGAGTCGAACATGGTGGCCAGGACGCCGTCGATCTGCAGCTTGGGGTTCAGCCGGTCCTGGACCTTCTCGATCGAGTCCACCAGCAGGGCCACCGCGCGCAGGGCGAAGAACTCGCAGATCAGCGGGATGATCACGCCGTGGGCGGCGGTCAGCGCGTTGACGGTCAGCAGCCCGAGCGAGGGCTGGCAGTCGATGAGGATGACGTCGTAGTGGTCCTCGACCTTGCGCAGCGCCGAGGCCAGCACCTGCTCGCGGGCCACCTCCGAGACCAGCTGGACCTCGGCGGCCGAGAGGTCGATGTTGGCGGGCATGAGGTCGATGCCCTCGGTCTCGGTCTCCAGGATCACGTCCCAGGGGTCGACCCCGCGCTCCATCATCACGTTGTAGATGGTCTGGTCGAGCTCGTGCGGGTTCGCGCCGAAGCCCGCCGACAGCGCGCCCTGCGGATCGAAGTCCACCATGAGGACCTTGCGCCCGGTCTCGGCCAGGGCCGCGCCCAGGTTGATGGTCGACGTCGTCTTGCCCACGCCGCCCTTCTGGTTGACCATCGCGATGATCCGCGCCGGGCCGTGGGAGTCCAGCTCGGGCGGGTCCGGGAAGCGGCGCAGCGGGCGCCCGGTGGGGCCGACCTTGCCGGTCTCGGCTTCGCCGAGCGCGGGGAACCGATCCTCGTTCTTGCTGCTCACTGTGGGAACCACTCCTGGTCTGGGGACGGCGTGCGAGCCGCGCCGACGCGTGCCCGCCTTCTCTGGCCAGTCACCCTACCGCCGCGGGGCGGGACCTGCATGGACGCGCCCGCCTGGCCGAGCGCTTCCGCGGCAAGGGCCAGGCGGCGCATGCACTGCCTGCCGGAACCTCAGGCGAGCTTCGACTGCTCGTGGCCCTCGAGTGCCTGCTCGGGGGCGGTCGGCGAGGCGTGCGGGTCCACAGCCATCTGCGCCTCGTCGAAGGGCAGCTTCCCGGACAGCACCTGGCTCACCCGGTCCCGGTCGATCTCACGGACCCAGGTGCCCAGCACCAGCGTGGCCACGGCATTGCCGGAGAAGTTGGTCAGCGCACGAGCCTCGGACATGAACCGGTCGATGCCCACGATCAGCCCCACGCCGTCGACGAGATCAGGACGGTGCGACTGCAGGCCGGCCGCCAGGGTGGCGATGCCCGCACCGGAGACGCCGGCCGCACCCTTGGAGGCGATGATCATGAACAGCAGCAGGGTGATCTGCTCGCCCAGTGCCAGCGGAGTGCCCATGGCATCGGCCACGAACAGGGCACCCATGGTCAGGTAGATGGCCGTGCCGTCGAGATTGAACGAGTAGCCGGTGGGCACAACGACGCCCACGACCGGCTTGGAGACACCCAGGTGCTCCATCTTGGCGATCAGCCGCGGCAGTGCCGCCTCGGACGACGAGGTCGAGAAGATCAGCAGGTACTCGCGGGCCAGGTACTTCATGAGCGAGAAGATGTTCACCCCGGTCACGATCTTCAGCATCAGGCCGAGGATCACGATGATGAACAGCGCGCAGGTGATGTAGAACGCGAGCATCAGCACCAGCATCGACGTGATGGCCTGCACGCCGGTGGCGCCCACCACGGCTGCGATCGCGCCGAACGCGCCGAGCGGCGCCAGCCACATGACCATCATCAGCAGTCGGAACACAACGGCCTGGATGTAGGTCACCGCCTTGAGCACGGGCCGACCGCATTCTCCCATGGCCTGCAGCGCGAAGCCCACGAGCAGTGCGACGAACAGGGTCTGCAGGATGTTGCCGGAGGTCAACGATGACACCAGCGTGGTGGGGATGATCGCCAGGAGGAACCCGACGGTCCCCTCCTCGGCACCGGCGCCATGGGAAGCGTCGGCGGGGACCTCGTACGTCGCGTTGCTCATGTCCAGGCCGGAGCCGGGCTGGACGATGTTGCCCACCACCAGGCCGATGGCCAGGGCGAAGGTCGACATGGCGATGAAGTAGGCCAGAGCCATGCCCCCGACCTTGCCGACCGTGGCCGCCTTGGCGATCGAGCCGACGCCCAGCACGATCGTGCAGAAGATGACCGGAGCGATCATCATCTTGATCAGCGCGATGAACCCGGTGCCGACGGGCTTCAGCGCCACTCCGACCTCTGGAGCGACCAGCCCCAGGACGGCACCGGCGACCACAGCGATGATCACGGCGATGTAGAGGGTGTGCGTGCGGTCCTTCTTCTTCCGGGGCGCTGTCGACGACGTCGGGCCCGGCTGCTCGGCTGCTGCCATGTGCTGCTCCTGAACGATGCGACGCCGGACGAGGCCGGCGGTGGGCGGTGCTGCGCCTCGCTCGGCGCCACAATCAGCTTGACGGGATCTGTGATGCACGTCTCGTTGTGGTCGTTGTGGTCGTGAGCGGGACCACAAGCGGGTCAGCGAGGTGGGAGACTTCGGGACACCCCGATCCGCACGAGGAGCTCCCATGTCCCTGGCCCGCCGCGTCCTGGTCCTGCAGCTGCTGCTGGTCCTTGTCCTAGCGGCCGTCTTCGGCGCCGTCCTCATCCAGCGAGCCGCCCAGGATGCCGACGAGCGAGCCCGCGAGATCAGCCGCACCATGTCCATAGCCCTGGCTGACGACCCGTTCGTGATCGAGCAGTCGGGTGCTGACGACCCCCACGCCCAGCTGCAGCCCCTGGCGGATGACCTCGTGCGCAGCACCGAGCTCGATTGGATCACCATCATGTCGCCAGAGGGCATCCGATGGACCCACCCTCGGCCAGAGATGATCGGACAGCGATTCCGCGGCTCGATCGAGGAAGCGCGCAGCGGGCAGGTCAGGGCCTCGACGGAACAGGGGCAGCTCGGCTTGTCGGCCCGCACCACCGCACCGGTGCGCGACGAGGACGGAGAGATCGTCGCTCTGGTCTCCACGGGGGTGCTGGTCGAGCACACCGCCGACGAAGTCTGGGCCGAGGCCCCGCTGCTGCTCGGGATGGCGCTGGCGCTGCTCGCAGCCGGGGCTGCGGCCCATCTTCCCCTGGCCCGCTACCTCTCCCAGCGCACCGGGGGACGGACTCCGGAGGAGCTGGCCGAGGCCGTCTCGGTTCAGGACGCCGTGCTCGAGCAGGCGGCCCAGGGCCTTCTGCTGATCGAGAACGGCAGACTCATGCTCGCCAACCCTCGAGCTCGTGAGCTGCTGGGCCTGACCGAGCCTGCCCTGGAAGCCCTCCAGCAGCCGGACGGGCGCAGCCTTGTCTACCGATGGGCCGATCGGCGACGTCGTCGAGGCATCCCCCTGGAGGAAGCGCGTCTGCCCCCGCAGCTGCAGGACCTGCTCACCGGGCAGCAGGAGGTCCGCGAGCAGTGGATCATGCACGGCGAGCGCACCCTGATCGTCTCCCTGCTGCGCGCGTCGGAGCCCTCGGCCGGAATGGTCGCGATCCTGCGCGATCACACCGAGCTCACCCGGCTGTCCGGACAGCTGCGTGCGACCACCACGATGGCCCAGGCGCTGCGCTCGCAGACCCACGAGCACGCGAACCGGATGCACACGAACGTCGCACTGCTGGAGCTCGGCGAATCCGAGCAGGCAAGGCGCTTCGCCGCCGCGGATCAGCAGCGCACCTTGAGTCTGGCCGGGGACGTCGGGGCAGGGATCGAGGATCCCGTGCTCACGGCCCTGCTGCTGGGCAAGGCCTCCGCGGCCCAGGAGCGCGGAGTCCGACTGGAGGTCCATGCGGCGGACGGAGCACCCGGACTTCCGCTGAGCGCATCGGAGACCGTGACCGTAGTGGGCAATCTCATCGACAACGCAATCGAAGCAGCCGTCGCCGCATCCGGTGCCGAAGGGCCGCTGGTGGAAGTCGAGATCGCGCAGGATGATGACGGCGCCGCGATCCTCAGCGTCGCGGATTCGGGGCCGGGCATCGAGGCGTCGGTGCGGGAGCGGATCTTCCAGCGCGGCGCCTCCACGAAGGATTCGGACACCGTGGGCGGCCACGGTGTGGGACTGGCACTCGTGAGCGAGATCGTCCACCGCCATCGCGGTGCGATCGAGGTGATCGACGACGGCGGCACGGCTTCGTGCTCAGCTTCCCCCTGGTCTCGAAGGAGGTTCGATCATGAGCAGGGAGCTGCGGGTGGTCGTCGTGGAAGACGAGCCGCTGACCCGGGACGCGCACCTGCGGTTCGTTCAGCAGGTACCGGGATTCGAGGCGGCGGGCAGTGCGGCCACAGCCGCAGAAGCCCTGCGAGCGGTGAGTTCGCTGCGTCGCGAAGGCCGCCCCGCGGACCTTCTGCTGCTGGATGTGAATCTCCCCGATGCCACCGGCATCGACGTCGCACGCCGGCTGCGCGCCGCCGGAGACGACGTGGACATCCTCGCGGTGACAGCCCACAGGGATGTGGAGACGGTTCGAGCAGCTGCCTCGCTCGGAGTCGTCGGCTACCTCGTGAAGCCCTTCACCCGCGAGCAGCTGCTGCATCGCCTGGCCGCCTATCAGCAGTACCGCACCAGTCTGCGGGGAGAGCAGCCGCTCGATCAGGAGGCGATCGATCGAGCACTCGATGGGCTTCGGCCATTCGCAGCCTCGGGCAGCCCCAAGGGCCTGTCCCCTGAGACGCTGGAGCGCGTGGCCCAGGAGCTGGCGGCACTGCCGTGGCAGTCGGCGGCCGAGGTCGCGGCTGGGACGGGCATCTCCCGCGTGACGGCTCGGCGCTATCTGGAGCACCTGACCGAGGTCGACCGCGCACAGCGCCGGGCACGCCGCGGCACGGTGGGCCGACCCGAGATGGAGTATCGGTCCTGCGGCGAGTGAGGGCCCCGCTCGACGGCACCCGTGGCACCGAAGGAGCGAAGACTCCCTGGTGGTCGATTGCACGCCCGGATAGCCTGTGGCGCACACCACCTCGAGGGCGTGCGCCAGGCCGCACCGAGGGAGGACTTCAGCATGGACGGCACCACGGCACCGGAGTGCATCACCCCTCCCCTCGGGCAGCCCCCGGCCGGAGACACGATCCGGGATCTCGCCGAGCGATCGGGTTGCCGCCTTCGGCGCGAACTCCGACGCCTTCGCGATCCTCTTCCTGGCCTGCGCCTCCCTGGGCGCGGTGCACGTGCCGGTGAACTTCGCTCTCAAGGGCGAGGAGTTGCGCCACATCCTGCGCAATGCGGACGTCGCCCTGATCGCCGCGGACCCCGCCCTGCTGGGCCTGGCCGAGGAAACGGCAGCCGATCTGACCCGCGAGCGCGGCGCCGAGGACCGGCCGCTGGTGGCCATGCCGCTGTACTACTCGGCGACTCTGCACGTGCTCCTCATGCCCTACCTGTGCCTGGGCGCCTCGATCCGCCTGATCGCCAAGCCGGACATCCCCGCCATGCTCGAGCTGGTGGAGCACGAGCACCTCTCCTCACTGTTTCTGGCCCCCACCGTGTGGGTCCCCCTGAGCTCGCGCCCTCAGCTGGAGACCCGCGCCCTGTCCTCGCTGACCCAGGCGCAGTACGGCGCTTCGATCATGCCGTCCACGGTGCTGCAGAGACTGCGCGACCGGTTCCCCAGGCTGGGCTTCTACAACTGCTTCGGGCAGTCCGAGCTGGGTCCCCTGTGCACCGTGCTTCGCCCCGAGGAGCACGACCTGCGCCCGACGTCGTGCGGCCGCCCGGTCTTCCACGTGGAGGCGCGCGTGATGACCGCCGACGGCACCCCGGCCGGTGCGGGTGAACCCGGCGAGATCCAATACCGCTCCCCGCAGCTGATGTCCGGCTACTGGGGGCGCCCGGAGCAGACGGAGGAGAGCTTCGCGGACGGGTGGTTCCGCTCGGGAGATCAGGTCACCCGCGATTCGATGGGCTTCATCGAGGTGGTCGACCGGATCAAGGACGTCATCAACACCGGCGGCGTGCTGGTGGCCCCGCGCGAGATCGAGGACTGCCTCTACCGACTGCCCGAGGTCGCCGAGGTGGCGGTGCTCGGACTTCCCGACGAGCGCTGGGGCGAGGCCATCACTGCGGTGATCGTGGTGCATCCCGACCAGCAGCTCACCGCGGAGACGGTCCGCCGGCACGCCCGCGAGCGCCTGGCCGACTACAAGGTGCCCAAGCGCGTGGAGTTCGTGGCCGAGCTGCCGCGCAACCAGTCCGGCAAGCTGCTCAAGCGCGAGCTGCGCGCTCAGCGCACGGCTCCGAGCGACTGACAGCGGCGGGGCGATCCGCCCGGCAGGATCGCCCCGCCGCGCACTCACCGGCCCCGCAGCACGGGCTCCAGTGCCTCCAGCACGGCCGGATCCTCGATGGTCGAGGGCACCGGCGCCTCCTGGCCATCGGCCATCTGGCGCATGGTCTTGCGCAGGATCTTCCCGGAGCGGGTCTTGGGCAGGGCCTCGACCACCGCGATCTGCTTGAGGTCGGCGACCGCGCCGATCTCCCGGCGCACAAGCTGCACGAGCTCCTCGCTGAGCTGCTCCTGCGAGGTCTCGATGCCCTGCTTGACCACCACGTATCCGCACGGGCGCTGCCCCTTGAGCTCATCGGCCACGCCGATCACGGCGCACTCGGCCACCGCGGGGTGCTGGGCCAGGGCCTGCTCGAGCGCACCGGTGGAGAGCCGGTGGCCGGAGACGTTGATGACATCGTCGGTGCGGCCCATCACGAAGACGTAGCCGTCCTCGTCGATCCGCCCGGAGTCGCCCGTGACGTAGTACCCGGGGAAGGCCTCCAGGTAGGCGCTGCGGAAGCGGTCGTCGCTGCCCCACAGGGTGGCCAGCGTGCCCGGCGGCATCGGCAGGCGCACGGCGATGTTGCCCTCCTCCCCCTGCGGCACCGGCTCGCCCAGCGGATCCAGGATCTCGATCTCGTAGCCCGGGATCGGCACCGTGGAAGAGCCGGACTTCAGCGGCAGCTGCTCCAGGCCCACCGGATTGCCGCTGATGGCCCAGCCCGTCTCGGTCTGCCACCAGTGATCGACCACGGGGATATCCAGCGCCCTGCCCGCCCAGCTCCAGGTCTCCGGGTCCAGGCGCTCGCCAGCCACGAACAGCGTGTCCAGGTTCGACAGATCGTGCTCGGCCACCAGCTCGCCCTCGGGGTCCTGCCTGCGGATGGCCCGCAGCGCGGTGGGGGCGGTGAAGAAGGCCTTCACGCGGTGCTCGGCCACCAGCCGCCAGAACGCACCGGCATCCGGGGTGCCCACCGGCTTGCCCTCGTAGAGCACGGTCGTGGCCCCGGCCAGCAGCGGCGCGTAGACGATGTAGGAGTGGCCCACGACCCAGCCCACGTCCGAGGCGGTGCACATGACCTCGCCGGGGCCGATGTCGTAGATGTTGGCCATGGACCAGCTCAGCGCCACGGCGTGGCCGCCGTTGTCCCGCACGACGCCCTTGGGGCTGCCGGTCGTGCCGGAGGTGTAGAGGATGTAGAGCGGATCGGTGGCAGCGACCTCGACCGGCTCGGCAGGCTCGGCGGCCTCGACCGCCTCCTGCCAGTCCACCCACTCCAGGCCGTCGACGGCCGCGCGCTCGCGCATGCCCGCGACGTCGTGCTCGAAGCCCTCGCGCCCGACCACCAGCACCGCAGACGGCTTATGCTCGGCCATCTGCACCGCCTCCTCCACGGAGGGCAGGTACTCGATGCGTCGCTTGGGCTCCACTCCGCCGGAGGCCGTGATGACGGCGCGCGGGGCGCAGTCGTCGATCCGCACGGCGAGCTCGCGCGGGGCGAAGCCGCCGAAGACCACCGAGTGCACCGCGCCCAGCCGGGCGCAGGCCAGCATGGAGATCAGCGCCTCCGGGATCATCGGGAGGTAGATGAGCACCCGATCGCCCTTCTGCACGCCCAGCTCCCGCAGGGCCCCGGCGGCCCGCGCCACCCGGTCCTGCAGCTGGGCATAGGTGATCGTCTCCTGCCGCTCGAGCACGGCGGAGTCGTAGATGATGGCCGCCTGATCCCCGCGACCGGCCGCGACGTGGCGGTCCACCGCATTGGCGCACGTGTTGAGCGTGGCCTCCGGGAACCAGCGGAAGATCGGGTCGCCGGAACCATCCAGCGCCCGGCTGGGCGGCGTCATCCAGTCGATGCCCTGGGCTGCCTCCAGCCAGAAGCCCTCCCGATCCTCGACGCTGCGCCGCCACGCCCCGGAGTAGGTGCCGTCGCCGGGCAGCGTGCGCTCGGCGGTTGTGGTGGGGCGGGGCTGGTCCGCGCTGTGCTGGCTCATGGATGCTCCTTGTCCGTGCTGTGCGTGGCTCGTGGGCCGGTCCGGTCCGGGGCGCCGCGCAGGCAATGCACGCGGTGCGCCGCCGCCGGGCCCGCCCGGTTCCATGTCCGCCACACTAGTGACTCAGCTCACTCAGCACCACCCCTGTGTATACATTGATGCCCATCGCCTGCTCGGCGACGTGACAGGAACCACGGTCCGTGGCAGGGTGTGTATACACAGCAGGCGCCGCGAGCACGTCGGGCGCGCACCGAGTCCCCGGGCGGAGAGGAGCACCATGCGAGCAGGTCAGCGCGTGCACCTCCAGCTGCGCACGGAGATCCTCAACGGAGATCTCGCCCCCGGGGCACCCCTGGGGGAGGTCGAGCTCTCCGAGCGCTTCGGGACCTCCCGCACGCCGGTGCGCGAGGCCCTGGGCCTGCTGGCCGCCGACGGCCTGGCCGAGCAGATCGGAGGCCGCGGCACGGCGGTCAGCCGGATCAGCGCCGCGGACATCGAGCCGCTGTTCGAGCTCCGCGAGGCCCTCGAGGTCAAGGCCGCTCGACTGGCGGCGGTGCGCTGCACGCCGGGCGACTTCGTGCACCTGGGCGAGGAGCTGCAGGGCATCTCGATCCAGCTGGACCAAGACCCCATCCCAGACGAGTACTACGAGCTCGTCGCCCGCATGGACCAGATGATCGACGACGCCGCGGCCAACCCCTGGCTCGTCACCGCCCTGGAGACCGTGCGCACCCAGCTCATCCGGGTGCGCCGGCTCTCGTCCCACGACCCGTCCCGGCTGGTCAGCGCCGCCCAGGAGCACGCCGCGATCGCCCGGGCCATCGCCTCCGGCTCCGAGCAGCTGGCCGAGGCCGCCGTGCGCCTGCACCTGCACCAGGCCCTGAGCGCAGCCCTCGAGAAGACCGAAACCACCGCATCAGAGAGGACGTCATGACCGTCAACCACACCGTGAAGGTCCACCCGTCATCGGCGCAGCTGCCCCGCGAGGAGCAGCTGGCCTGGAAGATCGCCGAGGTCGCCGCCGACCCGGTGGAGGTCTCCCCCGAGGTCACCGACATGGTGATCAACCGCGTGCTGGACAACGCCTCGGTCGCCATGGCCTCCGTGAACCGCGCGCCGATCGTCTCCGCCCGCGACCAGGCCCTGCGCCACCGCCCGGCCTCGGACGCCCGCGGCGCGCAGGTCTTCGGCGTGGACTCGGCCACCGCGGTCTCCCCCGAGTGGGCTGCCTGGGCCAACGGCGTGGCCGTGCGCGAGCTCGACTTCCACGACACCTTCCTGGCCGCGGAGTACTCCCACCCCGGCGACAACATCCCGCCGATCCTCGCAGTGGCCCAGCACACCGGCGCCAGCGGCGCGGACCTGGTCCGCGGCATCGCCACCGGCTATGAGATCCAGGTCGATCTGACCAAGGCCATCTGCCTGCACGCCCACAAGATCGACCACGTGGCCCACCTGGGCCCCTCCGCGGCAGCCGGCATCGGCACGCTGCTGCACCTGGCCCCGTCCGTGATCTTCCACGCGATCGGCCAGGCCCTGCACACCACCACGGCCACCCGCCAGTCCCGCAAGGGCGAGATCTCCACCTGGAAGGCCCACGCCCCGGCCTTCGCCGGCAAGATGGCCGTGGAGGCCGTCGATCGCGCCATGCGCGGGCAGACCTCCCCCACTCCCATCTGGGAGGGCGAGGACGGCGTGATCGCCTGGCTGCTGGACGGCAAGGACGCCTCCTACGAGGTCCCGCTGCCGGGTCCGAGCGAGGCCAAGCGCGCCATCCTGGACACCTACACCAAGGAGCACTCCGCCGAGTACCAGGCCCAGGCCTGGATCGACCTGGCGCGGCGCCTGCACTCCGAGCACCCGGAGATCGCGAACGCGGACAACGTCGACTCGATCGTGCTGCACACCTCGCACCACACCCACTACGTCATCGGCTCCGGCGCCAACGATCCGCAGAAGTACGACCCCAAGGCCTCTCGCGAGACCCTGGATCACTCGATCCCGTACATCTTCACCGTGGCGCTGCAGGACGGCGAATGGAACCACTCGGCCTCCTACGCCCCCGAGCGCGCGGGCCGTCCGGAGACGGTCGCCCTGTGGAACAAGGTCACCACGCAGGAGGATCCGGAGTGGACCCGCCGCTACCACTCCCTGGACATCTCCGAGAAGGCCTTCGGCGGCCGTGCGGAGATCACCCTCACCGACGGCACCCGGATCGTCGAGGAGATCGCCGTGGCGGACGCCCACCCGCTCGGCGCCCGTCCGTTCGCCCGCGAGCAGTACCTGACCAAGCTTCGCTCGCTGGCCGGGGGCGTCGTGGCGGAATCCGAGCTCGAGCGCTTCATCCAGGCGGCCGAGGAGCTGCCCAGCCTGGAGACGGGCGATCTCGGCGCGCTGAACATCCTGGCCTCCGTCGACCTGGCCACCGGACCCGAGGGGATCTTCTGATGCTGTACTCCCACGTCACCGCAAGTGAGAAGCGCAAGCGCTTCCGCGAGCTGCTCGCCGAGGGCCGCTGCGTCCAGTTCCCCGGCACGTTCACGCCGCTGGCCACGTCGATGATCCAGGAGAAGGGCTTCGACGGCGTCTACATCTCCGGCGGCGTCCTGGCCAACGAACTCGGCCTTCCGGACATCGGGCTGACCACGCTCACCGAGGTGGCGACCCGCGGCGGGCAGATCGCCCGCACCACGGACCTGCCCACCCTGATCGACGCCGACACCGGGTTCGGCGAGGCCATGAACGTAGCCCGCACCATCCAGGAGCTCGAGAACGCCGGGCTGTCCGGGTGCCACCTGGAGGACCAGGTCAACCCCAAGCGCTGCGGGCACCTGGACGGCAAGGCCGTCGTGGACCAGGACACCGCCGTGCAGCGACTGCAGGCCGCCGCCAAGGCACGGCGCGATCCGGATTTCGTGCTCATGGCCCGCACCGACATCCGCGCAGTGGACACCCTCGAGGCCACGATCGAGCGTGCCCAGGCGCTGGTCGAGGCCGGCGCGGACGCGATCTTCCCGGAGGCCATGAAGGACCTCTCCGAGTTCGAGGCCGTCGCCTCGGCACTCGACGTGCCGGTGCTGGCGAACATGACGGAGTTCGGCAAGTCCGAGCTGTTCACGGTCCAGCAGCTGCAGGACGCCGGGGTCTCCATGGTCATCTACCCCGTCTCCGCACAGCGCGCAGCCATGGGTGCGGTCGAGCGCCTGCTCGACACCATCCGGCAGGACGGCACCCAGCAGGCCGCTGTGCCCCAGATGCAGACGCGAGCGCGTCTGTACGAGACCGTCGACTACGACGGCTACAACCAGTTCGACAGCCAGGTCTTCGCATTCGACGTCCCAGGAGGCAAGTGATGAGCACTGCAGATCAGTCCACCCAGGAGCCCGAGGTCCACAAGGGCCTGGCCGGCGTCGTCGCCGATGTCACGGCCGTCTCCAAGGTCAACCCCGAGTCCAACTCCTTGCTCTACCGCGGCTATCCCGTCCAGGAGCTGGCGGCCTCGCGCACGATCGAGGAGGTCGCGCTGCTGCTGTGGAACGGCGAGCTGCCCACCGCGCAGGAGCTGACGGAGTTCGAGGAGTTCGAGCGGGCGCACCGCGACCTGAGCCCCGAGCTCAAGGCCGTGATCGACGCCCTGCCCACGGACTGCCACCCCATGGACGTGTGCCGCACCGCGATCTCCGTCCTGGGCGCCCAGCACCCCAAGGCCGAGGACGCCTCCCCCGAGGCGGAGCTGGAGAAGTCCAAGGCGCTGTTCGCGGCCATGCCCGCGGTGGTCTGCTACGACCAGCGCCGCCGCCACGGCAAGGGCCCGATCTCCGCCCGCGATGACCTCAGCTACAGCGAGAACCTGCTGTGGATGGCCTTCGGCGAGGAGGCCGATCCGGAGGTCGTCGACGCCTTCAACGTGTCGATGATCCTGTACGCCGAGCACTCCTTCAACGCCTCGACCTTCACGGCGCGCGTGATCACCTCCACGCTGGCGGACCTGCACAGCGCCGTGGTCGGTGCGGTCGGCGCGCTCAAGGGCCCGCTGCACGGCGGCGCCAACGAGGCCGTCATGCACACCTTCCAGGAGCTCGGCATCCGCAAGGACGAGTCGGAGGAAGACGCCGAGAAGCGGGCCAAGGAGTGGATGGACCAGGCCCTGGCCGAGAAGAAGAAGGTCATGGGCTTCGGCCACCGCGTGTACAAGAACGGCGACTCGCGCGTGCCGACCATGCAGGACGCCCTGTTCCGCATGCTCGATCACTACGACCGCCGCGAGATCCTGGGCCTCTACAACGGCCTGGCCCGGTCCATGGACGAGGCCAAGCAGATCAAGCCAAACCTGGACTACCCGGCCGGGCCCACGTACTGGCTCATGGGCTTCGACATCCCCACCTTCACCCCGCTGTTCGTGTGCGCCCGCCTCACCGGGTGGACCGCGCACATCATGGAGCAGCGTGCCGCGAACTCGCTGATCCGGCCGCTGTCGGCCTACAACGGCCCCGACGAGCGCCACCTGGACTGATCCTCGATCCGTCCTGACCGGGCCCCGCCGATCCCCAACGATCGGCGGGGCCCGGTCCGTTCGGGGACTTGCTCGTCGGGACCCGACGACAGCGCCTCGCCTCCGGCTCCCACAGAACACGGCGAGGGGACGCCGTCCGGATCTTCGTAGACTCTTCGTCATGCTCGAACTGCACCGCGCCACCGCCGACGACCTGACCGACCCGGTGCTGGACTCCCTCACCCGCATGATCGGCGGCTTCGTCAGCGACGGCGCAGCCCTCGGCTGGACCGACCCGCCCGCGCGGGAAGAGCTCGAGGACCTGCTGCGCGGCATCGTCGACGGCCCTGCCCACGACGCCTGCGGTCTGCGCCTGCGGCTGGAGCAGGCGCAGACCGCAGGCATCGAGCACCTCACCCTCGACCTGCGCGAGGGCAATGAGCGAGCCCAGCATCTCTACGCCTCGGAGGGCTTCCGGGAGTACGGCCGATTGGCGGACTTCGTGGCACCCGGCGACGGCACCCGCTGCGCCAAGATCTTCATGGTCCGCTCCTTCGCATGATCGTGAAGAGCCACCTCCAGGACTTCCTCCATGTCCCCTCCGGGCGCGGTCACCGCGGGCCTGCCGCACGCGTGGGGATCGGCATCGCGCTGCCCCTTCTGGCCGTCGTCCTGCTCGGGCGACTGGATCTGTGCGTGCACGTGATCTTCGGATCGCTCACGGGTGTGTTCGGACGCGCGGATGCACCGCGCCTGCGCTTCCAGCACCTGGCGATCGCAGGGGCGCTCATGAGCGGCAGCGTCATCGCCGGGGCGGCCTCGGCCAGCGCCGGGCTCGGCCCCTGGGCTGTGACGTTCGCAGCCGTCGTCGTGGCCGCCGTGCTGTCCGTCGTCTCGGACCGGCTGCAGCTGCGCCCGGCCGGCCCCTTCTTCTACCTGTACGCCTTCACCACCGTCGCCGGTGTGCCCGGACAGGGACGGCTCGGGGAGGCCGCCCTCGCCGCCGTGGCGAGTGCGGCGCTCGTCGTGGTGCTGGGATTCCTCCTGGCCACTCCGCCCCGCAGCGCGCCCGACGGCATGGCGGCCCCGCCCCTGCAGCCGGTGGCCTGGCCCGAGGCGCTGGCGCGGGCCTCTCGCTATGCCGTCGCCGTCGGCCTTGCCGGTGCGGCGGCCACCGCCAGCGGCCTGGGCCATTACCACTGGGCGATCCTGGCGGCGACCGCTCCGATCGCCGCTGCGGATCTCGCCGGGGCGGCGAACCGGGTGGTCCACAGCGTCATCGGCACCTTCGCCGGCGTGGCCCTGACCGGTCTCCTCCTGCTGATCGACTGGAGCCCGCTGGGCCTGGCCCTGCTGCTGGCGGCGCTGCAGTTCGCCAACGAGCTCTACGCGGTGCGCCACTACAGCCTGGCCCTGGTATTCCTCACGCCGGTGGCGCTGATGATGACGAGCTTCGTGGTCGCCACCCCCGCCCGCGAACTGATCGGCGATCGCGTCGTGGAGACGGGCATTGGAGCCGCCCTTGCCCTGCTGCTGGTCGGTGCCACCAGCGGGATGCGCAGCCTCAGCGGGCGCGCGGGTGGGCCATGGCCCACACCTCGCGCAGAGAATCGGCCGTGACCAGCGTGTAGACCTGCGTGGTCGTCACCGAGGCGTGCCCCAGCAGCTCCTGGACCACCCGCAGATCCGCCCCGCCCTCGAGCAGGTGCGTGGCGAAGGAATGGCGCAGCGTGTGCGGGCTGACCTCCACGCCCTCGGCACTCAGCCCTGCGGCCTCGGCGGCCTGGGCCACCGTGTTCCACACCGTCTGCCGGGAGATCCGCCCGCCGCGCTGATTGAGGAAGACCGCGGCATCGGCCTTCCCCTTGGCCGCCAGCTCCGGCCGGCCGCGCACCATCCACGCCTCCAGCGCGGCGACGGCGGGCCGTCCCAGCGGCACCATGCGCTGCTTGGAGCCCTTGCCGAACAGCCGCAGGAACGGCAGCCTCGACGGCTGCTCCCCCGACCTCAGCGCCGCCGACAGGTCGTCGACGTCCAGGCCGATGACCTCGGAGGCGCGCGCCCCCGTGGAGTAGAGGACCTCGAGCAGCGCCCGATCGCGCAGCCCGGCAGGCGTGGACGGATCCGGCGCCTCGAGCAGCCGCGTGATCCGCTCGGCGGAGATCGCCTTGGGCAGCCGCGTCCCCGGCGTGGGCGGCGGGACCTGGGCGGCGGGATCGTGCTCGGTGAGATCCTCGAGCAGCCAGAAGCGATGCGCACCGCGCACCGCCACCACGACCCGGGCGGCGCTGCGAGCGCTCAGCCCCGCGCCGTCAGCACCGCCGTCGGCCGCCTCCTTCGGCGGTGCCGGGCGCTGCAGCCAGCGCACGAAGCCGGTGACATGGGCGACCGTGATCTCCCGCGGATCATCGACCGGTGGTGCCTGCGCGCCGTCGCCGATCTCCGTCACGAAGCGGACGTAGCGCGCCAGATCCCGCCGGTACGCCGCCAGGGTGTTGGCCGCCAGGCCTCGCTCGACCGCCAAGTGCTGCAGATAGCGCTCGACCGCCCGCTGCACCCCTGAGGGGGAAGCGGGCGGTCGAGACGCGAGGGACACCGGAGACACCTGGATGCCGAGGACGACGCCTCAGCGGGCATCCGGCGGCGTGATGGTGGCGGGAGTCACCCCGTCGGTGCCGCGCAGCCCGGGATGGGCAGGCCACGCGGCATCGGCCGGGCGCAGCGAGGACCAGCCTGCGGCGCGCGAGGCGTGGGCGGCCAGCACCCCGGTGACCAGGTTGGGGTTGTGCAGGCTGCCGTCGAGCACGGCCGCCACGGCGTCGTCGAGCGGGACCCACGTGGCGACGATCTCGGACTCCTCATCCTCGCGCTCGAACTCCTGCTCCAGGGTGGTGAGCTCCCGTGCCAGGTAGATCCGCAGAGACTCCGCTGAGGAGCCGGGGCTGTTGTGGAACTCGACCAGGGTGTCGAGGCGCCCGGCGGACAGGTCCGCCTCCTCCCCCAACTCGCGAGCCGCGGCCTTGGCCGGGTGCTCGCCCTCCACATCGAGGATGCCTGCGGGGATCTCCCACTGCGTCATCCCCACGGGGTGGCGGTACTGGCGGATGAGCAGGACGCGATCCTGATCGTCCAAGGCCAGGATCGCCACAGCACCGGGGTGGGTGATGAAGTCGCGGGTCATTCGGGGACCGTCGTGGGAGAGCTCCACCTGCTCCGAGACGACGTCCCAGATCCGGCCCTCGTAGACCGTCTCGGAAGCCAGGACGCGCCGCGGATCCACGCGATCCGTCAGCTCCCCGGCACCCAGTTCCACGAACTCCATGGGGCTCAGCGCTCCGGGGACTCGTCCGTGCGGGAGGCCTGGCGCTCCAGGCCGGCCTTGACCAGCCCGGCGAACAGCGGGTGGGCCTTGGTGGGACGCGAGAGCAGCTCGGGGTGGGCCTGCGTGGAGACGTAGTACGGGTGAGTCTCCCGCGGCAGCTCCACGAACTCGACCAGGGTGCCGTCGGGCGAGGTGCCCGAGATGACCAGACCGGCCTCGGTGAGCTGATCGCGGTAGTCGTTGCCGACCTCGTAGCGGTGGCGGTGGCGCTCCTGGACCTCGGTGGCGCCGTAGGCCTCGGCCACGACCGAGCCCTCCGTGAGCCTGGCCGGGTACAGGCCCAGTCGCATGGTGCCGCCCAGATCGCCGGCGCCCTCCACGAACTGCTCCTGCTCGGCCATCGTGGCGATCACGGGAGTGGCCGTGTCCGGGTCGAACTCGGTCGAGGAGGCGTCGTGCAGGCCCACGACGGAGCGGGCGTACTCGATGACCATCGACTGCAGGCCCAGGCACAGGCCCAGGGTGGGCAGGCCCGTGGTGCGCGCGTAGGTCAGCGCGCCGAGCTTGCCCTCCAGGCCGCGGATTCCGAAGCCGCCGGGCACGCAGATGGCGTCGACGTCGCCGAGCTCCCGCGCTGCGCCCTCGGGGGTCTGGCACAGGTCCGAGGCCACCCACTTGATCTTCACGCGGGCGTCGTTGGCGAAGCCGCCGGCGCGCAGCGCCTCGGAGACCGACAGGTAGGCGTCCGGCAGGTCGATGTACTTCCCGACCAGCCCGATCGTCAGGTAGTGCTTGGGCTCGTGGACGGCGCTGAGCAGCTTGTTCCAGTGCGAGAAGTCGGCCTCGGTGCGCTCCATCCCGAAGTAGTCGAGGATGGAGCCGTCCAGGTCCTGGCCGTGCAGGGTCTTGGGGATGTCGTAGATGCTCGGGGCATCGGCGCAGGAGATCACGGAGTCGATGTCGACGTCGCAGGCGTCGGCGATCTTGGCCCGCATGGAGTCCGGCAGGTCGCGATCGCAGCGCAGCACCAGGCCGTCGGGCTGGATGCCGAGGTTGCGCAGCGCAGCCACCGAGTGCTGGGTGGGCTTGGTCTTCAGCTCCTTGGCCGGGCCGATGTACGGGATCAGCGACACGTGCAGGTAGAACACGTTGCGTCGGCCGATGTCGCGGCGGACCTGGCGGGCGGCCTCGATGAACGGCTGCGACTCGATGTCGCCCACGGTGCCGCCGATCTCGGTGATGATCACGTCCGGGGCCTCCTCGCCCTCCGGCACGTGATCGGCGTGCCAGCGCATGCGCGCCTTGAGCTCGTCCGTGATGTGCGGGATGACCTGCACGGTCTGGCCCAGGTACTCGCCGCGGCGCTCCTTGGCGATCACGGAGGAGTACACCTGGCCGGTGGTCACGTTGGAGGAGGCGTCGAGGTCCTCGTCGAGGAAGCGCTCGTAGTGCCCGATGTCCAGGTCGGTCTCGGCGCCGTCGTCGGTCACGAAGACCTCGCCGTGCTGGAACGGGTTCATGGTGCCCGGATCCACGTTGAGGTAGGGATCGAGCTTCTGCATCGTGACCTTGAGGCCGCGGGCCTTGAGGATCATCCCGAGCGAGGAGGCCGTCAGCCCCTTGCCCAGGGACGAGACCACACCGCCCGTCACGAAGATCTGCCGGGTGACCTTGCCGGTGGAGCCGGAGGTCTCTGTCTGCGTATCGCCAGCCGTTGCGGCGGCATTCTGAGCGTTCACCACGGGGTTCGAGCCTATCACTGGACGGTCGGGGGGTCTGCGAGGGGGTGGGGAGGGGCGCTAGGCCGAGGCATCGCGCAGCAGCTCGCGGGCGTGCTCCTGGGCCGCCTCGGAGTCCTCGTGGCCCGCCAGCATGCGGGCGAGCTCGATGACGCGCTCGTCCTGCGAGAGCACGCTCACATCCGAGACGGTCGAGTCCGAGCTCTTGGTCACGAGCACGTGCTCGTCGGCGAAGGCCGCGACCTGCGGCAGGTGCGTCACCACGAGCACCTGCACGTTCCGGGCCAGCATCTTCAGGCGCCGGCCGATCTCCAGGGCGGCCTTGCCGCCCACGCCGGAGTCGACCTCGTCGAACACGAACGTGGGCACGGGGTCGACGGCGGCCAGCACGACCTCCAGCGCCAGCATCAGGCGCGAGAGCTCACCGCCGGAGGCGCCCTTGCCCAGAGGCCGCGGCGAGGCATCGGCGTGAGCTCGCAGCAGGAACTCGACGGTGTCGCGGCCCCAGCGGTCGAAGCGCTGCGACGGCTCCACGGAGACGATCAGCGCGGCATTGGGCATGGCCAGCGCCTTGAGCTCGGTGCCGACCTCCTGCGCGAGCTGCTCGGCGGCACGGCGACGGCGCTGCGTGAGCTCGCCCGCCTGCGCTTCGAGGGCCTCCAGCAGCTGATCGCGCTGCGCGCTGAGCTGCTCCTCGCGGTGGGGATCATCGCCGAGGGACTCCAGCCGGGTGCGAGCGGTCTCGGCGAAGGCGAGGACCTCGTCGATGTCCGCGCCGTAGGTCTTGGTCAGCCCGCGCAGGGCCGCGCGCCTGGCCTCGACCTCGGCCAGCCGCGCGGGGCCGTCCTCGTCCAGGCCGGTCGCGTAGGCGGAGAGGTCCGCGGCGACGTCGTTGGTCAGCACGGACAGCTCGCGCACGCGCTGTGCCAGCTGCTCGAGCTCGGGATCGGAGTCGGCCTCCTGGTCGAGGGCGGACAGCGCCCGGTCCACGAGCAGGATCGACGACGCCGCGTCCGGATCCTCCTCGCTTCCCGACAGCGCTGCGTGCGCGGTCATGGAGGCGGCGCGCAGCGACTCGAGGCTCGTGAGCTTCTGCGATTCGGCGTTCAGCGCCTCGTCCTCGCCGCTCACCGGCTCCACGGCGTCGATCTCCTCGAGCGCGGCCCGCAGCGACTGCGCCTCGAGCGCCCGCTCGCGCCCCTTCTCCCGGATCTCGGAGAGCTCGGCCTCGACGGCCTCGAACGACGACAGCGCCGCACGGTACTCGCCCAGCAGCTCCTCGAAGCCCCGGCTCTCGGCGGCCTTCTTCCGACCGCGTGCCGGGCCGGTGTCGTGCACGGCGGCGAACGTGTCCAGCGCATGGCGCTGCGCGGCCGCCGAGGTCAGCCGCAGCTGATCCGACTGCCCGTGCACGGCCACCAGGGTCTCGCCGAGCTCGCCGAGCCGAGCCACCGGGGCGCTGCGTCCGCCCACGTGCGCCCGCGAGCGCCCCGTGGCGGCCACGGTGCGGCTGAGCTGCAGGGAGGCGCGGTCCTGCTCGTGGTCGACGTCTCCCCCGGCGTCCTCCACCAGGGCCACCGCGGCGTGATCGGACGGGACGTTCACGACGGCCTCCGCCACGGCCTTCTCTGCGCCCACGCGCACAGCGCCGGCGTCGGCGCGGCGCCCCAGCAGCATGCCCAGGGCGGTCACGACCATGGTCTTGCCCGCGCCGGTCTCGCCGGAGAGGATCGTCAGCCCCGGCCCCAAGGGCAGCACGGCATCGGTGATCACCCCGAGATCGCGGATGTGGATCTCCTCGATCATGAGCCCTCCTCCGGACGATCGGCCTGCGGGATCTCCTGGCCCACGGACAGGTGCTGAGGCGTGCCCGGCTCCTGGTAACGGATCGTGGTGCGGTAGTCCGGCTGCACGATGGGCAGGGTGGAGGTGGCGTCCGAGATCTCGTCCCGCTCCACGGGGCCGCGCCAACCTGCGGTCGGCAGGCCGAACTTCTTGACCAGGCGCTCCGAGAACGGCGTGCGATGCATGCGCGCCAGTGTCACGGGCCGCTCGGCGCGGGTGACCTCGATGCGCGATCCCGGAGGCAGCTCGACCGTGCGGCGGCCGTCGCACCACAGCACGCCGCGGGCATCGGTGCGGGTGAGCACCTCCAAGGCGACCATGGACGACGGCGAGACGACCAGCGGTCGCGAGAACAGCGCGTGGGGAGACAGCGGGACCATCAGCAGCGCCTCGACCTCCGGCCACACGACCGGTCCCCCGGCGGAGAACGCGTAGGCGGTCGAACCGGTGGGTGTGGCCATGATGACGCCGTCGCAGCCGAAGGACGACAGGGGCCTGCGGTCCACCTCGGTGACGACCTCGAGCATCTTCTCGCGGTCGCCCTTCTCCACCGAGGCCTCGTTCAGCGCCCAGGTGTGCAGCACGGGGCGTCCCGCGTGCCAGACCCGCACGTCCAGGGCCATGCGGTCCTCGACGGTGTAGCGGCCGTCGACGACGGCCTGGACCGTCTCCGCCAGGCCGGAGCGCTCGGATTCGGCCAGGAACCCCACATGGCCCAGATTCACACCCAGCAGCGGGACCTCGACGTCGCGGACGACCTCCGCGGCGCGCAGGATGGAGCCGTCGCCGCCGAGCACGACCACCAGCTCGATGTCCGACAGCGCGCAGTTGTCCGGCACCACTCCCACCGGGGGCAGCTCGTCCACCTCCGGGGCGCGCAGCATGGCGTCGCGGTCCTCGGCGGTCAGGACGCCCTCCACGCCGGAGTCGGCCAGCTGGCGCAGGGTCTGCTGGGCTGCGACCCGGGCCTCCGGACGTCCCATGTGGGCGAGCACCAGGATGCGTCGTGAGGCGGGCGCGCGCATGCCGGAGTCGTCGATCATGCGCTCCACCCTACGTCCTCCGACCGACGGCACACGGAGGGCCCGGTTCTGCCCTCGGGTTCAGGACGACGCCGGCACCGGACGCTGCAGGTGCAGGAAGAACTCATGGTTGCCGTCCTGGCCCGGCAGCGGCGAGCGCATCCGCCCGAGCTCGATCAGGCCCGCAGCGACGCCTGCGGCCGCCACCTTCTCGACCGCCTCGAGGCGCTGCTGCTCTGAGGCGACCACTCCGTCGCGGCCCAGTCGATCCGCTCCGACCTCGAACTGCGGCTTGACCATGAGCAGCAGGTGCCCGCCGGGCAGGGTGGCCGCCGCCAGCGGTGCGATCACCAGGGTCAGGGAGATGAAGGAGACATCGCAGACGGTCAGCTCGGCAGGGCCGCCGATGTCCTCGGGGGCCATGTAGCGCAGGTTCAGGCCCTCGTGCACGCGCACCCGCGGATCCGCGCGCAGCTGCGGCACGAGCTGGTCGTGGCCCACGTCCACGGCCACGACCTCCCGTGCCCCGCCCCGCAGCAGCACGTCGGTGAATCCCCCGGTGGAGGCTCCGGCGTCCAGGCAGCGCAGCCCCTCCACGACGACGTCCGGGAACGCCTCGAGCGCCCCTGCCAGCTTGTGCCCGGCGCGGCTGACGTACTCGGGGCCCTCGGCCTCCTCGAGCTCCACCCCGGAGGTCGCGGCCACCAGCTGCGAGGCCTTCCTCGTGCGCTGCCCGTCCACGCTCACGCGGCCCTCGGCGATCCATCGGGCGGCCAGGGTGCGCGAGCGCGCCAGGCCCCGGGTCACCAGGGCGCGGTCCAGCCGCTCGGCGCTCGGTCCTTCAGAGCTCACGACGTCCCGCCGGCACCGGCGATGCGCGACTGCGCGGACTCGAGCTCGCGGGTCAGCCGCTCGTGGGCGTCCTGATAGGCGGCGGCGTGCTCGCCCACGGGGCGCTGGTCCAGGTCTTCGAGGTCCTGCAGGACGCGCTGGACCCCGGGGCTCTGCGAGGGCTCGAACGACTGGGTCATGCCGCCGTCCACTCGATCTCGGGGATCGAGGCCGTCTCGACCTGCGGATGCCGGGCCCACCAGGCGGCGCAGGCGGCGCGCCAGGCGTCGAGGTCGTCCTCATCACCGGAGATCCGCAGGCCGTCGTCGTGCGCGGTGGCCTGCGCGGCACCGCAGCGCGCGATGCTGGCGCCGTCCGATTCCTCCACGGCGATCTCCGCCTCCGGGGCGAAGAGCCCCGTGAGATCGGCGATGAGGTGATCGGGGCGCTCGTCGGTGATCGCACCGAGGGCGGTGCGCACCGTGTCCACGCCGGTGAGCACCAGGGCGGTCGCGAAGCCGGCGCGATTGCCGCCCAGGATGTCGGTGTCCAGCCGGTCGCCGACCACCAGCGGGCGCTGAGCCCCCAGGCGCTGGGCGCCGGTGCGGAAGATCGGGGCCTCGGGCTTGCCCGCGACCTCCGGGGTGCGCCCGGTCGCCCTGGCCACCGCGTCCACCAGCGTCCCGTTGCCCGGGGCGATGCCCCGCTCGCGCGGGATCGAACCGTCGGTGTTCGTGGCGACCCAGAGCACCGAGGCATCGGCCAGGGTGTAGGCCGCCTCGGCCAGATCGCTCCAGCCGATCTCCGGGTCGAATCCCTGGACGACCGCCACGGGGTCGTCGTGCTGGGAGCTCACCGGGGTCAGGCCGGCCTCGGCGATGTAGTCCGACAGCGCCTGGGCCCCCGTGATCAGCACCCGCGATCCGGCCGGAAGGCGGTCGCTGAGCAGTTGGGCGGCGGCCTGCGCGGAGCTGACCACGTCCTCGCCGCGGGTCGCCACACCGAGCTCGCTGAGGTGCTCGGCGACCGTCTCGACGGCGCGCGAGGCGTTGTTCGTCACGAACATCACCGGCACGCCCTCGGACTTGGCCCGCTCGAGCGATTCCGGAGCCTCCGAGATCGCCCCGGGACCGGCGTAGACCACGCCGTCCAGGTCGGCCAGGATCGCGTCGCAACCGTCGATCAGTCGCCGAGTCATCTCAGGAGTCCTCCTGCTCCGTCTCGCCCTCGCTCGCAGCACCGTCCGCGAGGGATTCGTCATCAGCGGCGGCGTCGCGGACGATGCCGCTTGGGCCCGACGACGGCGCCGGATCCTCATCGTCGTCGAAGCCGTCGGCGGAGGCCGACTCCCCGCCCATCGAGGCGAGGTCCTCGTCGTCGAGACCCGGCTGATGCTGCGCAGCGGGCTCCTCGGAGCCCTGCGCCGCGTCGTCCGCCTCGGCCTCGGCCTCGGCGTCGGACTGCCCGGTGACGTCGGAGACCCGGTCGATGTCGCGCTGGGCACCCTCGGCGGAGTCGAGCTCCACTCCGATCTCGTCCTCGCCCAGGTCCACGATCTCCGGGTCCTCGAACGGGCCGGTGCCCAGAGCGGCCTCTGCCACGAGGGCCTGCCGGTCCCAGGCGGTCGCCTCCTTCTCCCGCCCGACGCCGCGCAGAGCCTCGCCGTAGGCGCGGAACAGGCGCGGGCTGTAGGAGAAGCCGCGGTTGCGGTCCAGCTGCGGGATCTCCATGGCCTTCAGGGCGCCGTCGGCGTCGCCCTCGTCCCGGCGCAACCCTGCCACGATGATCGCCAGCTCCACGCGGGCATCGGCCGGAAGCTCGGTCACGCCCTCCGAGGTCGCCAGCTCCAGGGCCTTCTCCGGACGGCCCAGGGCCCGCTCGCAGTCGACCATCAGGGGCAGGTGGATGTCGTCGCCGGTCATGCGGCGGTACGTGCGCAGCTCCTTGAGGGCCTCGTGGTACTCGCCGTTCTCGTAGGCGGCCACGCCTGCGGCCTCGCGCACCGCGGCCACGCGACCGGCGCGGCTGACGGCGTAGCGGGCGTGCTCCAGCGCGAAGGCGGGGTCGTCCTCGATGTAGCGGGCGACCATCACCAGGTGCTGCGAGACGGCCTCGGCATTGTCGGCCTCGAGCGCGCGCACCTGGAACTGGGCGTCGCGGTCCAGCTCCTGGCCGGTGATGTCGGCATCGACCTCCGGACGCGGTGCGCGCACGGGACGGCCGCGCTCCTCGAAGGAGCTCGACGTCCGCCGCTGGCCGCCGCGGTCGTCGCGGCGTCCGTCCCGACGCTCCCCGCGGAAGCCGCCCTGCCGATCATCCCTGGGCCCGCCGCGCGAGTCGTCGCCGCGGAAGCCCCGACGCTGCCCATCGCGGAATTCCCCTCCTCTGGAGCCCCCGCGGGAGTCGGAGCCGCGGGAGCCGCCGCGGCGGTCATCACGGGCGCCGTCCCGACCGCCGTCGGGGCGAGTGCCCGGGCCTCGACGGTCGTCCCTGCGCTCGTCGCGACGCCCCTCGCCGCCGCGACGTGCCTCGCTGCTGTGACGCGGCTCGTCGCGCCATGCCGAGCGGGACTGTCCTCCGCGACGGTCATCGCCCCAGCTGCTGCGCCGCTCGCCGGAGCGCGCGCCGCCGCGGGAATCGTCGCGCCCGCCGGGGCGATCGCCGTCCCGACGCGGGCCGCGGTCATCCCTGCGCTCGTCACGGCGCTCATCACGGCGCTGCCCGCCGCGGTCCTCCCAGCGACGACCGGAGCCGCCGCCCTGAGAGGCACCCCGGAAGTCGCGACGGGGTCCGCGGTCGTCCGGACGCCCATCGTCGCCGCGGAAGTCCCCGCGCGGGCCCTCCGAGCGATCGCCCTGAGCCCCACGGCGATCGTCGCCGCGGAAATCACGCCGAGGACCGCCCGAGCGCTGTCCCTGGCCGCCGCGTGCGTCGCGCCCGCTGCGGGAATCGTCGCCGCGGAAGCCGCGTCGCTCACCATCGCGGGATCCGCCGCGCGCGTCGTCGCGGAAGCCGCGGCCCGAACCCTGGCGATCGTCACGCCGGGCGCCGCTGCGCCCCTGCCCCGACGATCGGTATCCGGAGCCGCCGCGATCGTCGCGACCCCGCCCCGGAGTCCGACGATCGCCGCCCCGGTCCTCGCCGCGATCGTTGTTGTCCTGCGACCAGGCCTCGGCCATCTCAGTCCTCCGGTGCGCGTCGCGCAGATATGTGTTCAACAATTCCGTGATCTGCAGCTCATCCGAGCGCAGCCGTGCCATAGTGAGGCCGCAGCGGATGCGACCTCTGAGCCATGGACGGCACAGTCTACTCGTCCGCCGATCGCAGAACCGGTCGCAGCACCTGAGCGAGCGCACCACAGCTGGTCTCAGGGCCGCCTCCCCACACCCTGAAGAAAGACCCTCCATGCTCAATCGAATGCTGTCCTCACTGCTGACGAGAATCGTCGTCGCCATTGTGCTCGGCGCCCTGTGCGGCCTGTTCTTCCCGGAACCGATCGCTCGCGTCTTCGTCACGTTCAACGGCCTCTTCAGCGGCTTCCTCGGCTTCCTGATCCCCGTGCTGATCCTGGCCCTCGTCGCTCCGGCGATCGCGGATCTCGGGCGCGGCGCCGGCAAGTGGCTGCTGATCACGGCCGCCGTGGCCTACGGCTCCACCATCTGTGCCGGCCTCATGGCCTTCGGCACCTCGATGGCGCTGTTCCCGTCGCTGCTGGCCGATGAGACCCACGACGGCGGCGCACTGAGCGATCCCTCGGAGGAGTCGCTGTCGTCGTTCTTCAGCATCGAGATGCCCCCGCCCTTCGAGATCATGACCGCGCTTCTGCTCGCCTTCTGCGTGGGCGTGGGCATCACGATGGTTCGCGGGACCACGCTGAAGAGCGGTCTGGAGGAGCTGCGCGACATCATCATGCTCGTGGTCACCCGCATCGTGATCCCGCTGCTGCCGGTCTACGTGTTCGGTTCGTTCCTGTCGCTGACCATGAACGGGCAGATCGGGACGGTCATCTCCACGTTCTTCAAGGTGGTCATCACCGCGTTCGTGCTCACGATCATCCTGCTGCTCCTGCAGTACGTGATCGCCGGGGCCATCGCCAAGAAGAACCCCATCCGCCTGCTCAAGAACATGCTGCCGGCCTACTTCACGGCCCTGGGCACGTCCTCCTCCGCGGCTACCATCCCGGTGACCCTGCAGGCCACCCGGAACAACGGGGTGAGCGAGGAGGTCGCCGGCTTCACGATCCCCCTGTGCGCCACGATCCACCTGGCCGGCTCGACCGTGAAGATCGTGCTGTTCTCCACCGCCGTCATGATGGTCACGGGCATCGAGATCGATCCGGTGCAGTACTTCGGCTTCATCCTGATGCTCGGCATCACCATGGTCGCCGCACCGGGCGTTCCCGGCGGTGCCATCATGGCCGCCGTGGGCATCCTGCAGTCCATGCGCGGCTTCGACGAGACTGCGATCTCCATCATGATCGCCACCTACGTGGCCATCGACTCGATCGGCACGGCCACCAACGTGACCGGTGACGGTGCGATCGCCGTGGCCATCGACCGCTTCTACAGGAAGTCGGAGGACATCGACGACGACGCTGTCGCTGAGGATCCGCAGCCCTCTGCTGTGTGATCTGCTCCCCGCGCCCTGAGCGCGGACGACGCGAAGGCCCCGAGCTCTCTGGAGGAGGCTCGGGGTCTTCGTCATTCGTCTCACCGCACAGCGAGCACCAGTGCCGCACCGCAGCGGGAAGCGACACCACACCCCCAGAAGCCCACGACCCCGCCATGACGACGAGAGCGGCCAAGGCCACTGCCTCTCGCCGAGTGGATACCCATTTGCGCTGAGACACCCCTCAGCGCAAGGCAGCGCACACTCGAATCACGTCTCAAACCAGCAGGGCCCGCGGAGGGTCGGCAGACAGAGCCAGGGCGGCCGAGAGCCGGCAGACAGAGCCAGGAGAGCTTCTGGAGCGGAAACACCCACTCCCCTGTTCGAGTGGATCGCCAGTTGCATTGAGGACGCCGATACCGCAACTGAGGATCCATTCGAGCGTTGGGAGCCAGCCCCGGCTCCACACCCAGGCGCAGCGGGGTCCAGAGCTGCCCGTGCCGATGCCCCGAACGGCCCTCAGTCTTACTCAGAACCGGCACCGGCCTTTGAGATCGATTGGATGCTCAATTGCGTTGAGGACGCCGACAACGCAATTGAGCATCCAATCGGCGTGGGGCGGCAGCTCAGCTTGCGGCGTCATCGCGCGCAGGTGCTATCTGCCGCTTCGCTGCTCACGGCCGCATCCCCCCCCTCACCGAAGCCGGCCCTTGACCGGCATTCGAGTGGATCCTCAGTTGCGCTAAAGGCCCTCATAGTGCAATCAGGTATCCACTCAGCAGGAGGGGGCAAAAAGCATCTGGGCATGCGAAAAGAGGCCGACCGCGACTCGACCCATCCTCACCCTCACGGTGAAGACGAGGAGTCAGCGATCAGCCTCTCTCCGTACAAATAATTGCGGCGGCGACCTACTCTCCCACACCCATCAGAGTGCAGTACCATCGGCGCTGTGAGCCTTAGCTTCCGGGTTCGGGATGGGACCGGGCGTTTCCCTCACGCTATAACCACCGCAAACCTGCCACCACCACACACCGCAGTGCGCGTGGAAACCTGTTCACGAACCTACCACCCACCACCGCCAACCCCGCTAACGGGAACCAGATGGTTGTGGGACAGTGTTGTTCCAAAACCGTACAGTGGACGCGAAACACGCTGCTATTCACACCCCCAAAAGGGCTGCAAGACATGTTGTGTGTGTGAAGATCATCGGCTTATTAGTACTGGTCAGCTCCACGAGTCGTCAGTCCTCGCTACCACATCCAGCCTATCAACCCAGTAGTCTCCTGGGAGCCTCACCCCCACAAAGGAGGAAGGAAATCTCATCTCGAAGCAAGCTTCCCGCTTAGATGCTTTCAGCGGTTATCTCTCCCGAACGTAGCCAATCAGCCATGCACCTGGCGGTACAACTGACATACCAGAGGTTCGTCCGTCCCGGTCCTCTCGTACTAAGGACAGACCTTCTCAAATTTCCAACGCGCGCAGCGGATAGGGACCGAACTGTCTCACGACGTTCTGAACCCAGCTCGCGTGCCGCTTTAATGGGCGAACAGCCCAACCCTTGGGACCAACTCCAGCCCCAGGATGCGACGAGCCGACATCGAGGTGCCAAACCATGCCGTCGATATGGACTCTTGGGCAAGATCAGCCTGTTATCCCCGAGGTACCTTTTATCCGTTGAGCGACGGCCATTCCACAATGTACCGCCGGATCACTAGTCCCGACTTTCGTCCCTGCTCGAGCCGTCACTCTCACAGTCAAGCTCCCTTGTGCACTTGCACTCAACACCTGATTGCCAACCAGGCTGAGGGAACCTTTGGGCGCCTCCGTTACTCTTTAGGAGGCAACCGCCCCAGTTAAACTACCCATCAGGCACTGTCCCTGACCCGGATCACGGGCCGAAGTTAGATATCCAGAGCGACCAGAGTGGTATTTCAACAACGACTCCACGAACACTGGCGTGTCCGCTTCACAGTCTCCCACCTATCCTACACAAGCCGCACCGAACACCAATACCAAACTATAGTAAAGGTCTCGGGGTCTTTCCGTCCTGCTGCGCGTAACGAGCATCTTTACTCGTACTGCAATTTCGCCGAGTTCATGGTTGAGACAGCGGGGAAGTCGTTACTCCATTCGTGCAGGTCGGAACTTACCCGACAAGGAATTTCGCTACCTTAGGATGGTTATAGTTACCACCGCCGTTTACTGGGGCTTAAATTCTCCGCTTCGACTTGCGTCTAACAGGTCCTCTTAACCTTCCAGCACCGGGCAGGAGTCAGTCCGTATACATCGTCTTACGACTTCGCACGGACCTGTGTTTTTGATAAACAGTCGCTTCCCCCTGGTCTCTGCGACCCTTACCCCCTCCACACCGCAAGGGCATGTCAGGGTCCGGGCCCCCCTTCTCCCGAAGTTACGGGGGCATTTTGCCGAGTTCCTTAACCATGATTCTCTCGAACGCCTTAGTATTCTCTACCTGATCACCTGTGTCGGTTTGGGGTACGGGCGGCTAGAACCTCACGTCGATGCTTTTCTCGGCAGCATAGGATCACCGAATCCCCCACCAAAGGGGTCCCATCACGTCTCAAGCTATATGAGCCACGGATTTACCAATGACTCGCCCTACACGCTTAGACCAGGACTACCATCGCCTGGCTCGGCTACCTTCCTGCGTCACACCTGTTAACACGCTTACCTCCCTGGATCAGGTCCCACGCATCCCACCACAACCACACACCACAAAGTGGCGCATGAGAAACGGGTGGAACCGGTGGTTAGTATCCCCAGTTCAGTATGGGCGGTTCTTCGCCGGTACGGGAATATCAACCCGTTGTCCATCGACTACGCCTGTCGGCCTCGCCTTAGGTCCCGACTCACCCGGGGCAGATTAGCTTGACCCCGGAACCCTTGATCATTCGGCGGACGGGTTTCTCACCCGTCATTCGCTACTCATGCCTGCATTCTCACTCGAACAGGCTCCACCACTCGGTCACCCGGCAGCTTCACCACCCGCTCGACGCTCCCCTACCCAACACACACAAAACCATTACAGTCACCACACAGCACCCGAACCACAACACCAAAGGTGTCCCGGCCACGAGTGGTGCACGGAAATGTGCATTGCCACGACTTCGGCGGTGTACTTGAGCCCCGCTACATTATCGGCGCGGAATCACTTGACCAGTGAGCTATTACGCACTCTTTCAAGGATGGCTGCTTCTAAGCCAACCTCCTGGTTGTCTGAGCAACTCCACATCCTTTCCCACTTAGCACACGCTTAGGGGCCTTAGTCGGTGGTCTGGGCTGTTTCCCTTTCGACTATGAAGCTTATCCCCCACAGTCTCACTGCCGTGCTCTCACTTACCAGCATTCGGAGTTTGGTTGACGTCAGTAACCCGTTGGGGCCCATCAGCCATCCAGTAGCTCTACCTCTGGCAAGAAACACACGACGCTGCACCTAAATGCATTTCGGGGAGAACCAGCTATCACGAAGTTTGATTGGCCTTTCACCCCTACCCACAGCTCATCCCCTCCATTTTCAACTGAAGTGGGTTCGGTCCTCCACGCGCTCTTACACGCGCTTCAACCTGGCCATGGGTAGATCACTTCGCTTCGGGTCTAGATCACGCCACTCAACGCCCTCTTCAGACTCGCTTTCGCTACGACTACCCCACACGGGTTAACCTCGCGACATGACACTAACTCGCAGGCTCATTCTTCAAAAGGCACGCCGTCACCCCAAAAGGCTCCGACGGCTTGTAGGCACACGGTTTCAGGTACTATTTCACTCCCCTCCCGGGGTGCTTTTCACCTTTCCCTCACGGTACTGGTCCGCTATCGGTCATCAGGTAGTATTCAGGCTTACCAGGTGGTCCTGGCAGATTCACACGAAGTTTCACGGGCTCCGTGCTACTCGGGAAACACCACGCGCGGCAACAATGATTTCGTCTACGGGACTCACACCCTCTACGGCACACCACTCAAGATGATTCGACTATCACGCTGCACTCACACGACCCAGCCGGCAGACCGGGCACTGATGCTCCCACAACCCCGCCCATGCAACCCCTGCCGGGTATCACACACAGACGGTTTAGCCACTTCCGCTTTCGCTCGCCACTACTCACGGAATCACTGTTGTTTTCTCTTCCTGCGGGTACTGAGATGTTTCACTTCCCCGCGTTCCCCCCTGCACCCTATGTATTCAGATACAGGTCATCGCCCTCACAGACGACGGGGTTTCCCCATTCGGAAATCCTCGGATCACAGCCCGC